>PNLY01000041.1 GCA_013823325.1 Methylobacterium sp.
AGGACAGGCCGAGGTCATGGGCGTTGCCGGTCGCGTCCTGATGGATGGCGATCAGGGTCGGCACGCCGCCGCCGCGCTGATATTCGGAGCGGACGGTGTGGCCCGGGCCCTTCGGCGCAACCATCAGCACGTCGAGGTCCTTGCGCGGCTCGATCAGGTTGAAGTGGACGTTGAGGCCGTGCGCGAACAGGAGGGCGGCGCCTTCCTTCATGTTGGCGTGCAGCTCGTCGCGATAGATGTCGCCCTGCAGCTCGTCGGGGGTCAGCATCATCATGATGTCGGAGACCTTGGCGGCCTCGGACGGGGTCATGACCTTGAAGCCGGCCTCTTCGGCCTTCTTGCGGGTGGCGGAGCCGGCCTTCAGGGCGATGATAATCTCCTTGACGCCGGAATCGCGCAGGTTGAGCGCATGCGCATGGCCTTGGCTGCCGTAGCCGACGATGCAGACCTTCTTGCCCTTGATCAGGTTGATGTCGGCGTCGCGATCGTAATAAACGCGCATTGGATGCGTCCTTCCTTGGGTTGATCTCTAGGCTTCAGGCTTTCGGTGCGGTCTTCGGCCGCCCGTGAAGAGTGAGGAACTGGTCGGTGGCCCGGGCCGCGTCGCGCTGGATCTCGGCCTTGCCTGAGACGAGCGCATCGCCCAGCAGCAGCCTGATCTGAACGTCGCGGCCGACCAGGCCGAAGAAGGTGCGGAACGCCGTCTCGGCATCGTCGAAATCGAGCAGCCCGGCCGCGCGGCCGGCCTCCAGAACCGGCTTCAATCGCTCGCCGATGGCGAAGCGGCCATTCGCCAGCACGATCCCGCCGAGATTGCTCTTGCCCGAGGCGGCATGGCCGATGGCGGCGCGGTTGAGCGCGATCGAGGTCTGGCTCGTGATCACGCTCAGCCAGTTCTCGGCGAAATCCCGCAAGCTCTTGCGCAACGTCGCCGCATCGAGCGCCTGGCGGTCGTAATTGTCGGCGCGGACCTTGGAGGCCTGCCACTGCACGGTCGCGGTCAACAGGCCGTCGCGATCACCGAACCATTTGTACAGCGTCTCCTTCGAGCAGCTTGCGCGCCGCGCCACCGCCGTCATGGTGAGCTGGTCGCCCTGCTCCACCATCAGCGCCAGCACGGCGTCGAGCACGGCCTGCTGCCGCTCGCTCAGCGCCTCGCCTTGGCTATGGGTCGCAATGTCGTTCATCGATCCGGAGAGTACCGTACGTTACGGTTCTGGCATCTACCGCACGGCTTGCTAGCGCGCAAGGGTACTCTGGAGAAATTTCCTCGCTACTTGGGCTGCCAGGGCAACTATATCTTCTCCGGAATAAAGCCTTGCCGGAGTCCGCGATGACACAGCCCACCCCATCCGCAGCCGCCGAGGTCCTCGCCTTCTGGCGGCAGGCCGGCCCGGACAAATGGTTCGCCAAGGATGACGCCTTCGATGCCGAGATCGCCCGGCGCTTCCGGCCGCTCGTCGACGCGGCCGCGCGCGGCGAGTTCTCGGCTTGGGAGGAGACGCCCGAGGGCGTCTATGCGCTGCTGCTCCTGCTCGACCAGTTCCCGCGCAACCTCCATCGCGGCTCGGCGCATGCCTTCGCGGCCGACCCGCTGGCGCGCGAAGTCGCCGGCCGAGCGATCGCGCGCGGCTTCGACGAGGCCTTCGAGAATCCGGAGCGGCGCTTTCTCTACATGCCGTTCATGCACTCCGAGGACCTCGCCGACCAGGAGCGCTGCGTCGCGCTCAGCGAAGCCTCAGGCGATGACGACTCGACCAAGTGGGCGATCCTCCATCGCGACATCATCCGCGAATTCGGCCGCTTTCCGCATCGCAACGCCGTCCTCGGCCGGCAAAGCTCGGCCGAGGAACGGCGCTTCCTCGATGATGGCGGCTTCAGCGGCTGAGGCTCCCCCTGGTCAGCCGCCAGTCGCCTCGCGATGCGCCTTGGCCAGCTCGGCCATGCTCTTGAAATGGAAATCGACCTTCGGCAGGTCCGCAGGAATCTGCGTCGCACCACTGCCCGCCATGCCGAAGCGCCGGTCGATCCAGGCACGCGCCAGCCCGACGCGTTCCGCCGGGACATGATCGTGGAACAGGCTTTGCGCGGTGTGCAGGACATCGCCGGGCTTCAGACCAAGATCGGCCTCCAAATGCGCCAGCAGATAGGCGAAGTTGCGCGGGTCTGGCTTGTAGGAGCCGATGTCCTCGGCGGTGTAGATCGCGTCGAAGGTGACGCCGAGCTTGCGATTGCTGGCCGCGAAGCTCGTCCGATCGACATTGGAGAGGATGACGAGCTTGTAGTGCCGCTTGAGATAGGCGAGCGCCTCGGCCGAATCCGGAAAAGCCGGCCAATCCGGCACGGAGCCGCCGAAGCGCTCGTTCAGATCGGCATGGATGTTGACGCCGAGATCCCTGGCGAGGCGGGCATGGACGGCAGCGAGCAGCGTCGAATAGCGCAGCGACGGCCCGGCCTCTTCCACCTCGCTCTCGAGCTTGCCGAAGCGTGCCAGCGCCTCCTCGCGGTCGAGCTTGAGCCCTCCGGCACTGATCAGCGGCTGCAACGCATTCCAGATGCCGGTCTCCCAGTCGATCAGCGTGCCGTAGCAATCGAAGGTCAGAACCTTGAAATCGGTGAGTTTCATCGCAGGCGGTCCTCATGATGCGGAGTTGCATCGACCATAGCGAGCGCCCGCACCGCCGTGATGAGGCGAAACTCCGAACGACTTGACCGAAGCTGCGCTTCTTTCCGAGCTCTGTTCTGAGAACTGATTATCCGCGAGTCGTCCCGGGCGACCGGAGGGAGACCCGGGACCCATTCCGGAGCCTTGTTCGGAAAGGCTCCGGAATGGATCCCGGATCGGCGCCGCTGACGCGGCTTGTCCGGGATGACCATGTGTTTGATGAAGGGCGTGGCAGTGAGGGCTCAGCCGTCTCTCCCGCTCGCCGCCCGGAATTCGGACGGCGTCAGTCCGAAGCGACGCTTGAACTGCCGGTTGAAGGACGAGGCGTTCTGGTAGCCGAGGGCATAGGCGATCTCGGAGATCGGCAGCTCCGTCGTGACCAAGCGGTCGGCAGCCTCGTCGAACAGCCGGGTCAACTGCGACTGCTTGGGCGACTGGCCTGTCGTCGCACGGAACAAGGCATGGAACCGGCTCTGGCCGAGGCCAGCCGTCCGCGCCATCTCCGCGACCCTTCCCGCCCCATGGGAGCGGGCGACGTCGATGACCCGGCCCTCCGCGCGCGACAGCGGCCGAGGCATCGCGCTCGGTACGACCAGTTGTAGCCCTGCCATCGCCATCCGCGCGGCATCGCTCGGCCGGCAGGCGCCTGCTTCGACCTCGGCGCCGAGCTGGCGGAACATCCGCCAAAGCCAGGGCTCGACCCGCGTCAGCGACGGAACGAGATCGCGCAGCAGCGCCGGCTCGGCCTCGCCGGCGAAGGCTCCCGCCTCGACATCGAGGATGAGCATGCTGCAATCGGCCGTCGGCTCGAAATCATGCTCGTGCTCGCGTGGGATGATGGCGACGCAATTGCTCGACACGACGCTGCGATGCCCCTCGACATCGAGCCGCATCGCGCCCTGCATCGGCAGCAGGATCTGGCTGTAGTCGTGGCGGTGGCGGTCGCCGCCGCGATAGCTGCGGAGTTCGAGATGGATCGACATCATCCACTCATGCGCAAGAGGTCATGCCGCGCATTTGCCGCCGATCGCGGCCGGCGATCAAGAACCTTCAGCCGCCCGTCGCCTGCTGCGCCGCGATCCGCTGCAGGAAGATCGCCGCGACTGTGAGTACGAAGCCGGCCCACCAGAGCGGCGAGCGCAGGCTCTTGCCCGAGCCAAGCGGCTCGGCTTCTGCCTGGCCGGTCAGGCGCTGATAGATCGGCCAGGCGAAGCAGGCGAAGCCGATGGCGCCGAGGCCGAGCGAGATTTCATTCAGTCCGATCGTCACCGCTCTGCCCCCTCCCCGGCGAGCGCCGGTCGATCGCTTTCAGCAGCAATCGCCGGCTCCTTCAACCCCAGCCGCCGCAAGGGACCGCCGATCAGCCCGGAGACCAGCAGCGCCAGCATCCGGTCGATGCCCGGCAACCGCGCCAGCGGCGGAACCAGCCGGTCGCGGATCAGCGGCAGCACCGCGCTGTCCGACTGGTAGAACGGCGTGAACATCCGGCTGGCCGCCTGGTAGAGCCGGACATGCCAGCGACGCAGCTGCGCATAGCGGAGCAGCGCTGTATCGAGATCGCCGGCCTGGTCGAGCGCCACCGCCAGCGCATAGGCGTCGAGCAGGGCCATGTTCGCCCCCTGCCCCAATTGCGGACTGGTCGAATGCGCGGCATCGCCTATGAAGGCGATCCGCCGGCCGTAAGGCCGTGGTAGCGTCTGGTGGCGATAGTTCGCGAAGGTCAGCTGCGCCGGATCCACGATATGGTCGAGCAGCGGCGCGGTCGCCGGCCAGATGCGCTCGACCTCGGCCTTCCAGGCTGCGAGCCCGGCGTTGCGCCAGGCCTCGAGCGCATCGGCCTTCAGGCTCCAGAACAGCGCCGCCTGCGGCTCCGGCTCCTCGCCCTGACACCCGATCGGCAGCACCCCGGCCATCACGCTGGCGCGGCGATAGCGCTGTTCGAGCGCATGGCGATCGAAGCCGGTGCCGGCGAGCGGGACATTGGCCCAGAGCGCGCCATAGCTCAGCGGCACGCGCACGGCCGGTTTGGCGGCATGGCCGAGCAGGGCTGAGCGTGTGCCCGAGGCATCGACGACGAGATCGAACGGACCGATGCGGCGGCCATTCGCGGGGAGCAGCGAGATCTTGCTGTCAGTAGCGGCATCGATGTCCGCGACCTCGACCCCGGTCTCGATCGCGACCGGCCGCTTCTGCACGGAAGCGAACAGCGTCTCGAACAGCGCTGTGCGGTGGATGCCGACGCCGAAGCGCTCCTGCCTCAGCGCGCCATAGCGCACATCGAGCACGACCGAGCCCGTGGCCGCGTTCAGGCCGAACAGCCGGTCGATCCGGCTGCCGGCGGTAATCAGCGGCGCGGCGAGGCCGAGTTCGTCGAGAACCGCGAGCCCGCTCGGCTGCAGGATCAGGCCGGAGCCAAGCGGCTGCGGCTCGCCGAAGCGCTCGACCAGCGTGATCCTGTGGCCGGCCCGTTCGAGCAGAAGCGCGGCCGCCAGCCCGGCGGTTCCGCACCCGATGATCGCGATCGTAAGGCTGCGACTCATGCCGCAGGCAGCTTACCGGGTCACATCGCCTCCGCGCCGCGGCTCATCGCCGCGATGCCGGTGCGCGAGACTTCCGTGAGGCCGACCACCGTCATCAGCTTGATGAAGCGCTCGATCTCCTCGGTCGCGCCGGTGAGCTCGAAGACGAAGGAGGTCAGCGTCGCATCGAGCGTGCGCGCGCCGAAGGAGGCCGCGAGCCGCATCGCCTCGACGCGGTAGTCACCCTTGCCGACGACCTTGACCAGGCAGAGCTCGCGCTCGACCGCCTCGCCCTGCAAGGTGAGATCGACGACGCGATGCACCGGCACCAGCCGGTCGAGATGCGCCTTGATCTGGTCGATCACGTTCGCCGTGCCGGAGGTGACGACGGTGATGCGCGAGAGGTGCTTCTCGTGCTCGGTCTCCGAGACGGTCAGGCTCTCGATGTTGTAGCCGCGGCCGGAGAACAGCCCGGCGATACGGGCGAGAACGCCCGGCTCGTTGTCGACGATCACCGCCAGGGTGTGGCGGGCGATCGGCTGGGCGGTCGGGGCGCTGGGATAATGCGTCGTGTTCATGTCTGGGCTCGGCTTCGGCTGAGATTGGGACGGAAATCGGTGAGGACGGGCTCGTCGAGCTCGTCGACGGATACGATCCAGGGCTCGGCCAGCGCGGCCTCGCGCCAGGCCTTGAAGCCGGCGGTCGACTGTACCGCCTCGACATAAGCGGCGCTGACCGGATCGAGCGCGATCGAATAGGTGGCGAAGCGCGTGGCGACGGGTGCGAACATCGCATCGGCCGCGCTGAATTCCCCGAACAGGAAGTCGCCGCCTGCCCCGAAGCGCTGGCGGGCATCGCGCCAGATCTCGGTGATGCGCGCGATGTCGGCCGCGACCGCCTCGCCGCGATCGCGTGCCGGATGCACCCAGGCCAGATTCATCGGGCAGGCGCCGCGCAGGGCAGTGAAGCTGGAGTGCATTTCGGCCGAGATCGAGCGCGCCAGCGCCCGTGCCGCCTTGTCGCGCGGCCAGATCGGCAGCTCCGGATGCGTCTCCGCGACATATTCGATGATGGCGAGCGAATCCCAGACCGCGATCGCCCCGTCGACCAGCGAGGGCACCTTGCGGGCCGGCGTGTAGTCGGCGACGGCGCGCTTCCAGCCGGGATCGTCCATGGTCGGCCCGAACGGGATCAGCACCTCCTCGAAGGGGATGCCGAACTGCTTGAGCACGAGCCAGGGCCGCAGCGACCAGGAGGAATGGGTCTTGTTGGCGATGATCAGCTTCATGGCGCGCTCCATCCGTCGAAGGGACCGCGGACGCTAGCGACAGGCGAGGAGACGATCCCGCGCCTTTTCGTGATCTCACTCATGATGAGCAGCGATCGGCCGGTCACGCCGCCTGCTCCATCGCCAGCGTGAAGTCGAGCGCCGCCTCGACATGCAGCGCCGTGGTGTCGAAGGTCGGGATATCGAAATCGGCCTGCGAGACCAGGAGCCCGATCTCGGTGCAGCCGAGGATGACACCGTCGGCGCCTTCGTCCCGCACCGCCCGCGCGACGACCTCGCGATAGCGCGCCTTCGAGGCCGGCTCGACAACCCCGCGGCAGAGCTCCTCATAGATGATGCGGTGGACATCCGCCCGCTCCGCCTCGTTCGGCACCAGCGCCTCGACGCCGAAGGCCCCGAGCCGGTCGCGATAGAAGCGCTGCTCCATGGTGAAGCGCGTCGCCAGCAGCAAAGGCTTGCGTGCGGCTGTCTTGCGGATCGCCTTGGCGGTGACGTCCGCGAGATGCAGGAAAGGCAGGTTCGTCGCCTTGGTGATGTGGTCGGCGAGCTTGTGCATGGTGTTGGTGGCGAGAACGATGCAGACCGCCCCGCCCTGCTCGAGCCGGCGCGCGCTCGACGCCATCGCCGCTCCCGCCCGGTCCCAGTCACCCTTCGCCTGCATCTCGGCGATCGGCGAGAAGTCGACGGAGTGCAGCAGGACATCGGCCGAATGCAGCCCGCCCTGGCGCGCCCGCACGCCCTCGTTCAGCAGCCGGTAATAGACCGCCGTCGATTCCCAGCTCATCCCGCCGATCAGGCCGATGGTCGCCATGTGGTCCCCCTGAAACCGAGGCCGGCATTCTCGGGAGAAGCGAAGCGCAGACCCGAGAATCTCCCGACGAGAAGGCGCCGGCCGGCGCCTCCCACTGTTCGAGATGCTCGGGCCAGGCCCGAGCATGACGAAGCCCAATCAAACGAGCTGCTTGCCCTTCGCGTCGATGATCTCGCCGGTATCGCCTTCGAAGTCCGGCAGGATCATCTCGTTATGCGCTTTGCCCGACGGGATCATCGGGAAGCAGTTCTCTTCCTTCGCCACGAGGCAGTCGAAGATCACCGGGCCGGGCGTCTCGATCATCTCCATGATCGCGCGGTCGAGATCGGCCGGGTCGGAGCAGCGGATGCCGTGGCCGCCATAGGCCTCCGCCAGCTTGACGAAGTCCGGCAGCGAGGCCGAGTAGCTCTCCGAATAGCGCCCGCCATGCAGCAGTTCCTGCCACTGGCGCACCATGCCCATGTACTCGTTGTTGAGGATGAAGATCTTGACCGGCAGCCGGTACTGCACCGCCGTCGACATCTCCTGGATGTTCATCAGGATCGAGGCCTCGCCGGCAACGTCGATGACGAGCGCCTTGGGGTGCTTCATCTGCACGCCGACAGCCGCGGGCAGGCCGTAGCCCATCGTGCCGAGGCCGCCCGAGGTCATCCAGCGGTTCGGCTCCTGGAAGCGCAGATACTGCGCCGCCCACATCTGGTGCTGGCCGACCTCGGTGGTGATGTAGGTGTCGCGGTCCTTAGTCAGCGCATAGAGACGCTCAAGCGCATATTGCGGCTTGATGATCGTGTCCGAGCGCTTGTAGGCGAGGCTGTTGCGCGCCCGCCAGGCGTCGATCTGCGTCCACCAGGCGGTGAGCGCGGTCTTGTCGATCTGGGGGCTGGTCTCGCGCCAGATCCGGACCATGTCCTCGAGCACATGGGCGCAATCGCCGACAATGCCGATATCGACCTTGACCGTCTTGTTGATCGAGGACGGATCGATGTCGATGTGGATCTTCTTCGAGTGCGGCGAGAAGCCGTCGATACGCCCGGTGATGCGGTCGTCGAAGCGCGCGCCGATATTGATCATGACGTCGCAGTCATGCATGGCGAGGTTCGCCTCGTAGGTGCCGTGCATGCCGAGCATGCCGAGCCACTGCTTGTCGGCGGCCGGGAAGGCGCCGAGCCCCATCAGCGTCGAGGTGACCGGATAGCCGGTCAGCCGCGCCAGCTCGCGCAGCAGCGCCGAGGCGTGCGGGCCGGCGTTGATGACGCCGCCGCCGGTGTAGAAGATCGGCTTCTTGGCCTTGGCGATCAGCTCGACCGCGGCCTTGATCTTGTTCAGGTCGCCCTTGACCGTGGGACGGTAGGTCTTGTGCTGGTTGTCGCGCGGGCGGCTATAGGCGCCGGTCGCGAACTGGATGTCCTTGGGGATGTCGATCACCACCGGGCCCGGCCGGCCATTGGCCGCGACATAGAAGGCCTCGTGCAGGATGCGCGGCAGGTCGGCGATGCTCTTCACCAGGTAGTTGTGCTTGGTGCAGGAGCGGGTGATGCCGACCGTGTCGCATTCCTGGAAGGCGTCCGAGCCGATCAGATGCGTCGGGACCTGGCCGGTGATGACGACGAGCGGGATCGAATCCAGCAGCGCATCGGTCAGGCCAGTGACCGCATTGGTCGCACCGGGGCCGGAGGTGACGAGGACGCAGCCGACCTTGCCCGGCGCCGAGCGGGCATAGCCCTCGGCGGCATGGACGGCGCCCTGCTCGTGGCGGACGAGCACGTGCTTGACCTTGTCCTGCTGGAAGATCGCATCGTAGATCGGCAGCACCGCGCCGCCGGGATAGCCGAAGAGATGCTCCACGCCCTGGTCCTGGAGGGCGCGAACGACCATCTCGGCGCCGGTCATCATCTCGCTCATAACGGTCTCCTGCGGAGGTCTGTCTGTCGGTGTCGGTCGGAAAAAGGCAATAAAAAAGGCCCTCGAAGGGGCCTGGGCGTGCGCTGGCGTCGGGGACGCCCGGTTGTTAAACCGGCCCCTACCAGCGCACCTCTACGATAATAAGCTTGCGCATGTCGCAGCCCTGTCGAAACGAAAGTTGCCGGACGCTAAACGAGCTGCGCCCCATGGTCAAGTCAGGATTCAGCCGGCAATCGAAGCGCCGTTCGCGCAAGCCGCGAGTGCCACGTCCAGCGCAGCCTCCGGCGCAACAGCGGTCCAGCCCTCCATCTGGTGGCGGAACCAGGTCACCTGGCGCTTGGCATAGGCGCGCGTGTCGGCCTTGCCGCGCGCAATCGCCTCGTCCAGTGAGAGCCTGCCGTCGAGATAGGCGATCAGTCCCGGCACGCCATGGGCGCGCATTACCGGCAGCAGCGAGTCGAGCCGGCGCTCGCGCAGGGCCGCGACCTCGTCGAGCGCACCCTGCTCCATCATGAGGTCGAAGCGATGGTCGATCCGGGCGCGGACGAGTTCCCGCTCCGGTGCCAGGAACAGCTTGAGCAGGTCCTGCCCCGCCAGCGGCCCTGGCCGCCTGGAGCCCTGGAATGTCGCCAGCGAGCGCCCGGTCGCCTCGAACACCTCCAGCGCCCGCATCACCCGCAAGCGATCGCTCGGTCGCAGGCGCGCCGCCATCTCCGGATCCTTGCCGGCGAGCTCGGCATGCAGCTCGCCGGTCTCGCGCTGCTCCGCCCTGGCTCGGAACGCGATGCGAACCTCATCCGGCACCGGCGGGATGTCCGAGAGCCCCTCGGTCAGCGCCTTGAAGTAGAGCCCGGTGCCGCCGACGAGAACCGGCAAGGCGCCCTGCCCCGCCAGCTCCTGCAACAGCGCCGTGACTTCGGCGGCATAGGCCGCGGCGGAATGGTTCACCGCGCCGTCGATATGGCCATAGAGCCGGTGCGGCACCTCGCCCATCTCCTCCGGCGTCGGTCGTGCCGTGATGACCTGGAGATCGCGATAGACCTGCATCGAATCGGCATTGACCACGACGCCGCCGAAACGACGCGCCAACGCGACGGCCAGCGCCGACTTGCCGCTCGCGGTCGGACCTGCGATGAGCACCGCGCTGTATTTCACTTCGCTTCCGGCTCCGTCATGACGCTCGTCGCCACCCTCGTCTCAGCCCATGGTCAGGCCCTGCTCGACGATGGTCTGCTCGCCCGCCTCAGCGCCGCCTCACCGGCCCCGGCAAGGACCGAGCGCCTCGACGGCGAGATCGCGGCCGACCTCTTCGCGGAAGCGGGCGATGCGCGCAAGCTCGAAAGGACATTGCGCGAGGCGCTGGCTGGCGCTCCCGTCGACATCATCGTCCAGCCGGCCGCCACCCGCCGCAAGCGCCTGTTTCTCGCCGACATGGATTCGACCATGATCGGCCAGGAGTGCATCGACGAGCTCGCCGCCTATGTCGGCCTGAAGGAGAAGGTTTCCGATATCACCGAGCGCGCCATGCGCGGCGAGCTCGAATTCGAGCCGGCGCTGCGCGAGCGCGTCGGTCTCCTCAAGGGCATCGCACTCGGCGTCGTCGACGAGATCATCGCCAAGAGCATCACCCTGACGCCGGGAGGCAGCGCCCTGGTGCGCACCATGCGCGCAAATGGCGGCTATACCGCGCTGGTTTCGGGCGGCTTCACCGTCTTCACCGGCCCGATCAGCCGCACCATCGGCTTCGACGAACATCGCTCCAACACCCTGCTCAGCGAGGGCGCCCTGCTCTCCGGCGTGGTCGCCGAGCCGATCCTCGGCAAGCAGGCCAAGCTCGATGCGCTCCTAGAGTTGCGCGCCCGCTTCGGCCTGCCGGACGAGGCGACGCTCGCCGTCGGCGACGGCGCCAACGACCTCGCCATGCTGGGCGAAGCCGGGCTCGGCGTCGCCTATCGCGCCAAGCCCGCGGTCGCAGCCGCGGCCGACGCCCGGCTCGACCATGCCGACCTCACCGCTTTGCTCTACGCCCAGGGCTACCGCGGCGACGAGATCGTCCGGGATTGAGGCTCAATCGACGATGAACAGCCGCGCCCCGTTCGGTGAGCGCGAGCGGTGCGGCTCGGCCTTGTCGGCCACCTGGTAGCTCATTCCGGCCCGCAACCACATGACGCGGCCATCGGCCAGCGTCGTTTCGAGCTCGCCCTCGAGGCAGAGCAGGATATGCCCCCTCTCGCACCAATGGTCCGAGACATAGCCGGGCGAATACTCGACCATCCGGACGCGGATCTGATTGTCCGCCGGCCCGAAGCGCCGCGTGCGCCAGATCGCCTGCCCCTGCTCGCCGGGGAAATGCTCCGGCTCGACCGAAGACCAGTCTGTCGTGCAGAAGGGGATGTCGCTCATGCGCATTGGCAGGCCTCTGTGACGCGTGCCCCGCAACCCTGCCGGAGCCGCCCTCGCCCGGCCAATGCAAAATGCTGATCGCTGCCATCGCCCGACAAAAAAGGCGGCCCGTGGGCCGCCTTTTCGAGATCCGTCGTTGAGAAGGGTCAGCTCATCGTCACCGCGACGAAGCGGACCTCGCCCTGGGCGTTCGAGACCAGCAACAGCGCCGACTTCTTGCCCTCCTTCTTCAGGGCATCGAGCCGCTTGGTGACGTCCTCCGGCGAGTTCACCGGCTCCTGGCCGACCTCGACCACCAGCTCGCCGACGAGGATGCGCTTGTCGGCGGCGTTGGAATTGGCGTCGACCTTGGTGATGACGACGCCCTTCAGCCCGTCCTTGATCGAGTAGCGCTTGCGCAGATCGTCGTTCTGGGCCGAGAACTCCAGGCCGAGCGCCGAGGCGGTCACCGGCTTGGCGGCCTCGCCCGCCGGCTTGTTGGCCGAGGCCTGCTGGACCTTCTCGCCATCCTCGAGCCGGGCGAGCTTGACCGTCTTGCTCAGCTCCTTGCCCTTGCGCATCACCTGGATCGGCACGTCCTTGCCGACCGCGGTGCCGGCGACGATGCGCGGCAGCTCGCGCGAATCCTTGACGTCCTTGCCGTCGAACTTGACGATCACGTCGCCGACTTCGAGGCCGGCCGGCTTGGCCGGGCCCTTCTCGTCGATGCCGGCGATCAGCGCGCCGCGGGCGGTGCCGAGGCCGAGCGCTTCGGCGGCGGCGTCATCGACGTTCTGGATACGCACGCCGAGCCAGCCGCGGCGGGTCTCGCCGAACTCCTTGAGCTGATCGACGACATTGGTCGCGAGCGAAGACGGCACGGCGAAGCCGATGCCGACCGAGCCGCCAGTCGGCGACAGGATCGCGGTGTTGATGCCGATCACCTCGCCGGCCATGTTGAACAGCGGGCCGCCGGAATTGCCCTTGTTGATGGCCGCGTCGGTCTGGATGTAGGTGTCGTAGGGACCCTGGTTGATGTCCCGGTTGCGGGCCGAGACGATGCCCGACGAGACCGAGCCGCCGAGGCCGAACGGATTACCGATCGCCATCACGGGATCGCCGATTCGCATCTTGTCGGAATCGCCGAACTTGACGAAGGGCAGCGGCTTGTCGTGCTTCACGCGCAGCAGCGCGAGATCGACCTTGGTATCCTTGCCGACGACCTCGGCCTTGAGGCGCAGGCCGTCGCTGAACACCACGGTGATCTCGTTCGCGTCGCCGATGACGTGGTTGTTGGTCACGACGAGGCCGGACGGATCGACCACGAAGCCCGAGCCCGCCGATTGCGAGCGGCGCTGCTGCGGCGGCTGGTTCTGGCCCTGCTCGCCGCCACGGCCGCGGCGGTTGAAGAACTCCTCGAACAGGTCGCCGAACGGAGTGTCGGGACCGAGCTGCGGCAGCTGCGGCAGGTTGCGGCCGCGCGTCTCGCTGGTCGTCACCGCCGCGATATTGACCACGGCCGGCATCACCCGCTCGGCGAGATCGGCCAGCGAGATCGTGGTGCCGTGGGCCTGCGGCGTGGCCTGGACGTTGCCAGGCGCCGGCGTCGCCTGGGCGAAGGCGGGCACCGTCGCGAACGCCATGCCGGCAACCGTCGCGATGCGCGCCAGGCGGTAGGCGTGGGAATGAGTGAGTGCCATCGATGTCCTCATGATCATGATGATGTCAGCGCCAAGAGACCGAGGTTGACGGGATCGCCTTGACGGCATTGCAGCGCAGCCGGAATCCGAACGCAACTTAAGAACGCCAAAATACGGCGGAAGGGCGACGCAACATCGCGTCATAATGCCGTGATCGCCGGAAAATGGCCCGGACGCCGCGGCTAAACCCGAGCGGCTTCCGTTTGAGGCTCTCAGAACCCGTTCCGCCCGGCTCGCAGCGCAAGCCGGGCGGATCCGGTTCCCGTCAGCTCCGCGCCAGCCAGACCAGGCCGACGCCGACGATCGCCGAGACGATGCCGATCAGGCGCATGCGGTCCGCCGGAGTCTCGGAGGCGCTGCGCAGCGCCTCCTTGGCGATCTCCGGTATCGACGCGAAAAGCAGTCCCTCGATGGCGAAGACCAGGCCGAGCGCCGCGAGGAAATCTGTCATGCGCAGCGCTCGGTCATTTCGTTAGGGCTTCGGGGCCGCCGGCGTCGCCGGGGCCGCATCGGTTGCCGCGCCGGCGCGCTTGCCGGACGGGTCGTTGAAGAAGCGGAAGAACGGCGAGTCCGGCGTCAGCAGCATGCGCGTATCGCCGGACTTCAGGCTCGCTTCATAGGCCTGCATCGAGCGGTAGAAGGCGAAGAACTCCGGATCCTTGCCGAAGCCCTCGGCGAAGATGCGGTTGCGCTCGCCTTCGCCCTGGCCGCGGATCTCGTCCGACTTCCGCTGCGCCTCGGCGACGATGATGATCGCCTCGCGCTCGGCCCGCGCCCGGATTTCCTGCGACTGCTGACCGCCGAGCGCGCGCGCTTCCGCCGCCTCGCGCTGCCGTTCGGTCTGCATGCGCTGGAACACCGCCTGCGAGTTGGCCGCCGGCAGGTCGACACGACGCAGCCGAACGTCGACCACGGTCATGCCGAACCGGCCCGCCTCGCGGTTCACGTCATCGCGGATGCGGTTCATCAGCCGCGAGCGTTCGGTGCGGACCATCGCGGTGAAGGTCGCCTCGGCCAGGACCGAGCGGACCTGGCCGTTGACGATCGAGGCGAGCTGCGAATTGGCGCGCGGGATGTTGTTGACCGCCTGGAAGAAGCGCAGCGGATCGGAAATCCGGTAGCGCGTGAAGGCGTCGACCACGAGCCGCTTCTGGTCGGACGCGATGATTTCCTGCGCCGGCAGATCAAGATCGAGGATGCGGTTGTCGAGATAGGTGACCTGCTCGAACGGCGCCGGCAGCTTGAAATAGAGCCCCGGCTCGGTGACGACGCTGCGCACCGCGCCGAAGCGCAGCACGATCGCCGACTGGGTCTGCTGGACGACGAAGGTCGCAGCGTAGAAGACGATCGCGACGACGGCGATGACCGCCAGGACGGCGACGCGGAGGAAGCCGTTCATCGGGTCGCTCCCTGCTGCTGAGCCTGGCCCTGGACCTGGTTCTGACCGGCCGGGCGGCGCTGCTGGTGCTGGCCGAGCTCACCGAGGGGCAGATAGGGCACGACGCCGCTGCCGTTGCTGTTCTGGTCGAGGATCACCTTGTCCATGCCGCCGAAGACGCGCTCCATGGTTTCGAGGAAGAGACGCTCGCGGGTCACGGCGGGCGCGTTCTTGTATTGCTCATAGACCGAGTTGAAGCGGCTGATCTGGCCGAGCGCCTCGTTGACCGTCTGGTCCTTGAAGGCTTCGGCCGACTGGACGAGCTGGGCCGCCCGGCCGCGCGATTCCGGCACGACCTGGTTGGCATAGGTCTCGGCCTGGTTGCGCAGGCGCTCCTGGTCGGCGCGCGCCGCCTGGACGTCGCGGAAGGCGTCGATGACCTGCTGCGGCGGGTCGACCTTCTGCAGCTGCACCAGCCGGATCAGCACGCCGGCCCGATAGGTGTTCAGCGTGTCCTGCATCAGCTGGCGCACTTCGGTCTCGATCGCGGCGCGGTCGGTGGTCAGCACCGGCTGGATGTTGCGCCGGCCGATGACCTCGCGCACCGCGCTCTCGGCCACCGCCTTCACCGTGCCCGGCGGGTCCTGGATATTGAAGACATAGGCCTCGGGCGCGCCCGGATCGATCTGCCACTGCACGATCACGTCGATGTCGACGATGTTCTCGTCGCCGGTCAGCATCAGGCTTTCCTCGCCGACATCGGTCTGGCGCGAGGTGCGCGCCGATTCGACGGTGCGGAAGCCGACCTCGGTGGTGATGACGTTGGTCACCTGCGGCTTGATCACGCTGCCGATCGGATAAGGCAGGTTGTAGTTCAGGCCCTGCGCGGTCTTGCCGACATATTTGCCGAAGATCAGGTTGAGGCCGACCTCGTTGGGCCGCACCGTGTAGACGCCGGTGGCGAGCCAGAGCAGCACGAGGCCGAGGCCGACGAGCAGGAGCCCGCGCCCGCCGAGATTGCCGCCCGGCATGAAGTTCTTCAACCGATCCTGGCCGCGCCTGATGATCTCCTCGAGATCGGGCGGGGTATTGCCGCCGGAAGGACCGCCGCCGCCCCAGGGACCGCCGCCGTTGCTGCCGCCGCCACGCTGGCCCCAGGGACCACCGCCTCCGCCGCCGCCACTGCCGCCGCTTCCACCGCTCTGGTTACTCCAAGGCATGCCTCAGCCGTTCCTCACTCTTTGCTTCGACCGTGCATAGCTGAACGGTTGAACGCTGTCAGCGCCATCAGGCGCAATGGGCGTTGAATTGGGCATCGGCCATGGATTCGTCAACGACGCAAGCGCCTTTGGTCGTAGACCCTTCGTCGCAGTCTCCTCACCTGAGCGCTCAGGAGGCCCGTTCCAACGTCGTGAAGGCGAAGGAGAACTCGTCTTCCGGGCCTGCCGGATGCTCGCTGCGGGCGCTCTCGCGGAAGGCCGAGCGATCGAAGGCGGGGAAAACCGCGTCGCCTTCGGGGCTGGCATGGACGAAGGTCAGTTCCAGCCGGTCCGCGAAGGGCAGCGCCTGCGCATAGACCTCGCCGCCGCCGGCGACGATGACGGCGCGCGCGCCCATCGCCTGCCCCAGCCGCTGCGCCGTCTCAAGCGCCTGGTCGAGTGTCGGCACGACGTAGACGCCATCAGGCCCGAACTGCGGATCGCGCGACAGGACCACGCTCTGGCGCCCGGGCAAGGGCTTGCCGATCGACAGGAAGGTCTTGCGGCCCATGATGATCGGGCAGCCCATGGTCAGTTCGCGGAAGCGGCGCAGATCGGTCCGCAGCCGCCAGATCAGCTGGTTGTCGCGGCCGATCACGCCATTGTCGGCGATCGCGGCGATCAGGACGACGGGAAGCTTGCCCACCCGCTCAGCCCCCGGCGGCGAGCTTGTGCAGCGCCGGTCCGTCGACCCGCTTCACCGTCCACTCGCTCTGCGCCACCGCGCCGATCGAGCGGTAGAACACCCGCGAGGGCTCGTTCCAGTTCAGCACCCACCAGGCGAAGCGCGACAGCCCTTCGTCGACGCAGCGCCTGGCGAGGCGCACCATCAGCGCCTTGCCGATGCCGCGGCCACGATGCTCGGGGCGGACATAGAGGTCCTCCAGCCAGATGCCGTGCCGACCGGTGAAGGTCGAATAGGTGTAGAACCAGATCGCGAAGCCGGCCGGCTTCCCGTCCCATTCGGCGATGTCGCAGAACACCTTGGGCTCCGGGCCGAACAGCGCGGCCGCCAGGTCAGCTTCGCTGGCCTCGACCTCGTGCAGCAGCTTCTCGTATTCGGCAAGCTCGCGCACGAAGGCGAGCACCAGCCCGGCCTCGTCCGGCCGGACGGGACGGATCGTCAGCGTCATACCGCGATCGGCGCCTTGATCGCCGGATGCGGGTCGTAACCCTCGATCACGACGTCCTCGAAGCGGAAATCCTCGAGCTTGCGCACCGCCTGGTTGAGCCGAAGCGTCGGCAGCGCCCGCGGTGTCCGCGACAGCTGCTCGCGCGTCTGGTCGAGATGGTTGAGGTAGAGATGCGTATCGCCGAAGGAATGGACGAAATCGCCGACGGCAAGGCCTGTCACCTGCGCGACCATATGGGTCAGCAGCGCGTAGCTCGCGATGTTGAAGGGCACGCCGAGGAAGACGTCGGCCGAGCGCTGGTAGAGCTGGCAGGACAGCCGCCCGTCGACGACGAAGAACTGGAACAGGCAATGGCACGGCGCCAGCGCCATCTTCGGGATGTCGGCCGGATTCCAGGCCGAGACGATCAGCCGGCGCGAATCGGGATTGCGTTTGATCTCGTCGACCAGCCAGGCGATCTGGTCGATCGTACTGCCGTCCGGTGCCGGCCAGGATCGCCACTGCCGGCCATAGACCGGCCCGAGATCGCCGTTGGCATCGGCCCATTCGTCCCAGATGGTGACGCCGTTCTCCTGGAGATAGCGCACATTGGTGTCGCCGCGCAGGAACCAGATCAGCTCGTGGATGATCGATTTCAGATGCAGCTTCTTGGTCGTGACCAGCGGAAAGCCTTCCGACAGGTCGAAGCGCATCTGGTGGCCGAACAGAGCGAGCGTGCCGGTACCGGTCCGGTCGTCCTTGCGGACGCCTTCGTCGAGGACGCGCTGCAGAAGGGCGTGATACTGGTGCATTGAACCCGAATTCGAATCTGAAAAGCCCGCGATATTAGCGCCATCCGCGCCGGCGCGCTCCCCGCCCGCCGCAGCTCTCAACCGCTTTTCACGCAGCCCTCGCCGCCGAGTCTCACGGCATCGAAATAAATCGTGATCGCTGCGGACATTGCAATGCCGAGGCGGCGCCCCAATCTGAATGCCCGATGAATAGAAGGGGCGCTTCGGGCTTGCGCTTGGGGTATCGGACGAAGGTGGCTTCCGGTTTTACGGAACGATCCGATGCTCCATCAAAAGCCCGGCTGATGAGGATCGTATCATGAGCAGATTATCCATGCTGGCCGCGTTGCTTCTGGCAGCGGGCCTGGCAGGGCATGCTTCGGCGTCGGCCTCGGCTGAAGCCAAGCCTCAGAACCCGGGGACCGCCACCGCGCCGAAGATCACGGAGTCCCAGGCGCGCTCGATCGCCTTCCGCCACGGCCTCGTCCATATCGAGGAGATCGCCCTCTCCGACTGGCGCTGGGAGATCGCCGGACGCGCTCAGGGCGGCGTCGAGGTGACTCTCGATCTCAATGCCTATGACGGCTCGGTGGTCGGCGGCGCGGCGGCGCCCTGATCGCATTTTCGGTGAAGACACCACGAAGCCGCGGGCGTTTTCCCGCGGCTTTCGCATGCTTGCGCAGAAATTAGCCGGGACGGCCTCCTGCTCTCTTTCCCCGCGCGCGCTCAGTGCCTATATTCTCTTTGCCGCTCGCAAGGGCGGCTATGGTGATAAACGGACTTCGTAATAAGCCTTTCGGACCCGGGGGCGGTACCCGGCGCCTCCACCACAGCCCTGCGGCGCAAGCAGCAGGACACTTGCAGCCGGTCGGTTGCAGGGCTGCGGCGGGGGCGAAATAGGATCGACGAGGGTGTAAAGGTTGTTCTTTTGCCCGGCATGGTTCCGCCGTTATCGGGCCGTTGCATAGTTGCCAACGACAACAATGCTCGGGTTGCTGTCGCCGCGTAAGCGGTGCTGGTTCCCAAACCAAAGCCCTTGCGCTTAGCCGCGTAAGGCGGGGCTCGGAGGCGCCTGGCAACAGAAGCCTCCACTTTTTTGGCCGGCTCAGGCAGCCGGTGCGGAGCAGCAGAGGGGGCCCTTCCTTTGCATAAGAAGTGCTCTAAACTAATGGAATCGGTCACGTTTTTCGTTTCGGGGAGCTTCCCACCGGTCGCGGCGTGATCTAGAGGAGCGGAAACGGAACCCGGACCCGATGACCAAGGATATTCTCCGCTACGACCTGATGGTGCAGGACGCGCTCAAGGGCGTCGTCCGCAAGATCCTGTCCGAGGCGGGCCGCGACGGGCTCCCGGGCGAGCATCATTTCTACATCACCTTCCGGACCACCGCGCCGGGCGTGCGCCTGTCGCAGCGCCTGCGCGAGAAGCATCCGGACGAGATGACGATCGTGCTCCAGCACCAGTTCTGGGACCTCAACGTCAGCGACCACGCCTTCGAGGTCGGGCTCTCCTTCTCCGGCGTGCCGGAGCGGCTGCTGATTCCCTATGACGCGATCACCACCTTCTTCGACCCGTCCGTCCAGTTCGGCCTGAAGTTCGAGACGCAGGACGCCGCCGGCGAGGCGCAGGCGGGCGAGCCCGCCGCCCCGGCCAAGGCACCGCGCGGCGCCGCTTCCGAGCCCAGCGTTGCTCCCGCCGCCCCCCTCGCCTTGCCGCCCAAGCCGGCGCAGAAGGCGCTGCCGGCGAGCGCCAAGGATGCGGCCGAAGCAGAGGCGAAGCCCGAGGCCGAGGAGGAAGGCGGCGCCCAGGTCGTCAGCCTCGACGCCTTCCGCAAGAAGACCTGAGACTTAAGGACTCCCATCATGACCGGATTCCGCAGCGAGACCGATTCCTTCGGTCCGATCGATGTCGCCGCCGACCGCTATTGGGCGGCGCAGACCCAGCGTTCGCTGCAGAACTTCAAGATCGGCGGGCCGGCCGAGCGCATGCCGCTGCCGGTCGTGCATGCCCTCGTCCTGGTCAAGAAGGCCGCCGCCACCGTCAACGCCAAGCTCGGCCTGCTCGACGCCAAGGTCGAAAAGGCCATCGTCCAGGCTGCGGATGAAGCCCTGTCAGGCAAGTTCGACGAGCATTTCCCGCTCGTCGTCTGGCAGACCGGCTCCGGCACGCAGTCGAACATGAACGTCAACGAGGTGCTGGCCAACCGCGCCAACGAGATTTTGGGCGCCGGCCTCGGCAAGAAGAGCCCGGTCCATGCCAACGACCACGTCAACAAGGGCCAGTCCTCCAACGACAGCTTCCCGACCGCGATCCACATCGCCGCCGCGCTCGCCGTCTCGCAGGAGCTTCTGCCCGCGCTGACCCGCCTAAAGGACGCCTTCGACGCCAAGGCGAAGGCTTTCGCCGATCTCGTCAAGATCGGCCGCACCCATCTCCAGGACGCGACCCCGGTCACGCTCGGCCAGGAATTCTCCGGCTATGTCGCGCAGATCGAACTCGGCATCGCCCGGATCGAGCAGACCTTGCCCGGCTTGCTGGCCCTCGCCCAGGGCGGCACCGCGGTCGGCACCGGCCTCAACGCCCATCCCGAGTTCGCCAAGGCCTTCTCCGCCGAGGTCGCGAAGCTGACCGGCCTGCCCTTCCGCACCGCCGACAATTTGTTCGAGGCGCTCGCCAGCCATGGCGCGATCTCCTACAGCCACGGCGCGCTGACTGCGCTCGCCATGGACCTGTTCAAGATCGCCAACGACATCCGCCTGATGGGCTCCGGCCCGCGCTCCGGCCTCGGCGAGATCAGCCTGCCCGAGAACGAGCCGGGTTCCTCGATCATGCCGGGCAAGGTCAATCCGACCCAGGCCGAGGCGCTGACCATGGTCGCCACCCGCGTGCACGGCAACCAGGCGACAGTCGCCTTCGCCGCCAGCCAGGGCCATTTCGAGCTCAACGTCTTCAAGCCGGTGATCGCTCAGGCTTTCCTTCAGTCGGCGCGGCTCCTGGCGGACGCAGCCGACAGCTTCCGCAGCAACTGCGTCGAGGGCATCGAGCCCAATCGCGAGCGCCTTGCCGAGTTGCTCTCGCGCTCGCTGATGCTGGTGACGGCGCTTGCCCCGGCGATCGGCTACGACAAGGCCGCCAGCATCGCCAAGGCGGCCCATCACAACGGCACCACCCTGCGCGAGGAAGCGCTGAAGGCCGGCGTCGACGCCGCGCTCTTCGACAAGACCGTCGTCGCCGAAGACATGCTCAGCCCGGGCTGATAACGAGGGGCATGCAAGTGACCCTTGTTATTCCGCTTGTGAATGGCTCACGCCATCGGCCGCATGTGAGCCATTCACATTGGAGCAACGGCCCGACGCGTCAGCGTCACTGGCCGTTGACAAAATAATGGCCGAGATCGTCAATCTCCGCCGCGCCCGCAAGGCCCGCGACCGGGCGAGCGCCGAGGCGCAAGCCGAGCAGAACCGGATCGCGTTCGGCCGGACCAAGGCCGAGCGCAAGCTGACCGAGGCGGAGAAGACACTGGCCGAGCGCCGCCTAGAAGGTCATCGCCTTTCCGACGATCCCGACGGCAAGGACGAGGCGTGAGCGGCGGACCATGAGCGGCCTGCGAAAACGCTCCCTCGCCATCGCCGGCCACCGCACCAGCGTCTCGCTCGAGGAACCCTTCTGGGAGGCGCTGAAGGAGATCGCGGCCGCCGAGAAGCGGCCGATCGCCAGCCTGGTGGTGGAGGTCGATTCCAGCCGCGGCGAGCTCAATCTCTCCTCGGCGCTGCGGCTGCGCGTGCTCGCGCATTATCGCGGGCGGACAGAGGCCGCGAAGCTCATCCCTGCGGATTGACCAAAAGACTGCGCGCCGTCTCGACCACGGCGCGCGTCAGATCCGCCAGCCGCTCGGCCGCGACCCGGTTGACCTGCCAGAACAGGGGCGTGTCGAGCACCGTCCCGGGCATCAGCTCTCGCAGCCGGCCGGCGTCGAGATGCTCCCGCACCAGCAGCTCCGGATTGGCGCTCCAGCCGATGCCGAGCAGGCTCGCCTCGACGAAGCCCTGCGTCGACGGCACCCAGTGCACTGGGTGGGTGGGGCTCTCGCCGAAGGCAGCCTCCATCCACTGGCTCTGCAAGCGATCCTTCTGATTGAAGACCAGCGACGGCGCCTGTCCGAGCGCAGGCAATGTCACCCCATTGGTAAAATGGCGCGCCATGAAGCCCGGGCTTGCCGTCGCGAGATAGCGCAACGAGCCGAGCGGGATGACGCGGCAGCCCTGGATCGGCTTGTTCAGCGCGGTGACGGCAGCAAGCACCCGCCCCTGTCGCAACCAATCGGCCGTATGCTCCTGATCGTCGACGGCGATGTCGAGGAGGTGCGGGCTCCGCTCCGAGAACGCTGCGACGGCGCGCAGGAACCAGGTCCCGAGGCTGTCGGCATTGGCGGCGACCCGCAGCGTGACGCGCTGCTGCGGCTGGTCCGGCTCGGCGAGCGCCGGCAACCGCGTCATCAGCTCGCCTTCGAGCAGACCGACCTGCTCCATATGCCGGCAGAGCCATTCGCCGCGCTCGGTCGCGGTGCAGGGCTGGCCCCGGATGATCAGCACGGTGCCGAGCCGTTCCTCGAGCTGTTTCACGCGCTGCGAGACGGCGGAGGGCGTGACGTTCAGCGCCTGCGCCGCCCTGTCGAAGCTGCCGGTCCGGACCACGAGCGAGACGGCCTGCAAGGCGGGGTAGTCGAGCATCGCATTAGCTCAGCTTAATCAGAGTAACGATGTTTAACTACACTAAGGCAAGCTCAGCGCCTAGACAGGGCAACGAAACAGGACCGCTTTCATGCCCTTCTCCGTCTATGTCACCGGCTTCACCATGGGCCTCAGCCTGATCGTTGCGATCGGCGCCCAGAACAGCTTCGTGCTGCGGCAGGGCTTGCGCAACGAGCATGTCTTCGCGATCTGCCTCACCTGCGCCCTCTCGGATGCGGTCCTGATCCTGGCCGGCGTCGTCGGCCTCAAGCAGGCGACTGCGCTGCTGCCGATGCTGGAGCCGGCCCTGCGCTATGGCGGCGCCGCCTTCCTGATCTGGTATGGCGCGCGCAGCCTGCTCTCGGCCCTGCGCTCTTCCGAAGCGCTGGCGGTCGGCACGGCCGGTGGCGCAACCCTCTCCGCCAGCCTCGTCACCTGCGCCGCGCTGACCTGGCTCAACCCGCATGTCTATCTCGACACGGTGTTGCTGATCGGCAGCATCGCCAGCCAGTTTCCGGGACAGGAACTGGTCTTCGCCGCTGGCGCGATGACCGCCTCATTCCTGTTCTTCTTCGGCCTCGGCTATGGCGCCCGCTGGCTGCGCCCGCTCTTCGCTGATCCAAAGTCCTGGCGCATCCTCGACGGCATCGTCGCCGCGACGATGTGGGCGATCGCCTTCAAGCTGCTGCAGGGCGGCTGATCGGACAGAACAGAAAATACTGTATTATCAGCAGCTTGCGAGAAAATATTGAATCAACGCCGCACGCGTTTGATTCAGTTTCCCAGCATGTTGAATCAGTTCTGCAGCGGCGAGCGCGACAGCGGCCGTGGCACTGACTGGATGTCGAGCGGCGGCGGCAATGGCGGCGCCTCGCCGCGCGGCCTGCCGTAACCGGGCGGATCGCCCGGAATATAGGAAGGCGGCGCTCCCTGCAGGATCATCGGTCCCGGACGCCCCTCGATCGCGGCCCGGATCGCCGCCTGCCTGGCCCGCTCCTCGGCTTCGGCCCGGCGCCGCTCGTCCTCGGCCTTCCGCAATTCCTCCTGGCGCTTCGCGACTTCCGCCTTGCGCGCCTCCTCGGCGATGCGCGCCTCCTCCAGCCTGCGGGCGATCTCGGCCCGGCGCGCCTCTTCGGCCTGCCTCGCCTCCTCGGCGCGGCGGGCGATCTCGGCCTTGCGGGCTTCTTCGGCCAGCCGGGTTTCCTCCGCCTTGCGGGCTTCTTCCGCCCGCTTTTCCTCGGCGATGCGGCGCTCCTCCTCTGCCTTCAGGAATTCGGCGAGCTTGCGCTCGTTCTCGCGTAGCTCGCGCTCGGCCCGCAGGCGACGCACATGCATCGCACGCTCGCGCTGATCGGCCTCGAACGCCTCGACCCGCTCGATCTCGCGCGCCAGGGCACGCGCCGCCACGACATTGGAGAGTGCCCCGACATCGGTCTCGCGCCGCGGCGCCTCCAGCGGCCCGCGCCAGGCGACGCCGACCTGCGGCATCTGCTCCGGCCAGCCCTTCGGGGCCGCCCCGAGCGGCCGCAGGTTGAGGCGCAGATCGGTGGTCATCGCCCGCCAGTCGACCAGCCCGGTCGCATCGGCCCTGAGCCCGGCGCGCTCGATCGAGACGGGGGAGACTCGCAGCACACCGGCCGCCTGGGTAAAGGGAATGGTGACGTCGCCGAGCGGCCAGCTCGCCTTCTCCAGCGCTTCGCCGATCCGGTCCTGCAAGCGTCCGGTCTCGCTCTCGGACGCGTCGTCGCCCGTCGCGGCGATCACCTTGGAGATCGCCGCCGGATCGAAGCGCGCCATGCCGGCGCCCGCAACGCTGATCGAGCCGGCGCCGCCGAGCGCCGCGATCAGGCGCGCCGGACTCTCGCCCGAGCCGCCGGCCTCGAAGCTCCCCGACAGCTTGCCGGTCAGCGCCCCCTTGGTCAGTGTGGCAAGGTCGAGCCCGGTGAGGCCGAGCCTGCCGGTGATCTGCGCCAGGCCGCCCTCGCGCCGGGCCGTGAGCCGCCCACTGACCTCGCCGCCGGCATGGCTGCCACGCAGATTGTCGAGGACGAGCCCATCCGGCCCCGCCGCCAGGTCGAGCCGCGCCTTGGTCAAGGCAATGCGGTCGGTGAGGTCGAGCCGCTCGGCGGACAGAGCCAGCTTCATCTCGCCGAGCGCTGTCGCGCCCTGGAAACGGCTCGGCGACCACTGGCTGCCTGCGACCGGCTGCGCCTGGCCGATCACCGCCGTGAGCGCGGGCTGCAAAGCGAGATAGGGCAGATCGAGCCGCCCGCCGATCCCATTCTCGGCCGAGAAGCTGACCGCGCCGCGCGCCGCCTTGCCGCCGGCATTGACGACGAGATCGTCGAGCCTGGCCTCTTCGCCGAAGCTGACACGCCCGGAGGCATCGAGGACGCCATCCGGAACCAGCCGCGCCAGCCCGTCCGGCAGGACCTGGTCGGGCCCATCGGCCTGGAGGCTGAGCCGGGCCCCGCCTCCCGCCCCTTCCAGCACGAGCATCAATCCGGGTCCGGCGAGCGAGCCGACCGGTCCGCTCGGGCCGAAGCCGAGCGAGAGCTCGCCCGAGCCGCCGCGTGCCGGGCGCGGCAGGCCGAAAGCGGCGAAGGCGCGGCGCCGGTCGTCGAGCGAGAGCTTCACATCGCCGGCGCTCCACTGCCCGGCGGCGTCGAGCTTGCCGTTGAGCGCGAGCCGCCCGGCCTGGGCCGTTCCCTCTGCCACCACGCTGGTCTCGCCATTCGCCGCCCGCGACAGCTTGAAGCCGGCATCGATCCCGGCAAGCCCGTCCTCGATCCGCGGCAGGATGCGTCGGAAGCCCTCCGGCAGCAGCGGACCGGCCAGCGCCGTCAGCGCGGCGAAGCGCGGCGCGCGCACCCGCCCGGCGATTTCGCCGCCGCCCGGCAGCAATGCGCCCTCGCCCTCGACCTTGACGCCGCCGAAGCCGTCGACGGCCAGACGGCTGAGGCGCCAATCGCTGCCCTGCCGGGTCAGAGCGAGCCGGGCCGAACCGGGTGGCGCTGAACGATAGCGCAGACCGTTCAAGGTGAGATCGAGCGCAAGGTCGCGCCGGCCGGCGAGCGCATTCAGGCTGTCTCCCGCCGGCAGGGTCGAGAGGTCGAGCCCGTTCAGGGTCAGCTTCGCGTCGAGCTTACCCGGCGTGATCGCGCCGGACCCTTCCAGCCGCGGACCTGAGCCTGCCCGCGCGGTCATCCGGGTGATCGCGAGGCGCTCATTGCTCCAATCCAGCACCGCCGTGCCATCGAGGCTGCGCAGGGCGGCGAAGCTGTCGGCCAGCCCGGCTTCGACCCCGAGCCGCGCCAGCGCCAGCGCCGCCCGCCGCGCATCGGGCGCCTTCGCCTCGAGCGTGCCGCGAAAGCCCTCTCCGTCGAGCGCGCCGCGCGCGTCGAGAGTGGCATTGGCGATCCTGACCGTGGCGCTGCCCGCCTCGATACCATCGCCATCGAGCTTGCCGCGCAGGACAAAGCCGCTGAAATCCTCGCCGCGCCAGACGATCTGATCGAGCTCCAGCGAGAGATCGACCGGCCCCGGCAAAGCCTGCAAAGCGCGCTGATAGCCCGGCCGCTGGGCCAGCGCTTCCGCCAGCATGTCGACATCGAGCCGGCGCGCCTTGAGCTGGACGCTGCCCGTGCTGTCGCCCGGGTTGAATGAGCCCTCGCCCTCCAGCCGCGCCGCGCCGCCGGCAACCTCGACGGCGAGGCCGGAGAAATCGAGGCGGCGGCTGTCGCCGCTCACCCGCCCGGCGAGGCTGACTGCCCCGCCGGGCGCGATCGTGAAGCTGCCCTCCAGTCCGGGCCGAACGCCCTGTCCGGCACCAGCCAGGATCAGCGAACCATCGAAGCCGAACTGGGTCTGCTCGCCGGTAACCGAGGCCTTGGTCCGCAGTCGCCCGTCGGCCTCGATGGCGCCGGTGGCAAAGCGCAGCGACGAGCCGGCAATCTCACCCTCGACACGCCAGGGCCCGTGCAGCGCGACGGCCGAGACATCGACCGAGATCGGCGCCAGCGTCTGCGCCGGCTTTCCGGGCTCGCGCCAGATCACGGCCGCGCGGCGGATCGCGAGCCGATCGATCGCCGTCTCGCTCGGCAAGCCCGTGCCCTGGCGGGCCGGCAGGGCGACGGCGCCGCTTTCGTCGGCGACGAGGTTCAGCGTCAGCCCGTCGGCCTCGGCCTCGACCAGCCTGAATTCGCCGCGCGCCAGCGGCGCCAGAGCCAGCTCGACCGTCAGTTTTTCGATGCTGGCGCTGCTCGCCCCGCTCTCGCTGGAGTCGAGGCGCACCTCACCCAACGTCAACCGCGGCGACGGCAGCAGCCGCAGCCCGATCCCGCCGGCGACGCGCGTCTCCACGCCGAGCGCAGCGCTGATGCGCTGCTCGAAATGGGGCCTGTACTCGCGCCAATCGACGAAACCTGGCCCCAGCAGCGCGGCCAGCAACGCCGCGACGAGCAGCCCGGCCAGTAAGGTCAGGGCCTCACGCACGCTCTTGCATCAATCCTCGATATGTCGACGGCGCGATCATGCACGCAAGTCGCGGCAGGATCACGACATTCTTGCGAATGATCCACGCTTGAGGGAGCGGCGGGCTGTCACAGGGCGATGATCTTGCCGGGATTGAGGATGTTCTGCGGGTCGAGCGCGCGCTTGATCAGCCGCATGGTGGCGAGCGCCGCCGGGCTGTGCTCGATCGTGAGGTACTTCATCTTCTTCTGGCCGACGCCGTGCTCGCCGGTGCAGGTGCCCTCCATAGCGAGCGCCCGCTTGACCAGCCGGTCGATGAAGGCCTCGCAGCGCGCGACCTCGTCGGCATCGTTGAGATCGACCAGCGGCTGCGTGTGGAAATTGCCGTCGCCGACATGGCCGACGATCGGCGCGATCAGCCCGGAGGCCTCGATGTCGCGCTTGGTCTCGTCGACGCATTCGGCCAGCCGCGAGATCGGCACGCAGACATCGGTCGCGACCGATTCCGCGCCGGGCCTGAGCGCCCGCGCCGCCCAATAGGCGTCGTGCCGCGCCTGCCAAAGCTTCGAGCGATCCTCCGGCTTGGTCGCCCAGTCGAACGGGCCCCCGCCGAACTCGGCCGCGATCTCGCCGAAACGCTCGGCCTGTTCCTTCACGCCCTCTTCCGAGCCGTGGAACTCGACGAACAGCATCGTCGTCTCCGGCAGGCCGAGCTTGGAGTGCAGGTTGACGCCGCGCATCATCACGTCGTCGACCAGCTCGATCCGCGCGATCGGCAGGCCCGATTGGATCGTCATGATCGTCGCGTCGCAGGCCGCCTGCACGGAGGGGAACGGGCAGACGCCAGCCGACACCGCCTCGGGAATGCCGTGCAGCTTCAGCGTCACCTCGGTGATGATGCCGAGCGTGCCCTCCGAGCCGACGAGCAGGCGGGTGAGATCGTAGCCGGCCGAGGATTTGCGGGCCCGGCTCGCCGTCTTGACGATGGAGCCGTCGGCCATCACGGCGGTCAGCGCGATGACATTGTCCTTCATCGTGCCGTAGCGCACCGCGTTGGTGCCGGAGGCGCGTGTCGCCGCCATGCCGCCGATCGAGGCGTCGGCGCCCGGATCGATCGGGAAGAACAGGCCCTGGTCGCGCAGATGCTCGTTGAGCTCCTTGCGGGTGACCCCGGCCTCGACCGTGCAGTCGAGGTCCTCGGCATGGACCGCGACGACCCGCTTCATCTGGCTCATGTCGATTGAGACGCCGCCGAAGGGCGCGTTGACATGGCCTTCGAGCGACGTCCCTGTCCCGAAGGCGATCACCGGAACCCCATGCTCGGCGCAAAGCTTCACGATGGAGGCTACCTCTTCGGTGTTCTGGGGATAGACGACCGCGTCCGGCGGCTGGTTCGGGATCCAGGTCAGGGTGTGGCCGTGCTGCTGCCGAACCGCGAGGCTGGTGACGAGGCGGTTGCCCAACAGCGCCGCCAGTGCCTGCGTCAGCGCGGTGACGGCCTGCGGCGACGGCGGCAGCTCTGCGGCACGAGCATGGGGGGGCGCAGAAACGGTTGAAGGCATTGTCATGGCTGGAGAACTTCGCCTAATCTGGAATGGTTCGGCCTTGAGAGCAGCGGCTCGTGTTGTTTTCACGCGCCGCGACCGCGCCGGCAAGAGCCGGCGGTGCAGAGCCGCCTACGCATCGACGAGATGGATCGAAAGGAGGAGCCGATGCCGGACGACATTCGTACGCCTGCCTTGTTCTTTGCTCCCTTCGTCTCCTCCCCGATGCGGGTCGAGCCGCACTGGATCGACTATAACGGCCATCTCAACATGGCCTATTACCATGTCCTGTTCGACCGGGCCGTCGACGAGGTCTTCTCGTTGGTCGGCCTCAACCAGGACTATGTCGAGGCCCGCAAGGCCTCGTTCTTCTCGGCCGAGTGCCATGTGCTCTACAAGCGCGAGGTGACGGCGAGCGATCAGGTCCGCGTCACCGCGCAGCTCATCGCCTTCGACGACAAGCGGCTGCATTACTACCTCGAGATGCGCCATGCCAGCGATGGCTGGCTCGCCGCGACCTCGGAGAATCTGTCGCTGCACGTCGACATGGTGAGCCGCAAGGTCACGCCCTTCCCAGCCGACATCCTCGCCAATCTCGCGATCATGAAGGCGGCGCATGCGCAGATGCCGCGCCCGGCCACCGTCGGGCGAATGATCGGCATGCCACAGAAGAGCGCGATCACGCTTGGCGAGCCGGCCCAGGAAGCCGAACGCGAGACCGAGACGCGGCACTAGCGCCGTTCGCTATCGACCCCTTCAGTGCGCGAACGCTGCGGGTAGATGGTCTCGCCGCGCTTGAGCATCTCGACGAAGGCCGCGATCTTCTTGCGCCGTCCGGCTTCCGTCTTGAGATTGTGGACGCGGAACGCCAGCGCGAAACGGTTCTGCGCATTGAGCTTCGCGAGCATCGCCTTGGCCTGCGGCTCCGCGTCGATCGCAGCCTGGAGGTCATCGGGGATCTTCAGGTTCCGGCCGGCGCCATAGGCGCGGGCCCACCGGCCATCGGCCTTGGCAGCATCGACCTGCGCCAGGCCGTGGCTGGTCATGCGCCCCTCCGCGATCAGGCGGGCGACATTATCGACATTGATCTGGCTCCAGATGCTCTTCGCCCCCCTCGGCGTGTAGCGTTGCAGATAGCTGCGCTCGTCGAGCCCTTTCTTGACGCCATCGATCCAGCCCCAGCAGAGCACGACGTCGATCGCCTCCTTGGGCGTGATCGAGCGCAGGCCGGATGAGAGCTTGTGAATCTTGATCCAGATTTCGTCGGCGCGGTCATGATGCGCGCCGAGCCATGCATAGAAGCCCGCGGCATCCGCGAATTCCCGGGTCTTGTCGGGGTCGACCTTAACCGGCGCCATCGCCACTCCAATCGCCTCAATCTGCCCGGAAGGCCGACGCTTCCTTTAGACAGCGAGCAGACTGGCTCCTGTCAGCACCGAAGTCCCAGCGCAGCCGATCAATCGTCGCCGTCCGGGATCTTCAGCCGATGGCCGCAGGCCTTGCAGTGCACCGCATCTGGTTCGTGGCGCTGCAAGGCGCATTCGGGACAGGGAAAAGTCACTTTGTGCGGCCGAAACACGGCCTGCGCCAACCGGACAAACAACGAGATACCGATGATCATCACCACGATCGAGGTCAGCTTGCCGGCGATGCCCGGCAGGGTGATGTCGCCGAAACCGGTCGTCGTCACCGTCGCGACGGTGAAATAGAGCGCCTCGACATAGCCCTCCAGCCCCGGCCGGCTCATGAAGAAGAAGGTGTAAACAAAACCGGTGACGACGAAGAGGAAGGTCGCGAGATTGATCAGGGCCCGCGCCACATCCTCCCAGTCGCGATAGCGCGTCTGCCGCAGATAGCCCCAGATCTGGCCGCGCTGCGACAGCGACCAGAGCCGCAAGATTCGCAGGAAGCCGAAATTCTCCAGCCATTGCGGCGCCAGCAGCGTCGCCAGGATGAAAAGGTCGAGCAGCATGGTCGGCTGGCGCAACAGCCGCTGCATGTTCGACGAGGCGAGGAACCGCGCCGCGATCTCGGCGGCGACGATGATCGCGACGGCATAGTCGAGCCAGAGGAATTCCGGCCGGTCGCGCAGCATCGGCGTCGCGACGAAGAAGCCGATGATCAGGAGATCGACGACCAGCGTCGCGAATTGGAAGCGCAGCGCCGTCGGGGTACGGCCATGATAGAGCTGTCGAAGCCGATCGCGCAGCCCGGAGCTCCCACTGCTGCTGTCGTCAGGATCGGCGGCTGCGCTCATCCCCTCCGCGTAGCAGCGTCGCGGCGATGGCGTCCAGCCCCGGCGCTCAGGCCGGCCTGATCGCGACCGCCTGGACGCTGTAGCCGCCGAACAGCCGCGTCGTGCCGCCGATAGTTCCCGTCTGCGCGCAGAGATCGGTCACGACCGCATCGAGATCCCGGCGCGGCGTGACATGGAACAGCGCCAGCCAGCGGTTCAGCAGTGCCTTGAACGGCGTTGGCAGATGCGCCTGGTCGCCGAAATCGACCATATGCAGCGCGCCTCCCGGCGCGACGACGCGCATCGCCTGCGCCAGCGCCTCGCGCCAGGGCGGGATCATCGAGAGCGCATAGGAAATCACCACCCGCTCGAAGCTGGCGCGGCCGAATAGCGCCTGCGGGTCGAAATCGGTCGCATCGGCCTGCGCCAGCGTAATGCGCTCCGACAGTCCCGCCTTCGCCACCTGCTGGCGGGCGGTGCTCAGCATCTCCTCGGAAATGTCGAGCCCGTAGCAGCGAGCCTGCGGATAGCGCTGCGCGATCTTGATCAGGTTCCGGCCGGTGCCGCAGCCGATCTCCAGCACCGCGCCGCCCGGCGGCGGCTTCAAGCCTGTGATCAGCCCGTCGCGGCCGAGCAGATAGAACTTGCGGGTGGCGTCGTAGATGTGGCGCTGGAAGCGGTACATCCGGTCCATCAAGCCGGCAGCGTCCTGCCTGCTGCTGGCGGCAATCACGCAGCCGCTCCACGAACATAGAGGTGGAAGGCGCCGTAGATCGAGGAGCGGTCGCGGGCGCCGAGCTCGCGGCTGCGCTCCTCCTGATACTGCCATTGCGACAGGATCGCCTCCGGCACCCTTCCGGGCAGCAGACGCTCATCGGCGGCGGTGCGGAAGATCACCCGGGCGCCGGGCGCGGCGCTGCGGGTGATCTGCGTCCACAAGGCCGTCAGATCGGCATCGTTCATCCAGTCCTGGGCATCGAGCAGCACGAAGCCGTTGCAGCTCTCGGCCGGCTGCTTCTCGAGGAAGGCGGTGATCGCACTCTGATGGTAGGAGACGCGCCCGGCGCGCTCCCTCACAATCTCGAAGTTGCCGCGCTCCAGATAGGGCGGCACCGCCGCATCCGGCTCCGGCCCGTAGCCGCGGCCGAAGGCCTGCCAGGCGAAGTAGTTGGTCTTCAGGTCGAAGCCGCAGGCGAGCCGCTCCAGCCGGTGGCGCAGCACGGCGCGGATACCGGCATCGCCATCGGCGGCGAGCGCCTTGTACTGTGCCGGCGGAATGCCGAGCCCGTAGAGCGAAGCCGGCTGGCGAACCAGCCAGCGCACGAGTTTCTTCTCGAAGACCGGGGCCAGATGCCGATCGAACAGGGCCCGCTGCTCCTCCATCGTCCTCGCCTGCAGCATCACCCTGGGGTCGAAGCCGAGCCGGCGGGCGAGGAAATGTCCGGTGCCGATGAAGCGGCCGAGCAGGCCGTAGCGGTAGAAATTGCGGGCGAAGACCTCGATCCGGCGTCGGCCCGCGAGGTTGCGTCCCTCCCAATAGGCGCGGCTGACCGCGTCGAGCCGCGGCGCGATCAGGCGGTCATAGGTCGCTACATTGTCCTTCGACTGCGCCTGCCCGAAGAAGCGGCGGAAGACCGCGTGGTCGTCGATCTCCGCCAGCGCCGCGAGCTTGAGATGGCCGAGGGCGATATGGGCGCCGTTGAGGTCGATCGCGCTGATCCTCGCGGGATCGGCGGTGAGATAGGACAGGATGTTGCAGGAGCCCGAGGCGATCGCGACGAGATGGTCGCTGGGCTGCAGCGCCAACGCCTCCATGTCGACGACCGGGTCCTCCCAGATCTGCGGATAGACCAGGCCGGAGAAGGCGAGCGTGAACATCCGCTCCAGCATGCCGGCGCGCGACAGCGGCTTGCTGCGATGGACGGCGGTGGTCAGCCCGAGGTTCGTCGTGCGCTTCACCGCGCGGATCGTCTGCGTCACGAGGCCCTCGTTCGCGCCCGTTGCGATGGCGAGCCGACTAGAGGAGTCGCGTGACGGTTGGGTGACGCGCCGGGTGCCCGGAGAAGCGATCGGTCGCCTCCGAACGCCAAAGTGAAACAGGCGGTGTTGCACAGGGCTGAAATCAGGAAGACAAATCCCCATATCTCGCGCGACAATCGAACAAGAGCGCACGGAAAGGAGCCTCGCATGGGCCTGATGGACATGTTCGCCAAAACGGGAAGGCCCGCGGAGCGTGAATTCCCCTACCAGCTCAGCGACGCCGAATGGCGCCAGAAGCTGACCCCGGAACAGTATCAGGTGCTGCGCGGCCATGGCACGGAGCGGGCCGGCTCCTGCGCGCTGAACTTCGAGAAGCGCGCCGGCACCTTCTCCTGCGCCGGCTGCGGCCAGCCGCTGTTCAGGTCGCACAAGAAATTCGAGAGCGGCACCGGCTGGCCGAGCTTCGACCAGCCGCTCGAAGGCGCGGTCGAGGAGAGCGAGGATTACAGCTACGGCATGCACCGGGTCGAGGTGCACTGCGCCAATTGCGGCGGCCATCTCGGCCATGTCTTCCCCGACGGCCCGCCCCCGACCGGCCTGCGCTACTGCATCAACGGCGTGGCGATGGATTTCGCGCCGGAAGTCTGACCTGCGTCAGAGCTTGGCCGTCCTGCGCCCGTCGATCAGGTCGCGGACGCGCCTTGCGAAGGCCTCCATCTCGAACGGCTTGGTCATGATGTGCATGCCTGGTTCGAGATGGCCGTGGTTGAGCACGGCGTTCTCGGCATAGCCGGTCACGAACAGCACTTCGAGCCCCGGCCGGCGCAGGCGCGCCGCGTCGGCGAGCTGGCGCCCGTTCATGCCGCGGGGCAGCCCGACATCGGTGACGAGGAGGTCGATCGGCTGCCTGGTCTCGATGATCTTCAACGCCGAGGGACCGTCACCCGCTTCGATCACGGCATATCCCAGTTCTTCCAGCTGCTCGACGCAGAGCATCCTCACCAACGGCTCGTCATCGACGACGAGCACGGTCTCGCCGCCGGCGGGCGGCGCGGAATCAGCGAAATCCGACGCGGCTTCGCCGGCTTCGACGACCTCGCCCATATGGCGCGGCAGATAGATGCAGATCATCGTGCCTTTGCCGGGCTCCGAATAGATCCGCGCGGCGCCGCCGGACTGGCCGGCAAAACCGTAGACCATCGACAGGCCGAGCCCGGTGCCCTGCCCGATCGGCTTGGTCGTGAAGAACGGGTCAAAGGCGCGCTCGACCACGTCCGCCGTCATGCCCGTGCCGGTGTCGGAAACGCACAGCGAGACATATTGCCCCGGCTTCAGGTCGCGCGCCTTGGCCGCCCGCTCGTCCATCCACCGATTGGAGGTCTCGATCGTCAGCCGGCCGCCATCGGGCATGGCATCGCGCGAATTGATGCAGAGGTTGAGCAGTGCGTTCTCGAGTTGCCCGGCATCGGCATGGACCGTCCATAGGCCGGCAGCGCCGACAGCCTCGATCGCGATGGTCGGGCCGACGCTGCGCGTGATCAGGTCGAGCATGCCGTTGACCAGCGTGTTCACGTTCACCGGCTTGGGATCGAGTGTCTGGCGCCGCGAGAAGGCGAGCAGCCGCTCGGTCAGGCTGGCGGCCCGGCGCACTGCGCTCTTCGCGCCCGTCAGGAAACGCTCGGTGTCGGCGATCCGGCCCTGCGCGATCCGCGCCTGCGCCATTTCGAGGCTGCCGCCGATGCCGGCGAGAATATTGTTGAAGTCGTGCGCGATGCCGCCAGTGAGCTGGCCGACGGCTTCCATCTTCTGGCTCTGGCGCAAGGCCTCCTCGGTCTTCATCAACTCGGCCGAGCGCTTTTCGACTTCCTGCTCCAGCGTCGCGTTGAGCTCCGCCAGCGCGATCTCGGCGCGGCGGCGCGCGGTGATGTCCTGGAAGATGACGGCAACCTGCCTGCGGCTCGGCGGCTCGATGCGGACCGCGGCGAGATCGAGATAGCGGCCGGTCGCGACCAGCTCCTGCTGGAAGCGGATCGCTTCGCCGGTGCGCAGCACGGCGCCATAGCGCGCCACCCAGGCGTCCGCCTCGTCCGGCACCATCTCGCGCAATTTCTGGCCGACCACGTTCGGAATGCCGGCATGGCGTTCGTAGGCGGCATTGGCTTGGATGTGGACGTAGTCGCTGTCGGGGCCGTGCGGTCCGTCGAAGAACTCGATGATGCAGAAACCTTCGTCGATCGCGTCGAACAGGCCCTTGTACAGGGCCTCGCTCTCGCGCCGCGCCCGCTCCGCCAGGGTCCGCTCGGTGACGTCGGCGCCCTCGACGAAGATCGCGTTGACCTTGCCGTCGGCGTCGCGCAGCGGCTGGTAGACGAAATCGAGGAAACGCTCCTCGCTCGGCCCGCCAGGCTCGGCCTGAATCATAAAGCATGCGCCGTTCGCAGTGTAGGGCACGCCGGTGCGATAGACCTCGTCGAGGATGTCCACGACACCCTGCGCAACGGCGTCCGGCAGCGCCTCCGCCAGGGGACGGCCAACGACCTCGCGATCGCCGATCAATCTTAGATAGCTCGGATTGGCAAGATCGAAACGGTGTTCCGGCCCGCGCAGCAGCGCCATGAAGGTCGGCGCCTGCTCGAACATCTGCGTCAGAATGGGGGCGATGAGGCCGGCGTCGCTGTGCACGTCGATCGTTCCGCAAATGTCGGGACGGGAATGCTCCGACACGACAGAATGCGCGGCGGCGGCAGCTGGTTCCTTCGCATACGGGCGCAATCGAGGAAAGATCGATCTGTCCGCCTCCGTCAGACCTCCGGCACCGCCCTTCTGGCCAGCGTCACCGCATCGACCGCCAGCGGCAGGTCGCCGAAATGCCCGGACCAGTGCCCGCCGAGCCGCGTCGCGACGAACGCGTCCGCCACGGCATGCGGCGCATGGCGGATCAGCAGCGCACCCTGCAGCATCAGCGCCAGACGCTCGGTCAGCAGACGGGCCTGGCCTTCATGCCGGATGAGATCATGCAGGTCGTTGTCCAACGTCTGCAGCGCCGCATCATAGCGTCGGTCCTGGCCGGAGACCGCGTGCAGTTCCGCTCGCAGCGCCTGCAGCGAGCCCGGCTCACGTTCCAGCGAGCGCAGCACGTCGAGGCAGATGACGTTGCCCGAGCCTTCCCAGACCGAGTTGAGCGGCGCCTCGCGATAATGCCGCGCCATCGGGTTCTCCTCGATGAAGCCGTTGCCGCCATGGCATTCCAGCGCCTCGACCACGACGGCCGGCGTGCGCTTCGCCACCCAGTACTTCGCCAGCGGCGCGCCGATCCGGGCCAGCAGCTTCTCGCTCTCGGACTGTTCCTGCCGGTCGACCGCGGCGAAGAGCCGGAAGGCGAGCCACGCAGCCGCCTCCGCCTCGATGGCGAGATCGGCGAGGACGTTCTGCATGATCGGCTGGTCGATCAAGAGGCGCTGGAACGCCGTGCGGTGCAGGGCATGATGGCCGGCGAGCATCACCGCCTGACGCATCAGGCCGGCCGAAGCCGCAGCGATATCGAGCCGGGTATTGTGGTTCATCGACAGGCCGGTGCGCAGGCCCCGGCCGGGATCGCCGAGCATATGGCCGATCGCGCCTCTGAATTCGACCTCGGAGGAGGCGTTCGAGCGGTTGCCGCATTTGTCCTTGAGGCGCTGGATCGCGATGCCATTACGCTCGCCATCGGGCCGCCAGCCCGGCACGACGAAGCAGGAGATGCCCTCCTCATTCCGCGCCAGCGTCAGGAAGACGTCGGAATGCGGCACCGAGAAGAACCATTTGCTCCCATGCAGCGAATAGGTGCCGTCGCGATTGTCATAGGCGATGGTTTGGGTCTGGCGCAGGTCCGAACCGCCTTGCGTCTCCGTCATCGCCATGCCGACGGTCGCGCCTAGTTTGCCCGCGGCGGGTCCCTGGCTCTTGTCGTAGCTCTTCGAGGAGATCAGCGCGCCCCATTCCGCCCAGCGCGCCCGGTCCTGCTTCAGCACGGGAATCGCCGAATAGGTCATCGAGATCGGGCAGCAGATGCCGCTCTCGCAGCCATACCAGAGATATTGCAGGGCAGCCCGCGCCACCTGCGCCCCCGGCCCCGGCCTGTTCCAGGCGAGCGCATGCGTCTCCTGGCCGATGGCGCGGGCCATCAGCGCGTGCCAGGCCGGGTGGAACTCGATCTGGTCGATGCGATTGCCGAAGCGGTCATGGCTGCGCAGCTCCGGCCCGTGCCGGTTGGCGAGCCGCGCCATCTCGATCGTCTCGGCGGCGCCGACCGTCCGCCCCGCCTCGTGCAGCCGCTCATCGGCCCAGCCGGCATCGAAGGCGGTCACAGCGGCCTTCAGCACGGGATCGGCGGCATAGGCGTCGTAATCGGCCAGCGGCGGCACCTGGTTGGTGACCTGATGGGCGTGCGATGCCTGCGCCATGGATTTCCCTTCCGATCCGCGAACCGCCCCCGTCATTAACCAGCAGACTATGCCGATGCCCGGAAATTGCGAACTCGCCCGATTGCCGCCCGAGTTCACCCGGCACTTCGCCCGGCGCGCCGCCATCGGCGCGGCCTATGGAGAGCCTTCACGTGCTGCGACGCGTCCTGAGTACCCTGGTCATCACACTGACCGCCGGCTTCGGCCTTGCCAGTATCCCGGCTCAAGCCCAGTCCATTCCGAAGATTCAGCCTGGCGAAGGCCGCCCCTACGAGATCGCCGACAGCGAAGTCTGGGATGTGCCCGATCCGGTTTCGCGCCGCGGCTACCAGGTCTTCGTCGCCCTGCCGCCGTCCTACGCGAAGGAGCCGCAGCGGAGATATCCGGTGCTCTACGTCACCGATGCCGACTACGCCTTCCCGATCATCCGCCAGATCAACCGCCGCCTGAACCTCGAGGGCCCCAGGGTCGAGGAGTTCATCCTGGTCGGCCTGTCCTATGCCAAGGGAGAGGACGGCGCGGTCAGCCGCCGGCGCGACTACACGCCGACGCCGAACGGGCCGAGCAGTGCGCCGGCCGGCACAGTTCATGGCCAGGGACGAGCCTACCAGACCTATCTGCGCGATCAGGTGAAACCGTTCATTGCCGCCCGCTACCGCGTCGATCCGGCAAGAGCGCTCTTTCTCGGCCACTCCTATGGCTCCCTGCTCGGCGCGCAGATCCTCTTCACAGAGCCCGGCCTGTTCAGCGGCTACATCCTCGGCAGCCCGTCGCTCTGGTACGACAAGCGCCACGTCCTCGGCATGGAGGCGAGCTATGCCGCCAGGAACCGCGATCTGCCGGCCAAGGTCTTCCTCTATGTCGGCGAGTACGAGGCGCTGCGCAAAGGCGACCGGCGCTACAGCCAGAGCGTCGATATGGTCGCCGACAACAAGGTGCTGGAGAAGGCGCTGAAGGACCGGAAATATCCGAACCTTAACCTGAAATCGGTGGTCCTGAACGATGAGGACCACCTCTCCGTTGCACCACGCGGCTTCACGCAAGGGCTGAAATACCTGCTGCCAGCGCGGTGACTCCGACTGGTTTATGCTACCCCGACGCCATCGCGGAAAACCCTCCGCGATGGCGAGCAATCCAAGTCGCCTGCCTCTATATTGACCGTGAACGAATCACGATCACGCAAGCCGGGCCAAAGCCAAGCCAGTGTCAGACCACGCCACCTCCGCCCCCCTGCCCCGCCCCGGCGGCCTCGCATCGCGCGCGGCCGCGCAGCCGGCGGCCGGCTATCTGCAGGGGCTCAATCCGGAGCAGCGCCAGGCGGTCGAGGCGACCGACGGGCCTGTACTGGTGCTCGCCGGAGCCGGCACCGGCAAGACCCGCGTGCTCACCACCCGCATCGCCCATCTGATCGCGACCAATCGCGCCTATCCCTCGCAGATCCTCGCGGTGACCTTCACCAACAAGGCGGCGCGCGAGATGAAGGAGCGCGTCGCAAACCTCGTCGGCCCGGTGGCCGAGGGCATGCCCTGGTTAGGGACCTTCCACTCGATCTCGGCCAAGCTGTTGCGCCGCCATGCCGAGCTGGTCGATCTGCGCTCCGACTTCACCATCCTCGACACCGACGACCAGATCCGCCTGATGAAGCAGGTGATCCAGGCGGAGGGGATCGACGAGAAGCGCTGGCCCGGCCGCATGCTGGCCGGCTTCATCGATAGCTGGAAGAACCGTGGGCTCGCGCCCAAGGACGTGCCGCCGGGCGAATCCGGCGTCTTCGCCAGCGGCAAGGGCGGCAAGCTCTACGCCGCCTATCAGGACCGGCTGAAGACGCTGAACGCCGTCGATTTCGGCGACCTGCTGCTGCATTGCCTGACGCTGTTCCGCGAGCATCCGGAACTGCTGGCGAGCTATCACGAGCGCTTCCGCTACATCCTCGTCGACGAGTACCAGGACACCAACGTCGCCCAGTATCTCTGGCTGCGTTTGCTGGCGCAGGGCCGGCGCAACATCGCCTGCGTCGGCGACGACGACCAGTCGATCTATGGTTGGCGCGGCGCCGAGGTCGACAACATCCTGCGCTTCGAGCACGATTTTCCGGGCGCGACCGTGGTCCGGCTCGAGCGCAACTATCGCTCGACCGGCCATATCCTCGCCACCGCCGCCAAGCTGATCGCCCGCAATGAAGGCCGCCTCGGCAAGACCCTGCGCACCGAGGACGAGGCCGGCGAAAAGGTCACCATCACCGGCGCCTGGGACAGCCAGGAGGAGGCCCGCCTGATCTCGGACGAGATCGAGGCGATGCAGTCGAAAGGCGAGAACCTCTCCGAAGTCGCAATCCTCGTCCGCATCTCCGCCCAGATGCGCGAGATGGAGGAGCGGCTCATCCATGTCGGCGTGCCCTATCGGGTGATCGGCGGCCCGCGCTTCTATGAGCGCGCCGAGATCCGCGATGCGATGGCCTATCTGCGCTGTGTTGTCTCGCCCACCGACGACCTCGCCTTCGAGCGCATCGTCAACGTGCCCAAGCGCGGCCTCGGCGACGCCACCATCCAGCTCCTGCACAACCATGCCCGCGCCACCGGCTTCTCGCTGATGCAGTCGGCAAGGGCCGTGGTCGAGACCGAGGAACTGAAGCCCAAGGCCCGCACCGCCCTGCGCGAGCTGGTCGAGGCCTTCGCCCGCTGGCAGGGCAAGGCCGAGGCGATGCCGCAGGGCGAGCTTGCCGAGCTGGTGCTGGAAGAGAGCGGCTACACCGAGATGTGGCAGAAGGACCGTTCGGCCGACGCCGCCGGGCGCCTCGAAAACCTCAAGGAACTGGTCCGCTCGCTCGACGAGTTCCCTGACCTGCCGTCCTTCCTCGAGCATGTCTCGCTGGTGATGGACGCCGACAGCGGCGATGGCGGCGCCCGCGTCTCGATCATGACGCTGCACGCCGCCAAGGGGCTGGAATTCGACACCGTCTTCCTGCCCGGCTGGGAGGAAGGGCTCTTCCCGAGCCAGCGCGCCCTCGACGAGAACGGCCGCGCCGGCCTCGAAGAGGAACGTCGCCTCGCCCATGTCGGCCTGACCCGCGCCCGCAAGCGCCTCAAGCTCTATTTCGCCTCGAACCGCCGCATCCACGGCCTCTGGCAATCGAGCCTGCCCTCGCGCTTCATCGACGAATTGCCGGAGGACCATGTCGAGGTCGTCCAGGCGCCCACCGCCTACAGCCAGGGCGGCTACGGCGCCTCGCGCTTCGAGCGCATGGAGAGCTTCGGCTCCTCCTACCAGACACCGGGCTGGCAGCGCGCCCAGGAGAACAAGGCGAAGTTCAACTCGGGCGGAGGCTCCGGCTTCTCCGACGCCGGCCAGCGCGGCTTTGGTTCAGGCGGCCGCCAGCGCGGCCCGGTGCTGATCGAGGGCGAGCTGACGGCGAAGTCGACGGGCAGCTCGGTATTCGATCCCGGCGCTCGCGTCTTCCACGTCAAGTTCGGCCCCGGCTCGGTCGCCAGCGTCGACGGCAACAAGCTGACGGTCGATTTCGACAAGGCCGGCCGGAAGATGGTGCTGGATAGTTTCGTGCAGAAGGCGGGGTAGCCCCTACCCCTCCTCCCGCTCCCGAAAGGCTCGCCGCGCCGCCGAGACCTCGGCGTGATAGGTCTCGGCCCAGGTCCAGACGCCGCAGAAGGCCGCGCTGAGCTCGCGGCCGAGCTCGGTCAGCGTGTAGTCGACATGCGGCGGGATCACCGGGTGGACGGTGCGCACCACCAGCCCGTCGCGCTCCATCTCGCGTAGGGTCTTGGTCAGCATCTTCTGGCTGATGCCGCCGACGATCCGCCCGCATTCGGTGAAGCGCAGCGTGCCGTGCTCCTCCAGCGCCTCCAGCACCAGCATCGTCCACTTGTCCGCCACCTGCGCGATCACCTGCCGCACCAGCGACTCGACCGCTTTCGAGACTGGTGGGATCTCCTCGCTGCGCTTGTGCATCGCTGCCATCGCCTCGCGGATCGCATGCATGCCGACGCTCTCCTTTTGGTGCGTATCGAACTTTCGGGAGCCTTCTTTCCACCAGAGAGTAGCGACGCCAGCTGATGTCTCGCAACCAGGAAAGGGATTTGCGATGAACATCACCGGCAACACCATTCTCATCACCGGCGGCGGCTCCGGCATCGGCCGGGCGCTGGCCGAGGCGTTCCACAAGGCCGGCAACCAGGTCGTCATCGCCGGCCGGCGTGAGGCGCTGCTCCACGAGGTGACCTCGGCCAATCCGGGCATGGAAGCACTCCTGCTAGACATCCAGGACAAGGACGATGTCGCGGCCTTCGCCCGGCAGGCGGTCGAGAGCTTCCCGGAGCTCAACGCCGTCATCCACAATGCCGGCATCATGCGCAGCGAAGCTGTCGCAGCCGGCGACTTCCTCGCCACCGCCGAGGACACGATCGCGACCAACCTGCTCGGTCCGATCCGCCTCACCGCCGCCCTGCTGCCGCATCTGCTGAAGCAGGAGCGGGCGGCGATCCTGACCGTCTCCTCCGGCCTCGCCTTCGTGCCGCTGGCGTCGACGCCGGCCTACAGCGCGACGAAGGCTGCGATCCACTCCTGGTCGATGGCGCTGCGCGAGCAGCTCAAGGCGACCTCGGTCGAGGTCATCGAGATCGCTCCGCCTTACGTCCAGACCGAACTGCTCGGCCCGCAGCAGGCGGTCGACCCCGCGGCGATGCCGCTGGCCGAGTTCACCGCCGAGGTGATGGCGCTGCTCGAAAGCGCCCCGGATATGGGCGAGATCATCGTCGAGCGCTGCAAGCCGCTGCGCTTCGCGGCCGAGAACGGCCAGGTCGCCGCGATCTTCGCCCAGCTCGCCGCGCAGCATTCCTGAACGCTCTGCAGTTCTCCCTGGTCGTCCCGGACAAGCCGCGTTAGCGGCGCTGATCCGGGACGACCGGCGGAGAATGCACTACCGAATGACAAGCAGCCCGGCCCCTGCTAAGCCCCCGCAATGCGCGAAGGCCTCCTGCCATCGACGGTCGCGACCGTCCTCGAACTCGAAACCAGCGGTGACAAGGCACGCGCCTTGACCGAGCTCCTGGGCGAGGTCTTTGACCCGACCGAGACCGCCGTCTCCGCCTTCGAGGTCGAGAGCGGCGTCACCACCCTGTCGCTGAACGCGCCCTGGAAGGTCGAGATCTATTTCGCCACCCATCCGGACGAGGACGCGGTGCGCGACATGCTGCGGCCCATCGTCGGCGACAGCATCGATGCGACGCCCTTCACCACGGTGAAGCAGCAGGATTGGGTCGCCGCCAGCCTGGAGGGCCTGCAGCCGGTGCGTGCGGGCCGGGTGCTCGTCCACGGCGCGCATGACCGCGACGCGGTGAAGGTCAACGACGTCGCCATCGAGATCCCGGCGGCGCTCGCCTTCGGTACCGGCCACCACGGCACCACCGCCGGTTGCCTGCTCGCGCTCGACGCCGAACTGAAGAAGCGCCGGCCACGCAACGCCATCGATGTCGGCACCGGCACCGGCATCCTCGCGCTGGCGCTCGCCAAGCAGGTCAAGCGCAAGGTCGTCGCCGGCGACATCGACGCGATCGCGATCGAGGTCTCCGCCAGCAATGCCAGGATCAACCACGCCCCGCAGGCGCTCGACCTCTACGTCGCGCCGGGCCTGCGCCACGCCAAGGCGGACCGGCCGCGCCATTTCGACCTGATCTTCGCCAACATCCTCGCCGGCCCGCTGCGCAAGCTCGCGCCCGCCATCGCCCGCGCCCTCTCGGACGACGGCACGGTGATCCTTTCGGGACTGCTGGAGATGGACGTCGCCGGCGTGGTCTCGGCCTATCGCCATCAGGGGCTGGCGCTGGCGAAGCGCTCCTCGCGTGAGGGCTGGGCGACGCTGGTCATGAAAAGAGGCGGCGCAGCCGCCAGGCCGCGCCGCCTCTACTAGGCCTACTGCTTCACATGAACGGCGAGCGGATATTCGTCGTCAGGCCGAGCCGAATGACGTTGCGTGCGAGAACCGGGGCGGAGCGGACATCAAGTCCGTGAGCACCGGAAGCGCAGACCGCCGCGTCAGGCGGCCGGCATGGCGGCGAAGGCCGCCGCCGGATCAGAAGCCGAGGTGGCCGTACTTCTCTTCGGCCTGCGCCTGCATGACGCGGGCATCATGCCAGACGGCCGCGGCGAACTTGGCGGCGTCGACGACAGCATCATAGGCGTGCTTGACGATGGCGATCATGGTCTTGGTTCCTTTGTTCGAAGCGCGCGGCGCGGTTGGCGGCCTGCGGCGTTTGACGGTCAGCGATTGAACGGCAGCTCGGCGTCGCTTTTCAGCGTCGTCGCGGGGAAGCCGCCGAGCACCAGCTCGCTCTCGCGCACCAGATAGCTATGGGCGCGCAACTCGCGCATGGCCGAGCGGCGGCGGCTCTCGATCATCGCGGCGTAGAGACGCTGCCAGAAGCCCTGGCCGGCGGTCTTGGTCTCCGTCGCCTCGGCGCGGGTTGCGGCCGGAAGGACGTCGGTGGAATTCAGCACATAGGTCATAGGGTCTCTCCTCAGATCACGAAGGACAGTCCCGGTCGCTTCCTCGTTCTCTTATGCGACTAAAGTGGGCCGTCTTCGCACTTGCGAGAAGATATGTTCGCATATGCACAACATGCAAAAAACGCATGACGGAAAAAGAAATCCGTTAACGACTGCGCAAGTCGCATAACCAAGTGGCAGATCGCCCAAATGCGAGCCAGTGCGCGCCTGCTGCGAAAGCAGGGGCGAAACAGCAGTTTTGCACTGGCCTTTCCCGCGCGCGGAGGCGAGTGTGGCCGCAAATCCAGCCTTGCCGAGCCCGTCATGACCGATTCCCGCACAAGCTGCCGCTTCCAGTCCTTCTCCGAGCCGAGCGATCCCTCGCAGGTCGCGCCGCGCGTCGCGGCCTTGCGCGCCGCTCTCGCAAAGCAAGGCCTCGACGGCTTCATCATCCCGCGGGCCGACGAGCACCAGGGCGAGTATGTCCCCGCCCACATGGCGCGCCTCGCCTGGCTCACCGGCTTCACCGGCTCGGCCGGCCATGCCGTCGTGCTCGCGGACAAGGCGGCGCTGATCGTCGATGGCCGCTACACCATCCAGTCTGCCGCGCAGACCGACACCAGCGTCGTCACGCCGACGAAGATGGAAGAGACCCCGCTCGACAAATGGGTCGAGGCCAATCTGCCGGCCGGCGGCAAGCTCGGCTACGATCCCTGGCTTCACACCGTCGACGGCGTCGCCAAGCTGGAGAAGGCGGTCTCGGCTGCGGGCGGCATGCTCGTGCCGGTGACGCCGAACCCGATCGACGCGCTCTGGAGCGACCGCCCGGCAGCGCCGACCGCGCCGGTCAAGGCGCATCCGGCGGCCTATGCCGGCGAGAGCAGCGCCGACAAGCTCGCCCGCATCCAGCAGGAGCTGGCCAAGGCCAAGGTCGACGCGCTCGTGCTCTCCGACCCGCATGCGCTGGCCTGGACCTTCAACATCCGCGGCGGCGATGTCGAGCATACGCCGCTGCCGCTGGGCTATGCCATCGTGCCGCGCGAGGGCCGCCCGACCGTCTTCCTCGCCCCGGAGAAGATCACCAACGAGGCCGGCGACGCCATCGGCGCGCTCGGCGAGATCGCCCCGCCGCAGGCGCTGGAGCAGCAGCTCAAGGCGCTCGGCGCCAGGAAGGCGAAGGTGCGGCTCGATTCCAGCACGGCCGCCTCGGCGCTGGCCACGCTGATCCGCGATGCCGGCGGCACGCCCGAGGCCGGCACCGACCCGATCGCGCTGATGAAGGCCAGGAAGAACGCGGCCGAGCTCGCCGGCAGCCGTCGGGCGCATCTGCGCGACGGCGCCGCGATCGTCCGCTTTCTCTCATGGCTGGCGCGCGAGGCGCCCAAGGGCGGCCTGACCGAGATCGACGCCGTCGCCGCGCTGGAGGCCGAACGGCTGAAGACCGGGGAACTGCGCGACGTCTCCTTCACCACCATCGCCGGTGCCGGCCCGAACGCGGCGCTGCCGCATTATCGCGTCACCGAATCCAGCAATCGCAGGATCGAGCCGGGCATCTTCCTGGTCGATTCCGGCGGTCAGTACGAGGACGGCACCACCGACATCACCCGCACGCTTGTCGTCGGCGAGCCGAGCGCCGAGATGCGCGACCGCTACACCCGCGTGCTCAAGGGCCATCTCGCCATCTCGCGCGCGGTCTTCCCGAAGGGCACCTCCGGCGCCCAGCTCGACGCTTTCGCCCGCGCCCCGCTCTGGCAGGCCGGG
>PNLY01000042.1 GCA_013823325.1 Methylobacterium sp.
AGCTTGCCCATGCCCGGCCAGGCGAAGACGGTCTCGGTGATCGTCGAGAAGGCGACGAGGCTGCCGAACTCGACGCCGACCACGGTGACGACCGGGATCAGGATGTTGCGCAGGATGTGCCGGTTGACGATTCGCCTGGGCCGCACGCCCTTGGCGCGGGCGTATTTGACGTAGTCCTGCGTCATGGTCTCGGTGGTGCCGGCCGCGACGAGCCGGATGATCAGAGCGAGGTTCGGGATCGCCAGGTTGAGGGCGGGCAAGGCGATGTGCTGCAAACCGTCCAGCGTCAGCAAGCTGGTCTGGATGCCGAGGAGCGAGACCGTCTCGCCGCGCCCTGCCGTCGGCAGCCAGCCGAGCCAGACGGCGAAGAGCAGGATCAGCATCATGCCCTTCCAGAAGCTCGGCAGTGAGAAGCCGAGCACGGTGCTGGCCATGACGATGCGGGCACTCCGGCTGTCGGGGTTCAAGCCTGCCATCAGGCCGAGCGGGATGCCGGCGGCGAGCGCCAGCGTCATTGCAAGCAGCACCAGCTCGAAGGTGGCCGGCAAACGCTGCAGGATCAGCTGCAGCGCCGGCACACCATGCACGAAGGAACGGCCGAGGTCGCCCTTCAGCGCATTGGCCATGAAGGTCAGATATTGCTGCCAGACCGGCAGATCGAGGCCGAGCCGGCGGATCAGCGCCTCGCGCTCGGCCGCACTGGCCGAAGGCGAGACCAGGAGCTCTACGGGATCGCCGATGCCGTAGACGGCGAGGAAGACCACGATCGAGACCGCGAGCAGCACGAGCACGCTCTGGATCAGCCGCTGCAGGACGAAGGCGGTCATCGAGATGGCCCAAACAGTTGCGCCGCCTTTCCGGGGCGCTGCGCAGCAGCGAGCCCGGAATCCATGAACACTGCCATTCTGAGGAAGGCTCCGTCATTGCGAGCGCAGCGAAGCAATCCAGGGAGACGTAGAGCTCGGCCGCCCCTGGATTGCTTCGTCGCTGCGCTCCTCGCAATGACGGGAAGCGCGGTGTTCATAGGTTCCGGGCTCAGGCCTTCAGCCTGCCCCGGAATGACGGTGCGGGTCCCTGTCGCCATCGAGCGCCGCCGGCTTACTTCGCCGGCTTCACCGACATGGCGAGCATGAACTGGTCGGCGCGACCGACGACCTGGAGCTCGGCCTTGTGGGCCCAGATGCCGCTTTCGAAATGGAGCGGGATGAAGGCGCCATCGTCGAGGACGAGCTTCATTGCCTGCTGCAGCAATTCGGCCCGCTTCTTGTCGTCGAGGGTCGAGACCGCGGCACGGATCACCTTGTCGAATTCGTCGTTCTTGTAGCCGCCATAGTTCGAACCGCCGAGGGTCTTGGCCTCGTTCGGGGTCGGCGGCCACTGGCGCAGGAAGGAGGCGGCCTCTCCGGTCGCCGAGCCCCAGCCGCCGATCGCGACGCTGAATTCCTTCTTGGCGCGGCGCGGGAAGTAGATCGCGCGGGTCATCGCGTCGACCTCGGCCTTGATGCCGATCTGGGTCAGGTACTGCGCGACGGCCTGGGTGATCTGGCTGTCGTTGATGTAGCGGTCGTTGGTCGAGGACAGCGTCAGCTGGAAGCCGTTGGGATAGCCGGCCTCGGCCAGCAGCTTCTTGGCTGCGGCCGGGTCATAGGCCAGCTTGGGCGGGTTCGGCAGCGTGCCGAACATGCCGGTGGGCAGGTACTGGTAGGCCGGCTCGGCGGCGCCGTCCATGATGCGCTTGACGATCGCGTCGCGGTCGATAGCGAGCGACATCGCCTTGCGCACGCGGGCGTCCTTGAGCGGGTTCTTGCCGTCGGGCGCCTTGACGAAGGGGCTCTCGTCGCGGGCGACATCGAGCTGGAAATAGACGATGCGGGTCGAGGGCGTGATGACCGAGCCGAAGCGCTTGTCGCTCTTGATGCGGGCAAGGTCGCGCGCCGCCGGGTTCTCGATCACGTCGTAGTCGCCGGCGAGCAGGCCGGCGAGGCGCGGGCCGGCATTGGTCACCGGCAGGAAGCGCACGGTGGCCCAGGGCTGGGCGCCGCCCCAGTAGTCGGGATTGCGCTCGAGCTCGATCGCCGAACCCCGGACATAGGATTTCAGCTTGTAGGGCCCGGTGCCGATGGCCATCGTGCCGTCGTTGAAGTTGTTGACCGCAGGCCAGGGGCTAGTGACGCCGCAATTGCTGGCGACGTCGTATTTGATCTCGCCGTGCTGGACGATCGAGGCCGAGAGGATCGGCAGGCTGGAGAGCAGGTTGGGCAGCAGCGGCTCCGGCACCTTGGTCTCGATGATCAGGGTGCTGGCGTCGGGCGTCTCGACCTTGGCGAAGTTGCTGGTGACGTCGGCAAAGGAATCGGAGACCTTGGTCTCGTTTTTCAGCGTGCGGCAGAAGGTGAAGACCACGTCCTGCGCGCCGAAGGGCTGGCCGTTGGTGAACTTGACGCCCTGGCGCAGCTTGAAGGTCCAGCGGTTCTTGCCGTCGTTTTCCCAGGAGGTGGCCAGGCCCGGCTTCAGCGCCTGCATCTCGTCCTGCAGGACGAGGTTGTCGAAGATATGCGCCGCGAGCGCGTTGTTGGGAGTCAGCTCGTGATAATGCGGATCGACGGCGGTCGGCTCCGAGGCCAGCGCGATGCGCAGCGTCTGCGCCATGGCGGGCGCGCTGAGCATGCTGGCGCCGAGCAGAAGGGTAATGAATGCGCGCTGACGCATCGGTCGGTCTCCGTTCCCGTAGCTGATGGTTTTGACAGCTTTATTTTCACGCGGTAGCAAACATGAAAATGATCCGACGTCAATCACCGGGAGAGCCATGTCACGCGCCCTGAAGCCGACGACGGACCTGGCCAACCGCATCGCCCGGATCTACCCCTCGCTGAGCGAGGGCCATCGCAAGGCGGCCGACTTCGTGCTGCAGAGCCCGCTCGACTCGGCGACGGTGACGATCGAGGGGCTGGCCGAGAAGAGCGGCACCTCGACCGCGACGGTGACGCGCTTCGTCCGGGCGCTGGGCTACCGCAATTACGGCGATTTCCGTGCGGCGCTCTCCACCGCGCTGAAGGTCGCGCTAGGCCCGGTCGAGGGCCTCGCCGACGCCCGCGCCGCTGCCGGCTCGGTCTTCGCCACCATGGCGACGACGCTGAAGGGCGAGGCCGCCAATCTCGACGAGGCGATCGCGACGCTGGAGGAAGAGACGGTCAACCGTGCCATCGCCCTGATGCTAAAGGCGCGCCGCATCTTCATCGTCGGCTCCGGCGCGAGCCATTATGTCGGCGCCTTCCTGGAGGACGGGCTGGCGCTCTATCTCGATGCCGAGGTCGTCTTCGCCTCCTCGCGCGGCGGGCCCGAGCGCGCCGTCCGCCACATGCTCTCGGCGGGGCCGCAGGACGTCGTCATCGCGATCTCGCTGCCGCGCTATTCGCGCGCCACGCTGGAGCTCGCCAGATTCGCCAAGAAGCGCGGCGCCGTTCTGATCGCTTTGACGGACGGGGCTTCGTCACCGCTGGTGCCGCTGGCCGACATGACCTTCTTCGCTCCGGCCCGCAACAGCTTCCTGCCGAACTCGCCGACCGCCGCCTTCGCCGTGGCCGACGCCCTGATCACCACGCTGGCGCGCGAGCGGCCGGATGCGGTCGAGGCGCTGAAGGGGCTGAGCGAAAGCCTGCTCTGGACCTTCCATTATTAGGCTTCAGTTCACTCTTCGCCGCATCGCACAACCAGGCCGAGCAACAATCCCATGTACGCGCGCGCGGTCTGCTTTTAGAATGATTCGCGAAAACGAGATGTGCTCGTCAGAAAAGCAGGGGGAGAAACGCGCGTGAAGGCGGATCTGTCGCGCAGAAGCTTCCTCAAGGCTGGCGCCGCCGGCATTGCCGTCAAGATTTCCCTGCTGCCCTCCGCGACACAGGCCGAATTGATCGAGACACCGCCGCGGCCCGGCGCCGATTGGCTTTCCGGCGGCAAGCCGAAATACCGCCTCGACGCCATCGCCAAGGTCACCGGCGGCAAGACCTTCACCCGTGACTATCGCGCCCGCGACCTCGACGGCTGGCCGAAGGAGCAGGCGCACGCCTTCATGCTGCATGCGACGCGGGTCGACCGCGTCTTTGACGGCGTCGACCTTGCTTTGCTCGGCGACGAGCTCAAGCCCGACCGGCTGGTGCTGCAGGAGGACCTCGTCGCCGACGGCGTCGCGATGCCGGCGCCGTGGCCGGGCTTCTATGGCGACGTCTTCTTCGTGCCGAAGGGGCAGACAGCGCGGCTGCTCGGCCAGCCCGTCGCCATGCTGATCTATCACGACTTCGCCCGCTACGACGCGGCCAAGCGCAAGCTGCGCTTCAACGACAAGGTCGTGCGCTATGGCGCGGAAGGCGCCTCGACCACGCCCGGCCCCTATGGCGCGGCCCGCTATGTCCGAATCGACGGCGGCAATCCCGATGCCGAGGACCGCTATTCCGCTCTGAAGGACACGACGATCCGCGCCGGCTTCAAGGGCACCCAGCCGCAATGGCCCGCCCCCGGCGAGGGCGACGCGATGGCGCGCGGCATGGCGGCGGCGGCCGAGATCGAGCGCGAGATCGCCAATGCCGGCGACGACGTGCTGGTGCTGCGGCGCTCCTATTCGACCCAATCGGCCGATGCCTCCGCCATGGAGGCGGACAACGGCAATGTCTGGTACGAGCGCGGGAGCGGCGTGCTGCATGCGCTGATCGCGACGCAGTCGCCGCACGAGGTCGCCGAGATGACGGCCCATATGCTGGCGAAGTCGAAGTTCGCGCTCGGGAGCATCGACCTCAGGATCGGCTACACCGTCGGCTACGGCACCAAGGACCACGCCCTCTTCCCGTTCTTCTGCGTGCTCGCCGGCCTCTATGGCGAGGGACGGCCGGTCAGGCTCGCAAACGACCGCTACGAGCAGTTCCAGACCGCGCTGAAGCGCCATGCCTTCCAGATGGAGAAGGTCATGGTGATCGACCGCAAGACCGGCAAGTTTCGGGCGATGACCGGGCGCTACCAGAACGATGGCGGCGGGCGCGAGAACTTCTCGGTCTCGGTCGGAACGGTCGGGGCGACGGCGGCGCAGTCGATCTACTATCTGCCGAAGAGCGATTTCTCCGCCGCGATCCTGTCCTCGCGCGCGGTCGATGCCGGCTCGATGCGCGGCTACGGCACGCTGCAGACCATGGCGGCGACCGAGATGATGGTCGACGAAGCCGCCGAAGCGCTGGGGCTCGACCCGATGGAGTTCCGCCGGCGCAACGCGCTGAAATCGGGCATGAAGAACTCGCAAGGCGCGATCCCCTCGGGCGCGCTGCGCCATGCCGAGATCCTGGCCAAGGCGGAAAAGCACCCGCTCTGGGCCAACCGGCAGAAGCGCAAGGCGGAGTTCGAGGCCGCCAATCCCGGCAAGAAATACGGCGTCGGCTATGGCCATGTGCACAAGGATTACGGCACCGGCGCGGAAGCGGCGCTCTGCGCGCTCGAATTCAATGCGAGCGGGCAGTTGAAGCTGTCGCATGTCGCGCATGAGATCGGCACGGGCGCGACGACCTCGCAGGCGGTGATGGCCGCCGCCATCCTCGGCAAGCAGCCCGACGAGACCGTGTTCGGTAAGGTGCGCTGGCCGCAAATGCCGCTGGAGACCACCGACGAGCCCTATACGCTGTCGCAGGAGGAGGAAGACAGGCGGATGGCCAATCCGCGCTGGACGCCGAGCTTCACCTCGCCGATGAGCGCCTCCAACAGCGTCTATTATCTCGGCCACGCGACGCGCGAGGCGGCCCGGGCGCTGGTCGAGCTCACGGTCTGGCCGGCGGCGCGCTCGCTCTGGTCGCGCGGCATCGGCGGCGGCCAGATGGCGCCGGAGGCGGTGCGGCGCGAGGATCTGCGTGTCGTCAATGGCAAGGTTACGGCCGCGGCGATGCAGCCGCTGTCCTTCGCCGCGGTCGCAGCCGAGGCGCATCGGCTCGGCCTCGTCACCGGCATCACCGTGCACAGCTTCAATCGCTGGCAATGGGCCGAGGCCGAATTCGAAGTGCCGGGGACCGGGCGGCGGCGCTTCGCCATTGACGCGCTGTCGGTGAAGTATGGCGATGGGGCTCCAGCCGAGCGCAAGGCGCTGATGACTGAAGGAGGCTGGCATTTCGTCGAGCGCGCCTCGGTCTTCTATCCGCCGGCGCAGCGCAACAATGCCGGCGTCACCTATTACGCGCCGATGGCGACGCTGGCCGAGATCGTGGTCGACACCGGCAGCGGCGAGGTCAGCCTGCTCTCGCACCATTCCATTCTCGAATGCGGCAACCAGATCGTGCCGGAGCTGGTCTCCGGCCAGATCCAGGGCGGGCTCGCCATGGGCATCGGGCACGCCCTGAAGGAGTACCTGCCGCTCTATGAGGACGGGCCGGGCGACGGCACCTGGAACTGGAACCGCTACGAGTTGCCGACCTCCAGGGATGTCGCGGTCTGGAAGCAGACGGCCGAGGTCCTGCCGCCGCTCTCCGACACCGATCCGCCCAAGGGCATGGCCGAGGTGGTGATGATCGCGGTGGTGCCGGCGATCGTGAACGGCGTCGCCCACGCCATCGGCAAGCGCTTCTACACCCTGCCGCTCACGCCCGAGAGGATCAAAGAGGCGCTGGCATGACGATCCCGACCAAGCAGCTCTCCCTGACCATCAACGACAAGGCCGTCGGCCCGATCGACGTGCCCGAGACGATGATGATGCAGGATTTCCTCTACGAGTACCTGAACCTCACCGGCTCGCGCATGGGCTGCGGCCAGGGCATCTGCCATGCCTGCACCGTGGTGCTGGAGAAGGCCGACGGCTCGCTCGAGGAGATGCGCACCTGCATCACCGGCGCGCATTGGTTCGCCGGCCGCAAGATCAGGACCGTCGAGGGCCAGGCCAAGCGCGACGCCAATGGCGCGATCACCGCGCTTTCGCCGGTCCAGCAGGCCTTCATCGAGCATTTCTCCTTCCAGTGCGGCTATTGCACGCCTGGCTTCGTCACCGGCGCGACGGTGCTGCTCGACCAGTTGAAGCGCAATCCGGTCAAGCGCGAGGCGCTGGAACAGGTGATCAGCGATGCGCTCGATCGCCATATCTGCCGCTGCACCGGCTATGTCCGCTATTTCGAGGCGGTGCGCGATCTCGCCCTCAAAACTCCCGGCTTGGTGAAGGCGTAAGGCTGATGGCGAGGAAGCTGCTTCTGGCCGCTCTGGCGGTTGCTGTCGTCGGTGCGCTTGCGGCGGGGGCGGTCTTCCTCGGCCTGTTCGAGCGCAGCGTGGTCGCCAAGGAGATCGAGCAGCCGCTCTCGGCCGAGCAGATGAAGGCGCTGGCCAAGCGCGGCGCCTATGTCGCCGTCGCGGCCGACTGCTATGCCTGCCATGTCGTCAAGGGCGGCGCGCCCTGGGCCGGCGGGCTGCCGTTCGAGACGCCGCTCGGGACGATCTTCTCGACCAATATCTCGCCCGACAAGGAACACGGCATCGGCAACTGGACGCGGGCCGAGTTCCACCGCGCCGTGCGCGACGGCGTCGGCAAGCACGGCCATCTCTATCCGGCGATGCCCTACGCCTCCTATCGCAAGCTGACGGCGGATGATGTCGACGCGGTCTACGCCTTCCTGATGAGCCGCGAGCCGATGAAGGTGGCGAACCGCGCCAACCACATGCCGTTCCCGCTCAATATCCGGCAGGGGCTGACCTTCTGGAATCTGGTCAACCTCTCCTCCGACACGAAGACCGAGGTCGCCGGGCGCTCGCCGCTGTGGAATCGCGGCCGCTACCTGACCGATGCGCTCGCCCATTGCGGCGAGTGCCATACGCCGCGCAACCTTGCGATGGGCATGAAGGAGAGCGCCTATCTCCAGGGTTCGGAGCTCGAAGGCGTGATCGCGCCTGACATCACCAAGGCCGGGCTGACACGGATGGGCTTCGACCCGCTGGTCTTCGCGAGCTTCATGAAGTCGGGCATCTCTGCGCAGGGCGCGATGACCAACCAGATGTTCGAGGTCGTCCACTTCTCGACGCAATATTTCACCGCCGATGACCTCGCGGCGATGTCGGCCTACCTCTTCGACCTCGACAAGCTGCCGGAGAGCGCGACTCCGCCGGCGCCACCCAAGCCGGTCGCCGTCTCCGCCGAGGTCGCGGCCTCGGCCCGCGCCAGCTACATCGCCGTTTGCGCCAGCTGCCATGGCGGCGATGGGCAGGGAATCCCGCATGTCGTGGTGCCCTTGGCGACCAATGCCTCGCTGCGGCTGGCCGATGCGCGCAATCTCAACAAGGTCATCCTGACCGGCATCCCGGCCCAGCGCTTTCCCGGGCTGGAGCGGATGCAGCCGATGCCGGGCTTCGCCGGGCAGCTCTCCGACCAGCAGGTCGCCGACCTCTCCAACTGGCTGCGCGCGAACTGGGGCGGCCAGCAGCCGAGCGTCACGGCTGACGAGGTGAAGCGGCTGCGCTGAGCCGGACGGTGCCGGCAGCGGACGTTCACAAGGTCCGGGCGAGGCGCGGATCGAGCATGTCGCGCAGGCCGTCGCCGATCAGGTTGATGAACAGCACGGTCGCCCCGAGGAACAGGCTCGGATAGAGCACGACCCAGAAGGCGAGCTGCACGACATTGCGCCCTTCCGAGATCACGCTGCCCCAGGTCGGCGTGGTCGGGAACCATTTCAGCTCGACCGAGAACTTGAAGATCAGCAGCGAGAAGGCGATGACGCGCCAGCGTCACGATGCAACGTGGCGTGCTCGTCGGTATCACCGGGGACGGCCGCAATTTGCTCAAGATCCGTCCGCCCATGGTCTTTTCGAAGGGGAATGCCGACCAGCTGGTCGAGACTCTCCAGCAGACCTTGGCGGCAACCCCGCGATAGCCGACAGGCCCTCATTCGCACGAGTCGATCAAACCGGAGGGACGAGTACCGACGCGGGTTGACAGCGCGCGCCGGAAATTGATTAACATGATAATTAGATGATGGGAGCGTAACGCTTCCGAGCTCCCGTTCGGCAGGCTCCGCGGGGCCGGGCAGCATATGCCCGGCCCCGCTGGCCCATCGTCTTCGTCATTCATGAGGAAGCGATCCTTGACCGCGAAATTCGTTAGTTTTGCCCATGGCGATGGGGCGCGTTACGGCCTTGTCGTCGATGGCGGCGTCGTCGACCTGTCCGCCCGCTACGGGGCGCAATGGCCGACGCTGCAGCATGTCCTCGCCGATCGGGCTTTCGCGGCCCTGGCCGAAAAGGGCGGGGCGCTGGCACCCGATCTTTCGCTCGAAGGCCTCCGCTACGAGATTCCCTCGCTTGCGCCCGAGAAGATCATCTGCGTCGGCGTGAACTTCCCCGACCGCAATGCCGAGTACAAGGACGGGCAGGAGGCTCCGCCGAATCCGTCGCTGTTCCCGCGCTTCCTGCGCTCCTTCACGGCGCATGGGCAGCCGCTGGTCCGCCCGCCGGAGAGCGTGCAGCTCGACTATGAAGGCGAGATCGCGATCGTGATCGGCAAGGCGGGGCGCCGCATCGCCGAGCGCGATGCGCTCGATCACATCGCGGCGCTGACCCTCTCGAACGAGGGAACGATCCGCGACTGGGTGCGCCACGCCAAGTTCAACGTCACCCAGGGCAAGAACTTCGATCGCTCAGGCTCGCTGGGCCCCTGGCTGGTACCCTTCACCGGCGAAGCCCAGATCGGCGACATCGCGCTGGAAACGCGGGTCAATGGCGAGGTGCGCCAGAGCGACCGGACCAGCCGGATGATCTTCTCCTTCCGCAAGATCATCAGCTACATCTCGACCTTCACCACGCTCGTCCCCGGCGACATCCTGATCACCGGCACGCCGACCGGCGCCGGCGCCCGCTTCGATCCGCCGATCTGGCTGAAGCCCGGCGATGTCGTCGAGGTCGAGGCCGAGGGGATCGGCCTCTTGCGCAACACCATCGCCGACGAGGCCTGAACGATGCTGTCTTCGGACGAGATTTCTGCCGCCGCCCTCAGCCTCGACGAAGCCGAGCGGACCCGCCGGCAGACCGGGCTGATGTCGCTGCGCTTTCCGCAGATGACGATGGACGACGCCTATGCGATCCAGGGCGCCTGGGTCGAGCGCAAGCGTGCCGCCGGCCGCCGCGTCATCGGCTGGAAGATCGGCCTGACGTCGAAGGCCATGCAGTATGCGCTGAACATCGACACGCCCGATTCCGGCGTGCTGCTCGACGACATGCGTTTCGAGGACGGTTGCCGCATCCCGAAGGAGCGCTTCATCCAGCCGCGCATCGAGGCCGAGATCGCCTTCGTGATGAAGGCCGGCCTGGCAGGGCCGGATGTCACCGTCTTCGACGTGCTGAACGCAACCGACTATGTCGTGCCGGCACTGGAGATCCTCGACACCCGCATCCTGCGCGTCGATCCGCAGACGAAGCAGGCCCGCACCATCGTCGACACCATCTCCGACAACGCCGCCAATGCCGGGATCGTCACCGGCGGGCGGGCGCTGCGTCCGGACCAGGTCGATCTGCGCTGGGTCGGCGCGATCGTCTCGCGCAATGGCGAGGTCGAGGAGACCGGCCTCGGCGCAGGCGTGCTCAACCATCCGGCGCGCGGCATCGCCTGGCTGGCGAACCGGCTCGCAAGCTATGGCGGACGGATCGAGGCGGGGCAGATCGTGCTCGCCGGCTCCTTCATCCGCCCGGTCGAGGCCCGGCACGGCGATACCATCATCGGCGATTACGGGCCACTCGGGACGGTGAGCTGCTTCTTCGAATGACGCACCCGGGCGGGCGACGTTTCGGCCTGTCGCCCGAGGCGCGACCTAGTGTCCCGCCACCGCTCAACGTCAGATAATTAACTTGATAATTAACATGTTACGTGTTGTCTCGCCGGCAGCGGGTGCAGCGTTACGCGCCCGTCTCGCGACAGACATTGGGGAGGGCTGAATGCTCGGATATTTGCGCAAGACAGGGGCGCTCGCCGCGGGCTGCCTGATGCTCGCCGCAACGGCGGCCTCGGCCGAAAGCGGGGCGACCCAGAAGACGATCGCCGGGCGCGGCGCCCTCAATTGCGGCGTCTCCAGCGGCGTCCAGACCGGCATGAGCACGCTCGACAGCAACGCCAAATGGTCGGGCTTCGAGGTCGACTTCTGCCGTGCGGTCGCGGCGGCGACCCTCGGCGACGCCGACAAGATCAAGTTCGTGCCGCTCGAGATCAAGACGGCCTTCGCGATGCTGCAATCGGGCGGCATCGACCTGCTCGCCCGCACCGCGACGCACACCTTCATCCGCGACATCGAGCTCAACGTCGAATGGCCGGGCGTCTATCTCTATGACAGCCAGGGCTTCCTGGCGAAGAAGTCGCTGGGGGTGAAGAGCGCCAAGGAGCTCGAAGGCGCCTCGATCTGCGTCTCGGCCGGCTCGAACTATGAGCTCAACCTCGCCGACTTCTTCCGCAAGAACAGCATGAAGTTCACGCCGGTCGCGGCGAACACCCGGGACCAGAACGAGAAGAACCTCGCCTCGGGCCGCTGCGACGTCTACGCCAACGTGCTGAGCGCGCTCGCCGGCGCGGTCTCGAAGCTCGGCAAGCCCGACGATTGGGTCGTGCTGCCGGAATTGATCTCGATGGAGCCGATCGGCCCCGTCGTGCGCAAGGACGACAGCCGCTTCCGCGACGTCGTCGCCTGGACGCTGAACGCCCTGATTGCCGCCGAGGAACTCGGCATCACCCAGGCCAATGTCGAGCAGATGAAGGCGAGCTCGACCTCGCCGGAAGTCCAGCGCCTGCTCGGCGTGACCGGCGAATTCGGCGCCAAGCTCGGCCTCGACAATGCCTGGGCCCTCAACGCGATCAAGGCCGTCGGCAATTATGGCGAGATGTTCGAGCGCAATCTCGGCGCCAAGAGCCCGATCAAGCTCGAGCGCGGCCTGAACAATCTCTGGAACAACAAGGGCCTGATGTCCGCGCCGCTGCTGCGCTGAGACAGGGCAGTCGAGGCCGGCGCACGGCGCCGGCCTCCCATTCCCCCTAGCGATCGACGCTACGACCGATGACCGTGACACCTGCCGTCTCCCTGCCGACCAGACGCCCGCTCTTCAGACGCCGGCGCCTGCTGGGCTGGCTCTACCAGGGCCTTCTGGTCGTGGCGCTCGCCGCCCTGGCCTATGTCGCAATCGGGAACCTGCAGGACAATCTCGCGGCGCGCGGCCTCAAGCTCGGCTTCGATTTCCTCTGGCGGGAAGCCGGCTTCGAGATCGCCTTCCACCTCATTCCCTACACGGCCAGCGACAATTATTGGCGGGTCTTCCTGATCGGGATCACCAACACCTTGCTGGTCACGGTGCTGGCGATCCTGTTCTCGACCGTGCTCGGCTTCGGCGTCGGCATCGCCCAGCTCTCCGGCAATTGGGCGATGTCCCGCGCGGCGCGGATCTATGTCGAGATCGTGCGCAACCTGCCGCAGCTGCTGCATATCCTGATCCTCTACAATGTCGCCTTGCGGGCGCTGCCGGCGCCGCGCGCGGCCGTGAACCTCGGCGATGCCGTCTATCTCTCCAATCGCGGCATCCTCGTCCCGGCCTTGACCACCGACCGTCCCGGCCTGCTCGCCATCGCGATCCTCGTCGCCGTGATCGCGGCGCTCGCGCTCTTCCGCAGCCTGACGGCCTATGCCGAGCGCAGCGGCCGCAGCGTCAATGCCTGGCTGCCCTCGCTCGCCGTCCTCGTGCTGCTGCCTGCGCTGACTGTGGGCCTGAGTGGCGCCCAGCTCGGGGTCTCGCTGCCGCAGCTCAAGGGCTTCAACTTCGCCGGTGGCTGGGTGCTGGTGCCGGAATTGTCGGCGCTGGTGATCGCCATGGCGATCTACAACGCCGCCTTCATCGGCGAGCTCGTCCGCGCCAGCATCGAATCCGTCAACAAGGGCCAGCGCGAGGCCGCCGCTGCGATCGGCTTCGGCTGGTGGCAGACGCTGCGCTTCATCGTCATCCCGCAGGCGACGCGGGTGCTTCTGCCGCCGCTGTCGAACCAGTATCTCAACATCCTCAAGGGCTCCTCGCTCGCGGTCGCGATCGGTTACCCGGACCTCGTCGGCGTCTTCACCGGGATCAGCATCAACCAGACCGGGCGGGCGATCGAGATCGTGACCATGACCATGGCGGTCTATCTCGCGATCAGCCTGCTGATCGGCGCGCTGATCAACCTGTTCAACCACATGACCCGGATCGTCGAGCGGTGACGGACGCAGCCACCCTTCCGGCCGGGCGTGCGCGGCCTTCGTCAGCGAGCCCGAATGCCCCGCTCGGCCGTATCGTATCCTGGCTGCGGCGGCGCATCTTCGCCTCCTGGCGCGATGCTGCGCTGTCGTTCGCCGTGGCGGCGGTGCTCGGCGGCATCGCCTGGGCGATCGTACCCTGGGCCCTGTTCGACGCGACCTGGTCCGGCGCCAGCCGCGCCGACTGCACCGGCACGGGAGCGTGCTGGGCCTTCGTCACGGCCAAGGCCTCGCAATTCGTCTACGGCTTCTATCCGCCGGCGGAGCGCTGGCGGGCCAATATCGCCTTCGCGCTGCTGGTCGTCGGCCTGATCTGGCTGATGGTGCCGCGCCTCCCGGGCAAGCGTCATGCCGCCCTCTTCATGATGGTCGTGCTGCCCGTGGCGACGTTCCTGCTGCTGCATGGCGGCTTCGGTGGCCTTGCGGTCGTTCCGAGCGACCAGTGGGGCGGGCTGCTGCTGACCATGATCCTCGCGGTTTCCGGCATCACCTTCTCGCTGCCTTTCGGCGTGCTCTTCGCGCTAGGCCGGCGCAGCCGGATGCCGCTGATCCGCTGGTTCTGCATCGGCTTCATCGAATTCTGCCGCGGCGTGCCGTTCCTGACCGTATTGTTCATGGCGATCGTGATGCTGCCCTTCTTCCTGCCCTCGGGCACGAAGCCCGACCCGCTCGCGCTCGCAGTCGTCGGCATCATCTTCTATGAGGCCGCCTATATGGCCGAGGTGGTGCGCGGCGGCCTGCAGGCGCTGCCGAAGGGCCAGTACGAGGCGGCGATGGCGATCGGCTTCGGCTATTGGCGCACCATGCTGCACATCATCCTGCCGCAGGCGGTCCGCAAGGTCGTGCCCGGCGTGGTGAACACCACGATCTCGCTGCTGAAGAACACCACGCTCGTCATGGTGGTCGGGCTGTTCGACCTGCTCAACATCGTCTCGGCCGGCGTCTCCGACCCGCTCTGGGCGGGCTCCCAGGCCGAGGGCTACTTCATCGTCGGCCTGGTCTTCTGGCTGATGAGCTTCGGCCTGTCCTGCTACAGCCGCGCCATCGAGGCCGGCTTCGCGCGCGCCGAGCGCTCCTGAACGCACCGGGTCATCACGCCATGGAAAACCCTCTCATCCGGCTCGCCGGCGTCAACAAATGGTACTCGCAGTTCCATGTCCTCCGGGACATCGACCTCGAGGTCAAGCCGGGCGAGCGCATCGTCGTCTGCGGGCCCTCGGGCTCGGGCAAATCGACGATGATCCGCTGCATCAACGGCCTCGAAGCCTATGAGCAGGGCCTGATCACCGTCGCGGGCGAGCCTGTCGCGCAGGACGACGACAGGATCGAGGCGATCCGCCAGCGCGTTGGCATGGTCTTCCAGAACTTCAACCTGTTCCCGCATCTGTCGATCCTCGACAATTTGACGCTCGGCCCGATCAAGCTGAAGCGCGTGCCGCGTGTCGCCGCAGAGGCGCGCGCCATGGAATTGCTGGAGCGCGTCCATATCGGGCACCAGGCCCGCAAGTTCCCCAACCAGCTCTCCGGCGGCCAGCAGCAGCGCGTCGCGATCGCCCGCGCTCTGGCGATGGAGCCGCAGGTGATGCTGTTCGACGAGCCGACTTCGGCGCTCGACCCGGAAATGGTCAAGGAGGTGCTCGACGTGATGATCGAGCTCGCCGGCACCGGCATGACGATGATCTGCGTCACCCATGAGATGGGCTTCGCCCGCGCCGTGGCCGACCGCGTCGTCTTCATGGCCGATGGCGCGATCGCCGAGATCGGCACGCCCGACAGCTTCTTCGAGGCGCCGCGCACCGAGCGCGCCCGCCAGTTCATCCAGCAGGTCATCCACTGACCGGCGCCATGCCGGCCAAGCCAACTCTGCAAGTCAATTCTGCAAGCCCAGCCTCCCGGAGCTTCCTCCCGTGACGACGTCGCCCGCCAGCCCTTATCCCTATCGCCTGCGCCTGCCTGGCCCGATCTCGATTCCCGAGCGCATCCGCCAGGCGACGGCCCGCCCGATCATCAACCATCGCGGCCCCGAGATGCGCGTGCTCCTCGAGGAGATCCAGCGCCTGATCCAGCCGCTGTTCGGCACGACGGCGCCGGTGCTGACGTTCGGCGCCTCCGGAACCGGCGTGATGGAGGCGAGCCTCGTCAACGTGCTCGCTCCCGGCGAGAAGGTGCTGGCGCTGGCGCATGGCCAGTTCGGCGACCGCTATGCCCAGATCGCCCGCGCGCTCGGCGCCGAGGTCGACGTCATCGAAAGCGAATGGGGCTGGGCGCCCGATCCGGCGGTGGTCGCGGCCAAGCTGGAGACCGCGAACTACCGCGCGGTGATCACCGTCCACAATGAGAGCTCGACCGGCGCGGTGACGGACCTTGCCGCGATCGGCGCGCTGTTGCGCGACCGCGAGACGCTCTTCCTCGTCGATTCCGTCAGCGGGCTTGCCGGGATGGAGCTGCTGCAGGACGAATGGGGCGTCGACATCATCGTCACCGGCTCGCAGAAGGCGCTGATGTGCCCGCCGGGCCTCGGCTTCGCCAGCGTCAGCGACAAGGCCCGCAAGGTGATCGAGCGCGATGACCGCTGCCCGCGCTTCTATCTCGACATGCGCAAGGCGCTCGCCACCGTCGACAAGCACGAGACGGCGTTCACCTGCCCGGTCTCGCTGCTGTTCGGCATGCAGGAAGCCTTGCGGGCGATCCATGAGGAGGGGCTGGGCCAGGTCTTCGCCCGCCACAAGCGGCTCTCGGACGCGCTGCGCGCCGGCTGCGTCGCTCTCGGCCTGCCGGCCTTCGGCGATCCCGCCGCCGCCTCGCGCACCGTCGTCGTCGCTTCCGTGCCGGAGCCGCTCACCGGCGGAGCGATCGTCAAGCACATGTACGAGACCTACAACACCGTCATCGCCGGCGCCCGCAACAAGCTGAGCGGCCGGGTCGTCCGGATCGGCACGATGGGACAGATCAGCGAGGCCGACATCCTGACCGACCTGCACTATCTCGAACTGAGCCTGACGGCCCTCGGCCACAAGGTTCCGTCTCCCGGCTGCGGCGTCACCGCCGCCATCGCCTCCCTGCGCTGAAGACCACGGAAACGCCGCCATGCCTCACATCTGGGTCGAATATTCCAGCAATCTCGAAGCCAGCGTCGATATCCCCGTCCTGCTGAAGACGGTACAGGACGCGTTCATCGGCGACGGGACGGTGTTCCCTTTCGCCGGAGCCCGCACCCGCGGCGTTCCCGTCGCCAACTACCTGATCGTCGACGGCCATCCAGACAACGCCTTCGTGCATGTGCTGCTGCGCATCGCCAAGGGCCGCTCGGAGGACGAGAAGACGGCGGGTGCAAGCCGCGTCTTCGAGGCGGCGAAAGCCCTCCTCGCGCCGATCATCGCAGCCCGTCCGTTCGGCCTGTCGGTGCAGATGGAAGAAGCCGACGAGGCGCTGAACTTCAAGACCAGCAATTATCGCGAATACCTGAAGCGGCGCGGCATTCCGGAGAAGGTGGTAGCCTGAGGCAGGAGCGGCGCCGCCGCGATGTCGGGCTCGCGCCGCTTCGGTTCGGGAGTTTCCATGTCTGGACGAATGCAGGGCAAGCCCCGATCGATGCCGCACGACCCCGACACGGCCGCAGCCCGCATCCGCATCCGGCATTTCTCGAAATCGCTGCCGATGTCGCTGCTCAGGGCGCGCGAGGCGGTGATGCGCCATTTCCGGGCAAGCCTACGGCGTTTTGGAATCACCGAGCAGCAATGGCGGGTGCTGCGGGCGCTGACCTCGGGCGACAGCTTCGAGGTGACCGAGCTGGCCGAGGCAACGTTTCTGCTGGCTCCCAGTCTCTCGCGCATTCTCAAGGATCTCGACGAGCGCGGCCTCATCCTGCGCCGGACATTGAAGTCGGACCTTCGCCGCGGCCTCGTCTCGATCTCGCCGCAGGGGCTGGCGCTGATCGAACGGGCCGGCGCGGAGTCGGAGGTGATCTACCGCGAGATCACCGGGCGCTATGGCAGCGAGCGTCTCGCCGAACTGCAGAGTTTGCTCCGGCAGCTGGAAGAATGCCTGGACGGGCCGGAGATCGTCGGCTGAGAGCCGTTGGCCCGTCGCGCATGGCAGGGTTGCCTGCCACGATGGCCTTCTGCCGCCCGGAGGGTTTGACAACCCCGCCGCCTTTCATGTGACAATCGGACAGGCAAGCCGCTCTGCCCTCTGCAGCGGGATCGCTCGTCGATCCGCCCAACATCCCATCGTGGTGCCTCGTCATGAACATGCGCGCAGCTCCTGCCGAGCTTTCCTCGGCATCGTTCGGAATCGGCCAGCCGGTGCCACGCAAGGAGGACCCGATCCTGGTGCGCGGCGAGGGGCGCTACACTGACGATCTCGCACTGGACGGCCAGCTCTACGCCGCCTTCGTCCGCAGCCCGCATGCGCATGGCCTGCTCAACTGCATCGACACATCGGCCGCCAAGGCGATGAAAGGCGTGGTGGCGGTCTACACGGCCGCCGACCTGGAAGGGCAGGGCTATGGCCCGCTGCGCTGCCAGATCGACCTGCCCAACCGCGACGGGACGCCGATCCGCAAGCCGGTCCGCATGGCGCTGGCGGCTGGCAAGGTCCGCTTCGCCGGCGACCCCGTAGCCGTCGTCGTCGCGCGCACCGCTGTTCAGGCGCGGGACGCGGCTGAGGCTGTCGGACTCGACATCGAGGTCCTGCCCGCCGTCACCTCCGGGGAGGAGGCGCTCGCCCCCGGCGCGCCGCTTCTCTATGACGAGGTGCCGGGCAATCTCGTCCTCGACTACCACTCCGGCGATGCTGAAAAGGTCGCGGCCGCCTTCGCCGGAGCGGCCCACGTCGCCCGGCTGCGGATCGTCAACAACCGCGTCGTGGTCAATCCGATCGAGCCGCGTTCCGCGATCGCGAGCTATGACCGCAAGGCCGGCCGCTACACGCTGCACGCGCCGAGCCAGGGCGTCTTCGGCCTGCGCAACAACCTCGCCGCGGCGATGGGCGTCCCGGCTGCCAGGATGCGGCTGGTCACCGGCCATGTCGGGGGCTCCTTCGGCATGAAGGCCTCGGTCTTCCCCGAGCATGTCGCGCTGCTGCACGCCGCGCGGCTGCTGAAGAAGCCGGTGAAGTGGACCGACCAGCGCTCCGAGAGCTTCGTCGCCGACCATCACGGCCGCGACATGGTGTTCGAGGCCGAGCTCGCGCTCGATGCGCGCGGCCGGTTCCTGGCGACGCGCTTCACCGGCATCGGCAATATGGGCGGCTATCTCTCGCCGGTCGGGCCGATGATGGCGAGCCTGAACATCGGCAAGAACAGCGTCGGCATGTACCGCACGCCGCTGGTCGAGGTTGTCGCGAAATGCGCGGTGACCAATACGCCTCCGATCGGCGCCTATCGCGGTGCCGGGCGGCCCGAAGGCAATTATTTCATGGAGCGGTTGATCGACACCGCCGCCCGGGAGATGGGGATCGACAGCGCCGAGCTCCGGCGCCGCAATCTGGTCAAGCCGGCGCAGCTGCCTTGGACGACGCCGATCGGCACCGTCTACGACAGCGGCGATTTCCCGGCCTTGTTCGCGCAAGCGCTCGAAGCCGCCGACTGGAAGGGCTATGCGGCGCGGCTGCGGCAGAGCCGCAAGGCCGGCAAGCTGCGCGGCCGCGGCATCGGCTGCTATCTCGAGGTGACGGCGCCGCCGACCAACGAGATGGGAGGCCTGCACTTCGAGGCCGATGGCAGCGTCACCATCGTCACGGGTACGCTGGACTACGGCCAGGGTCATTGGACCCCCTTCGCCCAGATCCTGGCGAGCCAGCTCGGCGTGCCCTTCGACAGGATCCGCCTGGTCCAGGGCGACAGCGACCGGCTGATCGCCGGCGGCGGCACCGGCGGCTCGAAATCGGTGATGGCGAGCGGCTCGGCGATCATCGAGGCGAGCGAGCTGGTCATCGAGAAGGGCAAGCTGCTCGCCGCCCATGTCCTGGAGGCGGCGGCCGCCGATATCGAGTTCGCGGCCGGCCAGTTCCGGATCGCGGGGACCGACCGTGCCGTCGGCATCATGCAGCTCGCCGAGACCCTGCGGATGGGCGTAGCTCTGCCGGCCGACCTGCCGCAGAGGCTCGACGTCGACCATGTCTTCAAGTCGGCGCCCTCGGCCTATCCGAATGGCTGCCACATCGCCGAGGTCGAGATCGACCCCGAGACCGGCCAGGTCGAGATCGCCAGCTATGTCATGGTCAACGACTTCGGCGTCGTGGTGAATCCGCTGATCGTCGAGGGGCAATTGCATGGCGGCGTCGTGCAGGGGATCGGCCAGGCGCTCTACGAGATGACCGTCTATGACGAGGCTGGCCAGCTCATGACCGGTTCCTTCATGGACTATGCGCTGCCGCGCGCCGCGGACGTGCCCTTCTTCTCCTTCGCCAGCCGGGGTGTGCCGACCGCGACCAACCGGGTCGGCGCCAAGGGCTGCGGCGAGGCCGGCTGCGCGGGCTCGCTGCCTTCGGTGATGAACGCGGTGGTCGATGCGCTCGCGCCGCATGGCGTGCGCCATCTCGACATGCCGGCGACGCCGCTCGCGATCTGGAAGAGCATCCACGCCCGCGACTGAGGCGGCGCCGCTCAGCTCATATTGTCGCGCAGGAAGATCTCGATGCGGATGCGTTCCTGGTCGAGCAGGATCGGCTCGCCGGCGGCCTCCGCCATCAGCAGGCGCGCCGCCGAGCGCGCCTCGTGGCCGGGGTCCTGGTTGATCACGGCGGCGACGGTGCCCGACAGAAGCCCGCGCCGCGTCGCCTCGGTCAGCTCATGCGCGATGAAGACGAGAGGCCTGCCGGCGGCCTCCAGCGCGGCGACGATGCCCTCATTGCCGGCGCCGATATTGTAGAGCCCGATGAGGTCGGGATGCTCGGCGAGGAGCTTTGCCACCGCGGCCTCGTTGCGCTCGCTCTGGTCGCGCCCCTCCAGCACCGGCAGCAGGTTGAGGCCGGGATAGTCGCCGGAGAGCACCTGCTGGAAGCCGTAGAGCCGCTCGACATGGTCGCGCAGCGACATCGAGCCGAGGATGACGCCGACCTTGCCGCTGCGGCCGCCGAGGAAGCGGCCCATCAGCGAGGCGCTGGTGCGCCCCGCCGCGGGATTGTCGATGCCGACATAATGGGCGCGGCGGGAAGTTGGAGCGTCGGAGACAAGGGTGACCACGGCAATGCCGCGCGCGACGAGATCGTCGATGGCGGCGCGGACCTTGGGATGGTCGAGCGCCACGGTGGCGACGCCGTGGAAATGCTCGGCGAGGCCGGCTAGCCCACTCGCCAGCGCCTCGGGATCGAAGACATCGAGCTGCAGGATGTCGACGAAGGCATTCTGCGGCTCCAGCCAATCCGCGATACGGCGCACCTGCTGCATCAGCCCGGCCATGAAGGCGTTGGTGCTGGACGGCAGGATGAAGGCGAAGCGGAAGGACTGGCCGCGCGCCAGCCGCGCCGCCGCCGGATTGGCTCGGTAGTCGAGCTTGGCGATGGCGCGCCTGACGCTCTCGACGGTCTTGGCGCGGACCCCGTCGCGTTGGTTGACGACCCGATCGGCCGTGGCGAGCGAGACCCCGGCCTCGCGCGCCACATCCTCCAGCGTCGCCCGCCTGATCGGGATCCGGTTCCGATCCACCTCGTCCTCCACGACCTCTCCTCGCATCTGCACGCCGGTATCGACTTCCACCTTCACCGGCACTGCAGGCCTTGGCATTTGCGAAGGCCTCAAGTCCAGCCGTCCAGACGAACCCGGCGCCGGGATGTCAGCGCGCGGCCCAAAGCAGGCCGCGCGTCATGATCGTGCGGATCTCCGGCACGTCGAGCTCATAGGCCCGGTGGCCGAGCGAGGAATAGAACACCCGCCCCTTGCCGTAGCGCTTGCGCCAGACCACCGGCATCACCACCCCGTCGATCCAGGGCGCGTGCTCGCCGGTGAAGGTGGTTGTCGCCAGCACTTCGTTGGCCGGATCGACATGCATGTAATACTGCTCCGAGCGGTGCTCGAAGCTGGCGATGCCCTGCATCAGCGGATCATCAGGCCTGGTGATGTCGACGGTGTAGTCGATGATGCCGCCGGGATGGGCGACCCATTGGCCGCCGCACATGAACTGGTAGTCGACCGCGTCGCGGAAGGCGTCGCCCATGCCGCCGTGATGGCCGGCGAGGCCGACGCCGCCGGCGACCGCCTCGCACAGCGCGGCCGCCTCCGGCTTCTCGATCTTCGACATCGTGTAGATCGGCACGATCAGCGAATAGTCGCGGATCGCGGGATCGAGGAAGACGGAGGTCGCGGTCTCGACGCGCACGTCGAAGCCTTCCGCCTTCAGCCAGCCCCGGATCATCGAGCTGCAGAGGTCGGGGTCGTGGCCGCTCCAGCCGCCCCAGACGATCAGCGCAGTCCTTGTCATGTTGATCCCCATTCAATCCAGAGTGCCGGTAGGCAGGCCGGGCGGCAGCATGGCCGGCCGCTCGACCGTGGTTGCAAGCGTGACGCGCCGCCCTTCGTCGGAGGCGATCTGGAAGGCTTCCATCGCTTCGAGCACGTGCAGCGCCAGCGCGCCGCTGGCCCGGTGCGGCCGACCCGAGATCAGGCCCGCCGCCATGTCGGCGACGCCGATCGAGCGGAACTCGCCCTCGCTGTTGCCGTGGCTGAGGGCCTGCTCCTGCCAGTCGCCGCCGGCCCTGGCGACCAGGACCTCGCCGCCGAAGCGGTTGGGATCGGGCACGGACAGGCTGCCCTCCGAGCCGTAGATCTCGATCGGGCTGTGGCGATGCTTGGGGACGTCGAAGCTCATGGTGATCGACACCACCGCGCCCGAGACGAATTCGAGCACGCCGGTGACATGGGTCGCGACCTCGACCGGGATCAGCGTGCCGTTCATCGGCTGGCTGGTGACGAGGCGCTCGGCCTTGGGCCGCGTCGCGAAGCCGACGACGGAGGCGATCGGCCCGAGCAGGTTGACGAGGTCGGTGATGTAATAGGGGCCCATGTCGAGCATCGGACCGCCGCCGCGCAGATAGTAGAAGCCGGGCGCCGGGTGCCAGCGCTCATGGCCGGGGCAGCCGAAGAAGGCGTTGCCGGCGACGGCCTTGCCGATGGCGCCGTCGTCGATCAGCTTGCGGGCGGTCTGGTGGCCGCCGCCAAGGAAGGTGTCGGGGGCCGAGCCGACGCGCAGGCCTTTCTCCTCCGCGAGGTCCATGACCTTGCGGGCCTCGGCGACGTTGACGCCGAGCGGCTTCTCGGAATGGACGTGCTTGCCGGCCCGCAGCGCCGCGAGGCTGACATCGGTATGGGCCAGCGGCACGGTCAGGTTGACGACGATCTCGACATCGTCGCGCTTCAGCAGCTGGTCGACCCGCATCGCCGGCACGCCGAATTCGGCGCCGCGCGCTTCCGCCGGGGCGGTGCGCATGTCGGCGACGGCGCGCAATTCGATGGTCGAGAACTGCTGCATCGCCGTCATGTATTTCGTCGAGATGTTGCCGCATCCGATGATGCCGACGCCGATCTTTCGCATGGGACGCTCCTTGATAGCCGGATGCTCAGCCCTTCACCGCGCCGGCGGTGAGGCCGGCGACGATGTGCTTCTGGGCGAAGAGGAAGAGGATGATGGTGGGCAGGATGGTGAGGGTGATGAAGGCGAGGATCAGGTGCCACTCAGTCGAGTATTCGCCCTGGTAGACCATGATGCCGAGCGGCCAGGGATAGAGGCTGTCGCTGTTCAGCATCACCAGCGGGATCAGATAGGCGTTCCAGCTGTGCACGAAGGTGATGGTGCCGACCGTCGCCAGGATCGGCCGCGACAGCGGCAGCGTCACGTAGCGGAAGAACTTCGGATAGGAGCAGCCGTCGACCAGCGCGGCCTCCAGCAGCTCGGTCGGCAGGTCCTTGAAGAAGCGCCGCAGCAAAAGGATGCTCATCGCCAGCGCGAAGGCGACCTGGGGCAAGACGACACCCATATGGCTGTCGAGCAGGCCGAGATCGCGCACCTTGATGAACATCGGCAGGATCGCGGTGGCGGCCGGGAAGAGCAGGCCCATCGTCAGGTAGTTCAGCAGCATGTCGCGGCCGAAGAAGTGCAGATGGGCGAAGACGAAGGCGGCCATCGACGCGCAGATCAGCGTCAGCACCACCGTCAGCGTCGCGATGGCGAAGGAGTTGCCGAGGAGCTGCCAGTAGCGCCGCGAGAGCAGGATGTCGGCGTAGTTGCTCCATTCCCAGACGCTCGGCAGGCCGAACGGGTTGGTGCGCAATTCGCCGAGCGATTTGAAGCCGCCGAGGACGGTTGCGACCAGCGGTGTCATCACGAACAGGACGACGGCGAGGAGATAGAGCGCCTTGCCGACCGCGGCTGGGCTGAAGCCGTCATCGCTGAAGGGGGCGGAGGCGGCAGGTTCACTCATCACGCATGATCCAGCGCTTGTAGGTGAAGGCGAACACCACGCAGATCAGGAACAGGATGACGCCGACGGCGCTGCCGAAGCCGACGCGCATGCGCGTGATTCCGAAGGTGTAGAGGAAGCTCACCATGGTGTGGGAGGAGTCGGAGGGGCCGCCGCGCGTCAGCGGCATCACCAGGTCGAAGAGCTGCAGCGAGCCGACGATGGCGAAGAAGACCGAGAGGCGGATGGTCGGCGCCAGCGAGGGGATGACGACATAGCGCAGGCTCTGCCAGCGGCTGGCGCCGTCGATCCTGGCCGCCTCCAGCATGGAGCGGTCGATGGTCTGCAGCGCCGCGATGAACAGCATCATGTGGAAGCCGAAATACTTCCACACGACGACGACGAGGATGGCGGCGAAGGCCGTCTGCGGGCTCGCCAGCAGATGCGGCGCCTCGGCGCCAAAGCTCTTGTAGATCGCCGCCAGCAGGCCGTAATCGCCGTCATAGACGAAGCTGAAGATCAGGCCGGTGGCGATCTCCGCCAGGATATAGGGCAGGAAGAACACCATCCTGAGCGCCACCGAGCCGCGGAAGCGGTCGGCGAGGATGATCGCGAGCGAGAGCGCCAGCGGCAGCTGGATCACCAGCGACACGACGATGATCAAGAGGTTGTTCTTGAAGGCGGTGCCGAAGGCGCGGTTGTCGAAGACGAAGCGGTAATTGTCGAGGCCGATCCAGTTGGTCGGCTTGCCGAAGCCGTTCCAGTTGAAGCCCGAATACCAGGCGGCCTCGCCGACCGGCAGCACCACGAACAGCGTGAACAGCAGCAGCGCCGGCGGCAGGAAGAGCAGGATGGTCGAGAGCTTGCCGACATCGGCAACTCTGCGTCCGGCGAGAGCAGCCATGATCACCTCGCGCGATGAGGGCGGGCAGGGGCGGTCGGCCGGCGGAATAATGCCCGCCGTCCGGCGCTTCGATCGGCGAGGGCGCGCGCCGCGCCCCCGCATTCTCGCTCGTCGTCAATTGCCCTGGCGGAAGGCGTCCTGGATGGCCTTGGCCGCCTGTTTCGGCGTCATCGTGCCGGCGGCGATCTCGGTGGTCGCGTCGTTGACGACGCGGCCGACGGAGGGGCCGAGATCCTGGTCGTAGAAGTTCTGGTGATAAGTCGAGTTGGCGATGTTCTGCGCGATGTTGCGCATGAAGGCGCTGCCGAGGCCGGCTTCGGCGCCCTTGTAGACCGGCACGATGAAGTTGCCGGCCGCGAGCCGCTTCTGCGGCTCGGCGCTGACGAAGTGCTTCAGGAAGGCGACCGCCTCCTTCGGCGCGCCCTTGGTGACGAGCCAGCCATTGATGCCGCCCAGCGTGTCGCTCGGCTGTCCCTTGCCGCCGGGAACGGTTGGGAAGTTGATCCAGGCGAGCTTGTCGTCGGGGATGCCGACCTTGTCGACCGCGAAGACCTTCTGGGTGTGGTAGAAGCTGGAGATCGCGAGCAGCATCGCCGCCTTGCCGTCACCGAAATGCCCGATCGCCTGCTGGCTCTTGAAGCCGAGGAAACCGTTCTGGAAAGGCTGGAGATCGACGAGCTGCTTGAAGAGCTCGCCGGATTTCTGGAAGGTTTCGCCCTCGAAGCCACCATCCTGCCCCTTCAGTGCCGCCTGGATCGCAGCCTTGCCGCCGAGGCGCATGGCCAGGTTGGTCCAGTAGAAATGCACCGGCCATTTGTCGGCACCGCCGACCGCGAGCGGCGTGATGCCGGCGGCCTTGAGCTTCTTCACCGCGTCGAGGAGATCGTCATAGGTCACGATCTTGCCGGCATCGACGCCGGCCTTGGCCAGCAGGTCCTTGTTGCCCATGAAGCCGACCTGCGAGACGCCATAGGGGACGCCGTAGATCTTGCCGTCGACCGTGAAGGCGTCGACCGCACTCGCGGAGAGATTGTCCTTGTAGCCTTGCATGGCCGGGGTGATGTCCTCGAGGACGCCGGCCTCGACCTGCGACTTCAGCACGCCGCCGGCCCAGCTGTAGATGACGTGCGGCCTGTCCCTCGACTGCAGCAGCGTCGGCGCCTTGGCCTTGTAGGCCTCGTTTTCGAGATATTGCATCTCGACCTTCACGCCGGGGTTCTTCGCCTCGAAATCGCGCGCCACCTCTTCCCAGAGCTTCACCACCACCGGGTTGGCCTCGATATGCAGCCACTTGACCGTGGTCTGAGCGACGGCCGCGCCTGCGCTGAAGGCGAGGGCGACGGCGCTGACGAGCAGGCCTTTGAAACGAGCCATGAGTTCCTCCCGAGTTTCGGCCGCTGGCGGGCCGTTGATTGACGAGAACGCTAACCTCAGAATTTGAGGTGCGCAACTCAAATTCTGATGCTAGTCAAATCCGGACGCCGTAGCTTATGCGTGGCGATGACGAGGGAGGCGGTCTTGGCAGGTGCGATTTATCCCGATCTCGCGGGCAAAGTGGTGCTGGTCACGGGCGGCGGCTCGGGGATCGGCGAGGCGATCGTCCGTGCCTTTGTCCGGCAGGGCGCGAAGGTCGGCTTCATCGATCTCAAGGAGGCGGAGTCCCGCGCCATTGCGGCGGAACTCGTTGCCGCTGGCGCGAGTGTCCATTTCGAGCGCGCCGACCTGACCGACATCACGGCGCTGCGCCAGGCGATCGCCGCGATCCGGGCTGCGCTCGGACCGGTCGACATCCTCATCAACAACGCGGCGCACGACCAGCGCCATGACGCGCTCGAGGTCACGCCCGAATACTGGGACGAGCGCATGGCGGTGAACCTGAAGCACCAGTTCTTCGCGGCGCAGGCGGTGCTGCCCGACATGATCGCGAAGAAGGGCGGCGCGATCGTCAATTTCGGCTCGACCTCCTGGATGATCGGCCAGGGCGGAATGCCGGCCTATACGGCGGCGAAATCGGCCGTGCTCGGGCTGACGCGTTCGCTGGCGCGCGATTTCGGCGAGCACAACATCCGCGTCAACGCGATCGCGCCGGGCTGGATCATGACGCAGCGCCAAATCGACCTGTGGCTGACGCCAGAGAGCGAGGCCGAGCTGATGCGCCGCCAATGCCTGAAGCGCCGCCTGGTGCCCGAGGATATCGCCCGCGCGACCTTGTTCTTCGCCTCGGAGGAGGCAGGCGCCTGCACCAACCAGCATTATGTCGTCGACGGCGGCTGGGTCTGAGTCCTGTACCACCCGCGACAAAGCGGTCGGTTCGGCTGCCTTGAAAGACGGCCGGCTGCCGTCCAATATCCCGGCCTCTGGCGGCTGGCCGCCCGACGACACGATACTGGGTGAGGAAACGGCATGTCGGATGCCCTGCGCATCGCGCACGGAGCTTTCGGCCGGGTGGCGCTGCTCGACATGGATCGCAGCCTCGTCCGGCACGCGCATCCGCATTGCCATGTCCTGCTCAAGGTCGACGGCGACGACACGCAGTTCCTGGTCGGGGACCATGTCGCGCCGCTGACCGACGATCTCGCCGTGCTGGTCAATGCGTGGGAGACGCATGCCTACGTCCACGATCCCTCCCGCAAGAACGCGCTGATCCTGGCGCTCTATATCGAGCCGGAGTGGCTGCGCAGCTTCCGGCCGAACTGGGCGGCGAGTGGCTCGCCCGGCTTCTTCGAGCACTCCGCCGGCGAAGTCAGCGCCTATATCCGCCAGACCGCGCTCGATCTCGCCGCCGAGATGGTGCACGAGCCCGGCGCCAACCGCCGGCAGGAGGAGTTGCTCTCCGAGCTGATGATCGCCGTGATCGAGCGCTTCACGCCTTGGCGCTCGATCGGCGCCTCGCTGCGTGAGATCGCGCGCTCGAATGCGGTCGATTTCCGGGTGCGCCGGGCGATTTCACTGATGCGCTCCAATCCCGCCGCGTCGCTTTCGATCGAGCGGCTGGCCAGCGAGGCCGGCCTGTCGCGGGCACATTTCTTCAGGATGTTCGAGACTTCGACCGGCGTGACGCCGCATGTCTTTCTCAATGTGCTGAAGGTCGAGCTCGCGGTCGGCGCCGTCGTCGACGGCGAGGAGAGCTTCAGCGCGATCGGCGACCGGCTTGGCTTCAGCGCGCCGGCGCACTTCACGCGCTTCTTCCGCGACCATTGCTCGGTGGCGCCGAGCGAGTTCCGCAGCGTGGCGCGGCTGGGTCGCTGAGGCATTTTCTTCGAATTTGAGACTATTCGGTAAGTTCCGAGACTGAGCGGGATCGAACCTGGCCGGCCGATGACCGAACCTTCCCGTGAGGCGCCTCCGTAAGAGCGCCTCACGGGAGCCGAACGCCGGTGAAGGCTGAAACCATTTCCTGGACGGGCCAGTCCGTGGAGCGCGTCGAGGACGCTGCCCTGCTGACCGGTCGCGGACGTTTCATCGATGACCTCGGCACCAGGCCGGGCACGCTGCACGCCGCGATCCTGCGCTCGCCGCACGCCCATGCCGACATCCTCTCGATCGGGACCGGGGCCGCCGCCGCGCTACCGGGCGTGGTGGCGATCGTCACGGGACGCGATCTTGCCAGGCTGACCACGCCGATGGTCGCCGGACTGAAGATCGCCGCCGAGAACTGGCCGATGGCGGTCGAGCGCGTGCGCTATGTCGGCGAGCCCGTCGCGATCGCGGTCGCCGAGAACCGCTATCTCGCCGAGGATGCGCTGGATGCGATCGAAATCGCGTACAAGCCGCTGCCGGCGATCGTCGATCCCGTCGCCAGCATGGCGGAGGAGGCGCCCGTCCTGCACGAGAAGGCCGGCGCCAATCTCGTCAGCGATCGCCGCTTCCGCTATGGCGAGCCCGAGCCCGCCTTCGCCGCAGCCGCGCACACGATCTCGGTCAGCATCGCCTATCCGCGCAATACCGGCGCGCCGATGGAGACCTTCGGCGTCGTCGCCGAGTACGATCCGCATGAGGGCGTCTACGACATCCTCGCCAATTTCCAGGGCCCGTTCAGCATCCATACCGTGCTGGCGCGGGCGCTGAAGGTTCCCGGCAACCGCCTGCGTTTGCGCATGCCGCCGGACTCCGGCGGCAGCTTCGGCGTCAAGCAGGGCGTCGCGCCCTATGCCGTCCTGATCGGCGTCGCTGCGCGGATCGCCGGGCGACCGGTGAAATGGATCGAGGACCGGCTCGAGCATCTCGGCGCGGCGGTGGCGGCGACCAACCGTGTCACCACGCTCAAGGCGGCCGTGTCGGCGCAGGGGCGGATCAGCGCGCTCGACTGGGACCAGATCGAGGATTGCGGCGCCTATCCTCGTGCGCCGGAGCCGGCCACGCTCTACCGGATGCACGGCAACATGACCGGCGCCTACGACATCCGGCATGTCGCGATGCGCAACCGCGTGGTGCTGACCAACAAGGCGCCGACCGGGCTGGTGCGCGGCTTCGGCGGCCCGCAGGTCTATTTCGCGCTGGAGCGGCTGATGCAGCGCATCGCCGTCGAGTTGCGGCTCGATCCGCTCGACGTCATCCGCCGCAACCTGATCCCGGCCGGCGCCTTCCCGTATCGCACCGCGACCGGCGCGCTCTACGATTCCGGTGACTACCAGACCGCGGTCGAGCAGGCCGTCGCCGGCCGTCTCGCCGAGCTCGAACAGCGCCGCAACGCAGCGCGGGCCGCCGGCAGGCACTACGGCATCGGCTTCGCCGCGGCGGTCGAGCCCAGCGTCTCCAATATGGGCTACATCACCACCGTGCTGACCGCCGAGGAGCGGCGCAAGGCCGGGCCGAAGAACGGCGCGCAGGCGACGGCGACGGTCTCGATCGACCCGGTCGGTTCGGTCAGCGTCCATGTCGCCTCGACGCCGCAGGGCCAGGGCCATCGCACCGTGCTGGCGCAGGTCGTCGCCGACATCTTCGGCCTGCCGCATCGCGACATCAGGGTCGTCGCCGATCTCGACACCGGCAAGGACGCATGGTCGATCGCCTCCGGCAACTATTCCAGCCGCTTTGCCGCGGCGGTGGCCGGGGCCGCCCATCTCGCTGCGACCCGCCTGCGCGACAAGCTCGCCTTGATCGCTGCGGACCAGCTCGAGGCCGAGCCCGGGCAGATCGGCTTTGCCGGCGGCGCGGTCTTCGCCAAGGGCAACCCGGACAAGACCATCCCGTTCGGGCGGATCGCGGCGCTCTGCCACTGGTCGCCGGCGCTGTTGCCCGATGGCGTCGACCAGACGATCCGCGAGACCGCCTTCTGGACGCCGCCGCAGCTCACTGCGCCGAGCGAGGGCGACGAGATCAATTCCTCGCTCTGCCATGGCTTCATCTTCGACATGGCCAGCGTCGAGGTCGATCCGAGCAGCGGCAAGGTCCGGATCGACCGCTACGTCACCATGCATGACTGCGGGCGGGTGCTGCATCCCGGCATGGTCGAGGGCCAGATCCGCGGCGGCTTCGCCCAGGCCCTCGGCGCGACCTTCTACGAGGAGCTCGCCTATGCCGAGGACGGCGCCTTCCTGACCGGCACCTTCGCCGACTATCTGCTGCCGACCGCGACCGAGACGCCGGATATCGAGATCCTGCACATCGAGACGCCCTCGCCCTTCACGCCGCTCGGCACCAAGGGGGTCGGCGAGGGCAACTGCATGTCGACGCCGGTCTGCCTGGCAAATGCGGTCGCGGATGCGCTCGGGGCCTCCGAGATCAGCCTGCCGCTGACACCCGCCAGGCTTGCGGCACTCGCCGCGGGGCCTGAACAGGCGCGGCCGGCGGCGAGCCGCGCCGCAGCGCCTGCCGCGAGGCAGGGCGATCGCAGCCTGCGCGGCGAAGGTGAGGCCAGGGTTGGCGCCGCGCCCGAGGCGATCTGGGCGATGCTGCTCGACGTCGACACGCTGGCCTCGATCATTCCCGGCTGCCACGGCGTGCAGAAGCTCTCCGAGACGCATTTCAAGGCCGACGTCACCCTCGGTGTCGGCCCGGTGAAGGGACGCTACAAGGCCGAGATCAGGCTCGAAGACCTCGATGAGCCCCAGGCCGCGACATTGACCGGCTCGCTCTCCGGTGCGCTCGGCACCGGTGGCGGTTCCGGCCGCGTGACGCTGACGCCGGACGGAGCCGGCGGCACCATGATCGGCTACGCCTATGAGGCCGCAGTCGGCGGCAAGGTCGCGGCGATCGGCGGGCGCCTGCTCGACGGCGCGGCCAAGGCGATCATCGGCCAGTTCTTCGCGGCGCTGGCGCGCAAGGCGTCGCCCGGCAAACCCGGCCTGCTCGCCCGCCTGTTCGGGAGGCGCGCATGAAGCCCGCGCCCTTCGACTATCTGCGCGCCGGCAGCCTCGACGAGGCCCTGGCGGCACTCGCCGAACATGGCTCCGAGGCGCGCATCATCGCCGGCGGCCAGTCGCTATTGCCGATGCTGAACATGCGGCTCGCCAAGCCCGCTCTGCTCGTCGACATCATGGGCGTCGCCGGGCTCGGTGAGGTCCGGCGCGAGAGCGGGATGATCGTGGTGCCGGGCGGCGTTCGGCAGGCGGCGCTGTTGCAGCGGCCGGGCCTGGCGAGCGAACAGCCGCTGCTGGCTGCCGCCTTGCCCTGGCTCGGTCACTACCAGACCCGGGCGCGCGGAACGGTCTGCGGCTCGGCCGCGCATGCCGATCCCAGCGCCGAAATCCCGCTCTGCCTGGTCGCGCTCGATGGTGAGATCCGCCTGCGCTCGCGCCGCAAGCGCCGGGTGCTCAAGGCGGCCGACTTCTTCTCCGGCATGATGGTGACGCAGAAGGCCGATGACGAGCTGATCGAGGCCGTGGCCTTTCCGGCTGCCCGGCCCGGCACCGGCTATGCCTTCGAGGAGGTGGCGCGCCGGCATGGCGACTTCGCCATCGTCGGCTGTGCGGCGATGGTCGAGGCCGGGCAGATTCATCTCGCGGTCGCCGGTGTCGCCGACAAGCCTGAGCGCCGGAGCTGGCCGCGCCTGGACGGTTCGGCGCTGGACGACGCGCTCAACGCCTTCGCCTGGGAGCTCGACGCTCGCGAGGACCTGCACGCCAGCGCCAGGCTGCGCCGCGACCTCGTCCGCACGCTCGGCCGCCGCACGATCGAGGAGGCCGGCCGATGCCTCGCCTGAGCGCCGCCCACCGCCACCGCGTCGGCTTCACGCTGAACGGCAAGCCCGTCGCGGTCGAGGCCGAGCCACGCCTGCTCGCGACCGACGCGCTGCGTCACGGCCTTGGCGCGACCGGCACCCATGTCGGCTGCGAGCACGGCGTCTGCGGCGCCTGCACCGTCCTGATCGACGGGGCGCCGGCGCGCGCCTGCCTGACGCTCGCCGTCCAGCTCGAAGGCCGGGAGGTCACCACGGTCGAGGGGCTGGCGCCGGCACAGGACCGCCTCTCGGTGCTGCAGGCCGCCTTCCGGCGCCACCACGCATTGCAGTGCGGCTTCTGCACCGCCGGCATCCTGATCTCGCTCGAGGCCTTCCTGCGCGAGCAGCCGGAGCCGAGCGAGCAGGCGCTGCGCGAGGTCGTCGGCGGGCATCTCTGCCGCTGCACCGGCTACACCCCGATCATCGCCGCCGCTCGCGAGGCCGCTGCCCTGCTGCGCCAGGCATCTCAGTCCACTGCCGCGGAGCCCCTCGATGTTTGACCTCGGGACCAGCTTCACCGCCAGCGTGGCGCGTACCCCCGACGCACTCGCCATCGTCGATGGCGAGGTCCGCCTGAGCTATGCGCAATGGCTGGCGCGGATCTCCTCGCTCGTCGCCGCCTTCGACGGCATCGGGCTCAAGCCCGGCGACCATTTCGTCACCATCATGCAGAACCGCTGGGAGGCGGCGAGCCTGCATTGGGCCTGCCAGTTCGCCGGTCTGATCATGACGCCGATCAACTGGCGGGCGAAGCCGGACGAGATCGACTTCGTGCTGGAGAATGCCGGCGCCAAAGCGATCGCCTTCGAAGCCGTCTCCGCCGACGCCATGGCCGAGAGCGCGCTTGCCGCCGGCCTGCCGCGGATCGCGGTCGGCAGCGATGCCGGGCCTGCAGACTTCAGCTTCGGTGAGATGATCGCCGTGGAGGCGCCGACCGCGACGCCCCGCGCCGGCGCCGAAGACTGGTCGCTGATGCTCTACACCTCCGGCACCACGGCCAAGCCGAAGGGCGTGCCACGACGGCACCGGGCCGAGCGCATGGCCGCGCTCGCCCATGTCGCGCAGAACCTCTACGGCAGCGGCGAATGCACGCTCGGCGTCATGCCGCTCTATCACACGATGGGGGTGCGCTCGCTGCTGGCGATGTCGCTGATCGGCGGCAGCTTCGTCTGCCTGCCGCGCTTCGATGCGGCGCGGGCGCTGGAGCTGATCGAGGCCGAGCGCGTCAGCAATCTCTATCTCGTGCCGACGCTCTATCACGACGTCGTCCATCACCCGCGCTTTGCCGTGAGCGACGTCTCCTCGGTCCGCAAGCTTGGCTTCGCCGGCGCGCCGATGACCGACGGTCTGCTCGGCAGGCTGACCGAGGCGTTCAGGCCCGAGCTCTTCGTCAACCACTACGGCTCGTCGGAAATCTACACCTTCACCATCGACCAGAATGCCGCGGCGAAGCCGGGCTGCGCCGGCAAGGCGGGGCTCAACCAGCTCATCCGCGTGGTGCGGCTTGGCGCGGTCTCGGCTGCGGAGCTCGCTCGCCCCGGCGAGGAAGGCGAGATCATCGCCCTCGCCGCCAGCGACGAGGCCTTCGAAGGCTACTGGCGCCGGCCCGAAGCCGACGCCAAGTCGCTGCGCGACGGTTGGTACTTCACCGGCGACACCGGCTATTTCGACGAGGACGGGGACCTCTTCGTCACCGGCCGCGTCGACGACATGATCATCACCGGCGGCGAGAACGTCTCGCCGGTCGATATCGAGAGCTGCCTGTCGCTGCATCCGGCCGTGTCGGAGGTGGCCGTGGTCGGCCTGCCCGACGAGCGCTGGGGCAAGATCGTCGTCGCCTTCGTGCAGCGCGCCTCGGCCGTATCAGCCGAGGAGCTCGACCGGCACTGCAAGCTCTCCGGCCTCGCCAATTTCAAGCGTCCGCGCCGCTACGAGTTCGTCAAGGCGATCCCGAAATCACCGGTCGGCAAGCTGCTGCGCCGCCAGCTCGTCGCCGGCGAGTACGAGCCCGAGCGACCCGACCTCGCCGCCGAATAACCCCAACCCTGAAATCGAGAGCCACAGCCATGAACGCAGTCACCCCGATCCACGCCAGCCTCACCGGCCTCGACGGCTTCCGCGTCGAGATCGATCCTGCCCGCGAGCGCGCCGACATCATCCTCGACCGGCCGCCGATGAACACGGTCGCGATGGCTCAGCGCGACCAGCTGCGCAAGGTGTTCGAGGCGCTCGACGAGGACGATCGCGTGCGCATCATCGTGCTGCGGGCCGTCGGCGAGCACTTCTCCTCCGGCGGCTATATCAAGGGCTTCCTGGAGGCCTCGCCCGAGCATGTCTCCAAGCTCGCCTGGAACATCGCCGCGCCGGCGCGCTGCTCCAAGCCGGTGATCGTCGCCAATCGCGGCTACACCTTCGGCGTCGGCTTCGAGATCTCGCTCGCCTGCGATTTCCGGATCGTCTCTGAGACCTGCCAATACGCGCTGCCGGAGCAGAAGCTGGGGCAGATCCCCGGCTCGGGCGGCTCGGCTCGCCTGCAGAAGATCGTCGGCATCACCCGGACCAAGGACATCGTGATGCGCTCCAAGCGCATCTCCGGCAAGCAGGCGCTCGACTGGGGCATCGCCACCGAATGCGTGCCCGATGCCGAGCTCGAGGCCGCGACCGACCGGCTGGTCGACGAGCTGCGCTCCTTCTCGCCGATCGCCCAGCGCACCGCCAAGAAGCTGCTCAACGACACCGAGGATTCGACGCTGGCGATCGCGATCGAGCTGGAAGGGCACTGCTATAGCCGCCTGCGCCAGTCCGACGATTTCCGCGAAGGCGTCGAGGCCTTCCACGCCAAGCGCGCGCCGCAGTTCACCGGCCGATGAGCCGGCAAATGACCCGCACGGGCATGCCCGTGCGGGTTCGCCCGACCGACACCGTAGAACAACAACCAGAACCGAGGGAACGACCATGAAGACGACCGGATATCTCACTGTCGCCGCCGGGCTGCTCGCTGCGACGGCGCTCACCGACGGTGCGCTCGCTCAGAGCGGCCCGATCAAGATCGGCGTCGTCACGCCGCTCTCGGGCACCTATACCCCGATCGGCCAGCAGGTGCGCTGGGGCCTGGAGCTCGCCGCCAAGGAGATCAACGCAGGGGGCGGCATCGCCGGCAGGCAGGTCAGCCTGGTCTTCGAGGACGAGGAGGCCAACCCGGCCGTCGCCGTGCAGAAGGCCGAGAAGCTGTTCCAGGTCGAGAAGGTCGACTTCCTCACCGGCACGGTCAATTCCGGTTCGACGCTCGCTGTCGCCCAGCTGGCCGAGCGCAACGCCAAGCTCGCGGCGACGACGGTCTCCTTCGCCGACTCGATCACCACCGACAAATGCTCGCCGAACATGTTCCGCGTGAACGCGCGCGCCGAGCAGCAATCGGTCGCGCTCGCCGCCTGGCTCGCCAAGGAGAAGCCGAAGGCCAAGGTCTATTATCTCGGCCCCGACTATGAGATGGGCCGCTCGACCGTCGCCGCTTTCAAGAGCAGCGCTGAGAAATCCGGTGCGCCGACCGGCGGCGAGGTGTTCGCGCCGCTCGATTCCAAGGACTACACCCAGTATTTCGGCCAGATTCGCGCTTCACGGCCGCAGGTGCTCTACACCTCCGTCGCCGGCAACGACACGGTCAGGCTGCTGACCCAGCTGCAGGATTTCGGCCTGCTCACCAACCTGCAGGTCGTCGGCGCCTCCGGCACCGTGACCTCGCAGAACATCGGCGCGATCGGCCAGGCCGCCGAGGGCTTCGCCACCGGCGTCGGCTATTCCCCGCAGATCGACACACCGGAGAACAAGGCGTTCGTCGCAGCCTTCCGCGCGGCCAACAAGGCCGATCCCGATCTCTACGGCGCCGACAGCTACGGCCTGCTCTTCGCCTACAAGGCCGCCGTCGAGAAGGCGGGCTCGACCGAGACCGACAAGGTGCGCGAGGCGCTGCGCGGGCTGAGCTGGCAGACTCCGCAGGGCGCCAAGACCATCCGCGCCGGCGATCACCAGGCGATGCAGCCGATGTATGTGGTGCGCGTCGCCAAGGGCAAGTTCGACATCATCGACAAGGTCGACGCCGACAAGGCGATCGGCCCCGACGCCTGCACAAGGTTCTGAGGACAGGCGCCGACCCCTCCCTTCACATGGGAGGGGTCACACCGCCCTCGCGAAAGCACATGACATGAATGCCCTCGACTACCTCCAATTCGTGCTGGCGCCGCAGGTCGTCAACGGGCTCGCGCTCGGGGTCGCCGTGGTGCTGGTCGCCCTCGGGCTGACGATCATCTTCGGCATGCTCGACGTCATCAACATGAGCCATGGCGAGTTCTACGCCATCGGCGCCTATGCGGCCCTCGCGCTGGGTGCGGCCGGGATCAGCTTCTGGTTCCTGCTCGTGCTGGTGCCGGTCCTGATGGTGCCACTCGGCATGGCGGCCGAGCGCCTGCTGATCCGGCCGGTCTTCGACAGCCGGGATCGGCACGTCACCACGCTGCTCGTCACCTTCGGCCTCGCGCTCGTGGTCGAGGACCTGCTCAAGGTCGCCTTCGGCCCCAACACCCAGCGTCCGCCGACGCCCATTCCGGGCGCGACCGAACTCGCCGGCATCATCGTGCCGAACTACCGGCTCTTCCTGATCGTAGTAGGCGCGGCGATCGTCAACGGCGTCGCCTATGTCGTCTATCGTACCCGTCTCGGCGCGATGGTGCGGGCGGCCGCCTTCGACCGCAATATGGCGGCCTCGCTCGGCGTGCCGGTGGCGCTGGTCTATGCCGGCACCTTCGCCTTCGGCGTGGCGCTCGCAGGTCTTGCCGGCGTCCTGCTCGCGCCGATCTATTCGGTGTTCCCGACCATGGGGCGCGACTTCATCCTGCTCGCCTTCACCGTCGTCATCGTCGGCGGCATGGGCTCGATCTGGGGCGCGGTCGTCGCCGGCCTGCTGCTGACGCAGGTGCAGGCGCTGGCCAGCCTGGTGATCTCGCCGGTCTGGACCGATCCGATCGTGTTCGGGACCATGGTCGCCTTCCTCGTTTTCCGCCCGCAGGGCCTGTTCGGGAGGCTCGGCCATGCGTGACCGGCTGACATTGTCGATGCGCGCGAGCCATCTGCTCGCCCTTGTCCTCGTCACGGCAGCGCTAGCGCTCGCCGCGATCGGCGCCGCCAGCGGCGACACCTTCTACCTTCGCCTCGGCACGGAGGCGCTGATCTTCGCCGGCCTCGCCCTCTCTGTTGACCTGCTGCTCGGCTATTCCGGCGCGCTCTCGCTGGGACAGGCGCTCTATTTCGGCATCGGCGCCTATGTCTCGGCGCTGACCCTGCTGAAGGTGCCGTCCTTCTGGCTCGCCATGGCGGCGGCGGGCGGGGCGACGCTGATCGCCTCGATCGTCGGCGGCCTGATCGCCAACCGGGTGCGCGGCGTCTATTTCGCGCTGATCACCTTCGGGCTGGCGCAGGTCGTCGCCAAGGTCGTCTACAACACCCGCGAGCTCGGCGCCTCCGACGGCATGATCGGCATCCCCGTCATCGAGATCGGCTTCGGCCCGGTCTCGGTCTCGGCCGGCAATCCGGTCGGCTTCTTCCTGGTCGTGCTGGCGATCATCATGGGACTGTACGGAATCACCGCCTATCTGCTCGACACGCCGTTCGGGCGGGTGCTGACGGCGCTCAAGGCGAATGAGAAGCGCGTGCCCTTCCTCGGCTATTCGGTCTGGCGGGCGCGGATGTTCTCCTATGTGCTGGCCGGGCTGATCGCCGGGCTTTCGGGCGCGCTCTATCCGATGCTGCGCGGCTTCGTCTCGCCGGAGCTGATGTTCTTCGTGACGTCCGGCAATGCGGTGATCTCGGTCATCCTCGGCGGTGTCGGCACGCTGATCGGCGCGATCTACGGCTCGGTGCTACTCGTCCTGCTGAAGTCGATCATCGGCAGCTGGACCGAGCACCATCTCATCGTGATCGGCCTGATCTTCATGGTCTGCGTGATGTTCCTGCCCAAGGGGCTGGTCGGCTTCATCCGGCCGCGCATCGAGCAGCGCCTGCTCGCCGGTGCGCAAAAGCCGGCCGCGCCGTCTTTCGCCCCGGCCCGGCTCGAAGCGGGAAGTGCCAAGCCATGAGCGGTCCCGTCCTCGAAATCCGCGAGCTGGGCATCGCCTTTGGCGGCCTGAAGGCGGTCGACAAGGTGAGCTTCAGTGCAGAGCGCAACCGGATCACCACCGTGATCGGGCCGAATGGCGCCGGCAAGTCGACGCTGTTCAACCTGATCAGCGGGGCGCTCAAGCCGAAATCCGGCCAGCTCCTGATCGACGGCGTCGACATGACCGGCGCCTCGCCGGCGCGCACCAAGGCGGCCGGGCTGTCGCGCTCGTTCCAGATCACCAACCTGTTCTTCGAGCTGACGGTGGCCGAGAACCTGCGCATGGCGGCGCAAGTGCTGGAGCCGACGGCGCGCGCTTTCCTCCCGCTCGGCCGCTCGACCCGGGCGCTCGCCAAGACCGGCGAGATGCTCGAGCGCTTCCAGCTCGGCCACAAGCGCGACGAACTCGCCGGAAATCTCTCGCATGGCGACCAGCGCCGGCTCGAGATCGCGGTCTGCCTGGCATCGGAGCCGAAGATCCTGCTGCTCGACGAGCCGACGCAGGGCATGAGCCATGCCGACACGGCCGACACCGCGAAGCTGGTGCGCGAACTCAGCCGCGATGTCAGCGTGCTGCTGATCGAGCACGATATCGGGCTCGTCATGGACCTCTCGGACCATGTCGTCGTCATGCATCAGGGCCGCAAGCTCGCCGAGGGACCGCCCGCCATGGTGCGGGCCGACCCGGCGGTGCAGGCCGCCTATTTCGGACATCACTGACATGCTCGCGATCAACGGACTGCACAGCCATTACGGCCTGAGCCACGTCATCCAGGGAATCGACCTTTCGGCGGCGCCCGGCGAGGTGATCGGCATCTTCGGCCGCAACGGCGTCGGCAAGACGACGCTGCTCAAGACGATCGCCGGTTGGGTGAAACCGAGCGAGGGCGCGATCACGCTCGGCGGCCAAGCCCTGAACGGGCTCGCGCCCGACCGGATCTGCCTCTCCGGCGTCGGGCTGGTGCCCGAGGACCGGCGCATCTTTCCCGGCCTCACCGTCGAGGAGAACCTGCAGCTCGGCCTGCTGCAGGTGCGCGGCCGGGCAGCCAAGGCCGAGCGCGCCGCCATCGACCAGATCTACGACCGCTTTCCGCGCCTCGGCGAGCGCCGCCGCCAGCTCGGCACGACGCTGTCGGGCGGCGAGCAGCAGATGCTCGCCATGGCGCGCGTGCTGGTCGGCGAGCCCAGGCTGGTGCTGGTCGACGAGCCCAGCGAGGGACTGGCGCCGATGATCGTCGCCGAGGTCTTTGCCATCGTGCGCGAATTGCGCGAGCGCGGCTGCATCGTGCTGCTGGTCGAGCAGAACGTGCACGAGGCGCTCTCGGTGACCGACCGCTTCGTCGTGATCGAGCGCGGGCGGATCGTGCTGAGCGGGGATGCCGAGGACGAGGACGACCGCACGCGCCTGCTGACGGCCCTGGCTGTCTGACAACCGGCTTGCTCGCCCGGGCTCCTCGTCAGGGGCGCCGCGCAGCAACCGGCAATAGGGCCTTCTGCGGCAGCGCAACCAGCGGCTCTTGAAAGCACTAAAGAAGTGCTTTATACTATCGGTATGGTCGGAAAGCCGCACACCACCATGGCGCTGGTTCTGTCGCCAGCTCCCGAGGACCGCGAGGCGCTCCATGGAACGCTTGTCGCCTATCGTCAGGCCCTGGCGATCCTCGACGGCACCAAAGGCGCCAATCTCGTCGCGCTTCACGAGGAAGCCTATGAGGAAATCCGGGCCCGCACCGGCCTGCCATCGCGCATGGCGACGCTCGCCTTGCGCGACCACAGCAAGCGCGCGGTCGGCGCCCCCATCGACGACATCCCGCTCGATTCCAAGCTGTTCTCGGTCAAGGGCCCCGACAGCCTGAGCATCGCCACCATCGGTGGCCGCGTCGTCATCCCCTATTCGGTGGATGGGTATCGCGGCGGTTGGGATGATTTTGCCGAAGCCCGTTTGTGCTTCAGCGGCACGTCGATCAACGTCCTGGTCGGCGTCCAGGCCGGCCTCCATTCCCAGAAGGAGACCACCATGTCCAATGAAGGTATCCTCGCCCGCCTCGGGCGCGTCATCGCCGGCGTGGTCAACAATGCGGTCGATGCCGCCGAGGGGGCCAATCCCACCGCCATCGCCCAGCAGGCCGTGCGCGAGATCGAGAAGATCGCCGAGGAGGCCCGTGCGGCGCTCGGCGTGGCGATCGCGGCCGGCCATCGCCTGAAGGCCAAGGCGGAGGACCTCGACGCTGAGATCCGCGACCTCGACGCGAAGATCCGGACCGGCCTGGAGAAGGGCCGCGAGGACCTCGCCCGGGCGGCCACCGGCCTCCAGATCGACCTGGAAGCGCAGCGCAACGCCCTCGCCAAGGCGATCGCCGAGAATGCGGGGGAAACCGCAGAGGCCGAGGCGACCTTGCGCAGCATCGCCTCGGCCCGCGCCGACGCGATGAAACGGCTCGACGACGCCAAGCGCGCCGAGCGGGCCGCTCCCGCCGCGGCGACGCCCTCGCAGCGCAACGACCAGCGCCTCGCCGCGGCGCTGGCGGCGGTGGAGCGGGTGACGGGCGTTCCGGCCAAGCCCGCCCAGGGTTCGGCCGAGGTCGAGGAGCTCGGCCGGATGCAGCGCGAGGATGAGATCGAGGCGCGGCTCAAGGCCTTCCGCGAAGGCCAGCGCTGATGGACTCGATCATCCAGCCGGGCACCGCGCCCTTCTGGGTGGCGCTCCTGGTGGTGGTCGGACTCGGGCTGGTCGAGCTGGTCTCGGTCCTGCTCGGGCTCTCGGCCTCCGGCCTGCTCGACGACAGCATCGGCCATCACGGCCCGGACGGCCACGAGGCCGGCCTGCTCGGCGGCTGGATGTCCTGGCTGAACGCAGGCGGCGTGCCGATCCTGGTGCTCGCCGTCATCCTGCTCTCGGCCTTCGCCGTCTTCGGCTTCGCTATCCAGGGGCTCGCGGCCGGCCTGCTGCGCCCTCTGCCTGCCATCGCAGCGGTGCCGCTCGCGCTGGGGCCCGCCCTGCCCGTGACCCGCTGGCTCAGCCGCGGCATCGCCAGGGTGATCCCGCGCGACGAGACCAATGCGTTGAGCCAGGCCGATTTCATCGGCCTCGTCGGCACCGTCACGATCGGACCGCTCGACCAGGGCCATCCCGGCGCGGTGCGTGTGAAGGACCGCTACGACAACATCCACACCCTGCGCGCGAAGGCCGCGCCGGGCCACCGTATCGAGACCGGGGCTGTCGTCGTGATCGTCGACGGCTCGGACGGTCTGTTCCAAGCCATTCCCGCGCCGCAGGAACTCGGCAGCGTTGACTCCAGCAGGGGCTGACCATGGACTTCATTTCTCTGGGCATCATCGCCGGCGTGATCGTCGCGGCGATCGTCGTCATCGGCATCATCATGACGTCGCTCTACACGCGGGCGACGCGCGACAAGGCCTATGTCCGCACCGGACTCGGCGGCAAGAAGGTCGTGCTCGACGGCGGCTCTGTCATCCTGCCGATCTTCCATTCCTATTCCTGGGTTTCGCTCAGCACGCTGCGCCTCGAGGTCAAGCGCGCCGAGAACGAGTCGCTGATCACCAAGGACCGGATGCGGGCCGACATCACCGCCGAGTTCTATGTCCGGGTGAAGCCGGATGCGGAGAACATCGCGCTCGCCGCCCAGACCCTGGGCGACAGGACCAACGACGCCGACGCCCTCAAGGCGCTGGTCGAGGCAAAGTTCGTCGACGGCCTGCGCTCGGTCGCGGCGACCATGTCGCTGCGCGATCTGCAGGAACAGCGCGCCGAATTCGTGAAGTCGGTGCAGGCGGCGGTTGCGCATGACCTGCAGTCGAACGGGCTCGAACTGGAATCGGTCTCGCTGACAAGGCTCGACCAGACCGACATCAAGCATTTCAACCCGAACAACACCTTCGATGCAGAAGGCCTGACCGCGCTCACCAAGATCACCGAGGAGCGCAAGCGCGAGCGCAACCAGATCGTCAGGGACAACGAGGTCGAGATCGCGACCAAGGACCGCGAAGCCTCGCTCAGGCGCCTGACCATCGAGCGCGAGCAGCGCGATGCCGAGCTGACGCAGGAGCGCGACATTGCCAACAAGACCGCCGAGACCCGGGCCGAGGCGGCCAAGGCCGAGCAGCTCGCGCGCCTGGCCGAGGAGACGGCACGCCTGGAAACCGAGCGCGGCATCGCCGAGCGCGATTCCGAAGCGCGCCAGGCCCGCGAGTCCGCCCGCATCGCCGCCGAGCGCGGCATTGCCGAGCGCGAGGCCGAGGCGCGCAAGATCACCGAGACCGCCCGGATCGAGGCGGCCATCGCCGTCGCCCACAAGACCGAGGAGGAGCAGGCTGCGCGAGCAAGGGCCGACGCCGCCAAGGCGAGCGCCATCACCGCCGAGGAGCAGGTGACCACCGCCCGCGACGTCGAGATCGCCGAGCGCGCCAAGCGCATCGCGGTGATCGACGCCCGCAAGGAGGCCGAGCAGCAGGCGACCGCGGTCACCGTCAAGGCCGAGGCCGAGCGCCAGGCGGCCGAGGACCTCGCCGCCGCCGTGAAGATCCAGGCCGAGGCGGAAGCGGAGGCGGCCAAGATCCGCGCTACCGGCGTGATCGAGCTCGGCGAGGCGCAGGCCCGGGCCGAGCGCGCCAAGAACGAGGCGCGCAACGCGCTCGCCGCCAACATCATCGATTTCGAGCTGGCGAAGGCGCGTGTCGAGATCGTGCCGCAGGCGCTGGCGCAGGCGATGAAGCCGATCGAGAAGATCTCCGACATCCGCATCTTCAGCGCCGGCGGGCTGGCCGGCGCGCTCGGCGGCGGCGCGGGCGAGCCGAACGGCAACCCGATGGGCGATCTCGCCAGCCAGCTGCTGAGCTTCACCGCCCAGAAGCCGATCCTCGACGAGATCCTGTCCCAGGCCGGTTTCAAGGGCGCCGACCCGACCCAGGCGCTTCTCGCCGCCTCGCTCGGAGACGCTGCAGGCAGGACCGCCAAGCAGGCTGCTCAGCCGCCCGCCAAGCCGATCCAGCCCAAGGGCGGCGAGCCCGCCTGATCTCAGGGGCGCGGCCTCGTTAGTCGCAGATCTGTAGCGCCCGAGCCTTTCTGGCTCGGGCGCAGTGATCTTGTCGGGCCATCGCCGACAGCCATGCTGAAGCGATTGCATGCAAATCCTGCAGGTCAGGCAAGGCGTGCCTGGCCCTCGACCGCAACGGCAGATTCACGGAAGACCAGCATAGGCCGAAATCGTGCACGGCGCTGTCGAAGGGCGGTCCGCTGGCCGGAGCACGCGGTGACGACGCTGGGAGGGGATCGCGTTGAAGCTGCCTTTGTGGGGGAGCGCCTTGAGCGCGACGCTCCTCGTGCAGGTCGTCAGCTCCTTCGCTGCCGCAGCTGTTCCGCTCCTTGGCCCGATCCTGACGCAGCGCTGGAACCTGCCGCCGGAGAGCATCGGCTACGTCTCCTCCGCCGTCTCGATCGGCATTTGCTGGTGCCTGGCCTGCGGCGGCCCGATGCTCGACCATCACGGCCCGATCCGGACCTTGCAGATCGGCCTGGCGGCGATGTGCCTCGGCCTGATCCTGCTATCGCAGCCGATTGCCGCTCTCGGCTTCGCCGGTGCGCTCGTGCTCGGCCTCGGCACCGCGCCGAACAATCCGGCGGGCAGCACGATGCTGATGCGCACGGCGCCGCCCACCCATCGCAACCTGATCTTCTCGATCCGGCAGGCCGGCGTTCCCCTCGGTGGAACGATCGCCGGCGTCTCGGTGGCCCCGGCCGTCGCCGCGCTGGGTTTTAGTCATACGATCTGGCTGATCGCGGCGATCGTCCTGCTCAGCCTGCTGGCGGTGCAGCCGTTCCAGAAGCGGCTCGATATGGAGAGGGGCCCTGCGAATCGGCAATGGGCCCGGATGTTCCTGTCGCCCTCGGCGCTGCGCCGCGCGGCCGAAGTCATCCGCTCGCACCCGTCTCTGCCGCTGATCACCGGCATGGGCATCTCGTTCTCGGTCGCCCAGACCAGCGTCCAGGCCTTCACAGCGACCTATCTGGTGACGCAGCACGGCAAGAGCCTCGCGGAAGCCGGCTATTTCATGGCCGTCCTGCTCGCTGCCAGCACGGTCTCGCGGATCGCCCTGGGATGGCTGGCGGATCGCTGGCGCCGGGGGCTGCTCCTGCTCGGCCTGCTCCTGCTCGCCGCGAGCGCCGCGGTGATCCTGCTCGTCTGGTCGGCGGCGGGACCGTCATGGGCCCTGTATTGCTCGGTCGCGTTCATCGGCGCGACGTCGCTGGGCTGGAACGGGGTCTACATGGCCGAGCTGGCGCGGCTGGCGCCGCCGACGCAGATCGGCGACGTCACCTCGGCGGCGAACCTTTTCGGCTTCACCGGCTCGTTCTGCGGTCCTCTCATCTTCGCCTTCATCGCCAGCCGGACGGCGAGCTTCGACTGGTCCTATCTGCTGGTCGCGGCGCAATTGGCCGCCTGCGGCGTCTTCGTGCTGTGGCGCCGCAGTTGGCGCTGAGGCTTCAGTCGATGCGGTGACGCGTGCAGATGTCCGTCTGGTGATCGCCGCCAGTGCATCTGCCGGCCGCTATGTCTCTGCGACCGCTTCGGAGATTGCGAACGACGCTGCGGTTCCGACCGGCCGCTGATGCCGGACCGACAGATCGTCTGCCTACGCGTTGCTCCCACGCAGTCTTTGAGCGTCGCATGTCGCCCGGCCTTGTTTGTCCGCTCGGGCCGGAACAAGCGCTGGTCTCAGGTGAAGACTTATCTTGAGCTCAGGTTTTCACCGAGTGCTTATTCGATGAGATCGCAACGTAATGTATGTTTAGAACATCGATACGTGAATTTTATCACATTCTCTCGGAGTGAATAACGTCACATGTGCTCGCTATGCAACATATTGCGACTCTATTCAGTTATGTGAACATTTCCACCGTCTGAAATACCCGAAAATAATACCAATAATGCAGGTTGATTCAAAAAGACTCAGCCACGGCATAGGCCAATTCAATTGGAGGCATTGATGAAGAGCTTCGTTTCAGCATTGGGCATGGCTACGGCGGCCTTCGCCGTCGCCACCAGTGCCGGCGCTGCTGACCTTCCCTCACGGAAGGCCGCTCCCGTCGAGTACGTTCGTGTTTGCTCCGCCTACGGTGCAGGCTTCTTCTATATCCCGGGCACCGACACCTGCCTGCGCGTCGGCGGCCGCGTCCGCGCCGAGTATACGGTCGGTTCGCGGTTCGGTGACACCAACGACAGCTACGGCACCCGCGCTCGCGGTCGCCTGAACATCGACGCCCGCACCGCGACCGCCTATGGCACGCTGCGCACCTTCTTCCGCTACGAGCTGACCAACAGCACGAGCTTCTACAACAACACCACCTCGTACGGCGGAAACCAGGGCATCGTCGGCCCCGGCAACGCTCGCGCCAGCGATCGCCCGACCCGCTTCGGCGATGCGTTCGGCAACTCGACCGCTTCGCTGGTTGACCTGGCCTTCATCCAGTTCGGTCCGATCACTGCCGGTCGCGCTCAGTCGTTCTTCGACT
>PNLY01000043.1 GCA_013823325.1 Methylobacterium sp.
ACCCCCGCCCCGCTGAAGGTGATCAATGTCGACACCGACATGATCATCCCCAAGCAGTATCTGAAGACGATCAAGCGCACCGGCCTCGGCACCGCCCTGTTCTCGGAGATGCGCTACAAGGAGGACGGTTCGGAGAATCCCGACTTCGTCCTCAACCAGCCGGCCTATCGCAAGTCGGAGATCCTGGTCGCCGGCGACAATTTCGGCTGCGGCTCGTCGCGCGAGCATGCGCCCTGGGCCCTGCTCGACTTCGGCATCCGCTGCGTGATCTCCACCAGCTTCGCCGACATCTTCTACAACAACTGCTTCAAGAACGGCATCCTGCCGATCGTGGTCAGCCAGGAAGACCTCGACAAGCTGTTCGACGACGCCGACCGCGGCTCGAACGCGACGCTGACGGTCGATCTGGTCAATCAGAGCATCAAGGGCCCCGACGGCGGCGAGGTCCGCTTCGAGATCGATCCGTTCCGCAAGCACTGCCTGCTCAACGGCCTCGACGACATCGGCCTCACCATGGAGAAGTCGAGCAAGATCGACGCCTATGAGGAGAAGCTCAAGAGCCGCGCCTGGGCTTGAGCCTTAGCGTGCGAACCACGCCCTCCCCCTCTCCCCCTGCGGGAGAGGGTTGGGGTGAGGGGTCGCGCCGCCCTTGATAGTTGGCGCCGATCCGAGATGGCAGCTTGAGAGGTCGCGCGACCCCTCATCCGTCTCGGCTTCGCCGAGCCACCTTCTCCCGCAAGGGGAGAAGGGGCGCTAAACGATCAGCCCTTGCATCGGTGCCAATCCGCCGGTGCCGGGGAACACCCTCTCCGCCAGCACCGGCCCCGACAATCCGAAGAGGTCGGCAACGACGCCCTTCGCAACCGCGCGGATGTCGGTGGTCGGCCTGAGGTCGCGCTGCTCGTGCAGTTGCTCGAGCTTCAGCCCGGGCCAGTCGACGATCATCCGCCTGCCCTTGACCGCGCCGCCGACCAGGAAGGCGACCGTGCCGGTGCCGTGATCGGTGCCGACGGTGCCGTTGACGCGGGCAGTGCGGCCGAACTCGGTGACCACCATCACGACCGTATCCTTCCAGACGGGCTTCAGGCCGTTTTCGAAGGTCGCAAGCGCGCCGTCGAGCCCGCCGAGCAGGGTTGCAAGCCGGCCCTTGGCGCCGCCCTCATTGGCATGCGTGTCCCAGCCCTCGAACGCCAGCGCGGCGATGCGCGGGCCGTCCTCGGCGCCGACCAACCGCGCCGCACCCTCGGCGATGCGCTTCATGCCTTCGGCGCTGTCCGGCCCGCCGCCGCCACGCGGCTGCTCGGCCCCCTGCTTCGACGCGATCAATTCGGTCTCGATCGCCCGTTTCAGCACCAGCGCCAAAGCGGGATCGCGCTCGCCATAGAGATCGCCGAGACGCTGGACCAGGTCGGCGCCGGCCCGCGCCATGCGCGGCGGCGCCCAGCCGAGCACCGGCGCCTGCCCGCGCACCACCAGCGGCGGGACCACGCCGACGCCAAGCGCGCCATGGCGCGAGACCGCCTCGCCCGGCGGCAGGCTGGCGATCAGCCGGTTGAGCCAGCCTGAATCGGTCTTGCCCGGGCCGCCCTGCCCGCTCTCCAGCACGTCCTGCCCGTCGAAATGCGAGCGCTCGCGATAGCCGGTAGCACTGGCATGGACGATCGCCGCCTGCCCGCCGGCATAGAGGCGCGCGAGGTTCGGCATCGCCGGATGCAAATAGAAGAAGCCGTCGAGCGGCAGCGCCGCCTCCGGGCCATCCTTCGCCAGCGCGATGCCCTCGCGCAGATCGGCATAGGCGGGGTCGCCAAGCGGCGGCACGGCCGAGAGCCCGTCGAGCGCGCCGCGGAGCACGACCAGCAGGAAGCGGGAATCGCGCGAGCCTGCCGCCGCATGGGCAAACTTCGGCATATAGGACCAGGCGAAGAGCGCGCTGGCCGCGCCGAGCACGGCTCGGCGCGAGGGTGTCATCCGTTCGCAATCATCGTCGTCGGCGGCCATGCTCACCTCCGCTGGAATTCGGGCGACATCAGCAACAGCGCGAGCGCCTGCGGCTTGCTCTCGGCCCGGGCCACGGCCTGCCGGGTCTGCGGCGAAGCGAGCGGGCCGAGCACCTCCTCGACCAGTGCGCGCGGATCGGCGACGGAGCCCGCCGCCTGCCGGCCGAGCTGGGCTGCGACATCGATGCGGGTCTTGATCCCCTCCGGCGTCGCCCAGGCGGCGTTCGTGTCGGGATAGCCGTCCGGTCCGGAAGGCTGCCAGAGCTGCTGGCCCATCACGCCGAGCGGCCCGGCGATCTGGCCGAAATCCGGCCTGCGGCCAAGCGCACGGAACGACGCCACCAGGAACTCCTGCGGCGTGCGCAGCTTGGTCGCGGGTGCAGACGCAGCAAGCTCCGAGGTCACCAGCGTGCGCGACAGCGCGGCAAGATCACCTCCGGTCTCGCGGAAGCTGCGGGCGAGCTCGGCGACCAGCGCCTGCGGCGGCTCGTCGGCGACGAAATGGCGGGCGAGCTTGCGGGCGATGAAATTGGCCGTGCTCGGATGGCGGGTGAGATCGGCGAGCGCCGCCAGGCCCATCTCCTTGCCCTCCTGCCGGTAGACCTTGCCAAGCAGCTTCTGGCCGCCAGGATCGTGCAGGCCGGGGTTGAAGGCGAAGGAACCGGGGAAGCCGAGCCGGGCGTCACGCCCGACCACCGTCCAGCCGGTGATGATCCGCGCCAGCGAAGTGACGTCGGCCTGCGTATAGCCACCGGAGACGCCGAGCGTATGCAGCTCCATGATCTCGCGGGCGAGATTCTCGTTGAGGCCGCGGCCACGGCGCTTGCCGGCGCGCGAGTCCGGGCCGATCGAGAGCTGGTTGTCGAGGAAGTTGAGCATCGCCGGATGGCTCTCGACCGCAACCAGCAGGTCCTCGAAACGACCGAAGATGTTGGGGCGGATCGCCTCGCGCTCGAAGGCGCCGGCCATGGCGCGGACGAAATTACCCTTGGCGACCGAGACGCAGAAATGGTTCGACCAGAACTGCACCATTCGCTCGGCGAAACCGAATTCTGCCTCGAGCGCGCCCTGGATGCGCGCCACCGCTTCCTCGCGATAGACCTTCGCCGGAAAGGGCGGCTCCGGCGGGGGCGGCTTGGCCATCGGGCCTTGCGGCTGCCCGGGCATGGGCGATGCGGCTGCGACCTGAACGCCCTGCCCCATCGCTTGCTGGCCGCCAGCCTGCTGGGCGGCGACGCGCTTTGCCTCGCGGGCGGCGCGTTCCTCATCCTCAAAAGCGTAGAGCGCCCGGCCGATCGGCGCCGCGCCGGAGAAGCTGACGCGCGGCTGCAGCGCGCCCTCAGGACGAATGTCGGCGAGCAGGCGCTCGCGGACATCTCCCGGCATAACGCCCTGCCCCGGCTTCTGGCCGAGGCCGAAGCGTTGCAGGGTCAACGTCCTCAAGCGCGGGTCTGACCAATCCGCCATGCCCTCGCCTCCGCCATCTGCGTCGCCCTAAGCAGACTCCACTGCAACTATGGCGAAAGCCCGACCACCCGTTCAATTACTTCCCACAATGAGAAAGGCCGCCGTCCGCTCGGGAACGGCGGCCTTCCGCAAATCAAACGACGCGTTCAGCTCACATCGCCGGCAGCGCCGCAATATCGCGCACCGCCGCGCTGAGCCCGGCTATCTTGCCGACCATAGCGGCCTTGCCGGTGGCGAGATCGACCTTGTAGAGGCCGCCATCGGCGACCAGCCAGCCGGTGTTGCTGCCATCGGCGGCCGTCTCGATGTCGAAGGCGATCGCCTTCGGGGTGACGCCGAGCTTGCCGATCGCGCCGAGCACACCGTCATTCGGCGGCGCCTGCTTCAGGAGGCCGCCGATCTTGCCGTCGATGTCGTAGAGCGCCGTCTCCTTGGTGCCCTTGACCGAATTGCTGTAGGCGCCGGCGACGACCATCGGCGTCTCGCCCTTGTGCATGTCGGTCTCGGCGAATTTCAGCTTGCCGTCGACCGTGGTCTTGCCGTCGTCGACATTGACGCGCAGGTTCGTGCCATCCGAGCCGATGACGCGCAGCCGGTCGGCCGCCGGGTTGAAGTCGACCGTCGCCATGGTGCTTGCGGCGAGCACCGTGTCCATCTTCGACTTCATCGTCGCCTTGCCGGCCTTGTCGACCGTGTAGATCGTGCCGTCGGTAGCGAGCGCGTAGAGCATGCCGTCGGCTGGGCGAACGTCGATGCCGGCGATCTTGCCGTTAAGGCCGCTGACCTTCATCGACTTGCCGGCCTTCTGGGTGGCGGTATCGACCATGGTCAGCGTATCGTCGCCGGTCAGCACTGCGAGCGTGCCGGCCTGGGCCGCGGTCGCGGCAATAGCCGCGCTGAGCATGGTGGGAGCGAGAAGCAGGTTGCGAGCCTTGGTCATGTGATGTCCTCCGGTTCGTGTCGCAATCTCAAAAGGGCTGGCCGACGCTTCCTGCGATGCGGCACCCATGGCGGATAGCGGCGGCGGTTCCGGGCGGATGCGCATGAAAAAATAAAAGCCGCCGCCTGCATCCAAGGCGGCGGCCTTCGCGTAACAATGTGCCGCTGCTCTCGCGAGGGCGGCCGGAACCGGGGAGATGGATGGCGACCGACGTGAAGCAGCCTGGACAGCTCGGCGAGATCGAGACCGCGCTGCTCGCCTGCGCCGCCGGCGACAAAAACGCGCTCCGCCGCATCTACCAGGCGGAGTCGCCGCGTATGCTCGGGGTGGCGCAGCGTCTCCTGAAGCGCCGGGCCCTGGCGGAGGAAGCGGTGCAGGACGCGTTCGTGCTGATCTTCCGGCATGCGGCCCGCTTCGATCCCGAGCGCGGTGCCGGCCTGACCTGGATCTACGCGATCCTGCGCAACCGCTCCCTCTCGATCCTGCGCGACGAGAAGCGGACCGAGACGAGCGACACGCCGATCGCCGAGGAGACGCCGAGCGAGGAGGATGATCCGGAGACGGCGATGGCGAAGCTGTCGGACGCCAGCGCGCTGCGGGCGTGTCTGGAGACGCTCTCGCCGCAGCGGCGCGGCCTCGTGCTGCTCGCCTTCGTCCAGGGCCTGACCCATGGCGAGATCGCGGGGCGGATGAAGCTGCCGCTCGGCACCGTCAAATCCTGGATCCGCCGCTCGCTGCTCTCGCTGAAGGAGTGCCTCGGATGAGCCCCGCCATCGATGCAGCCTCCCCGGAAGCCGTCGCGCTCGCGGGCGAATATGTCCTCGGCCTGCTCGAAGGCCAGGAACGGGACGCCGCCGAGCGCCGCCTGGAGCAGGACGGTGCCTTCGCGGGCGCGGTCGAGCGCTGGCGACGCCATTTCGCCGCGCTCGACGCCACGACCACGCCGATCACGCCACCAGCCGAGCTTTGGTCCCGTATCGAGGCCGGGATTGCCGGAGTGATCAAGCCCGCCGCCTCGACGGGGATCGCGCGCCCGGCCTTGGCAACCTCCAGCCGCCTCCTCGACTTGTGGAACAGCCTGTTCGTCTGGCGCGGCGCCGCCTTCGCCGGAGCCCTGGCGACCGTGCTGCTGGTAATCGGCCTGTTCGGCGCGCTCGATCGCGCCAAGCGTCAGCCGCTGATGGTCGCGGTGCTGCTGACCGAGGGCAACGCCGCCGCCGCGGTGGTCAACACCTTCGCCGATGGCCGGGTCGAGATGCTGCCGTTGCAGAGCATCGACGTGCCGGCCGGCAAGGCGCTGGAAATCTGGACCTTGTGGGACCGGGCCGTCGGGCCGCGCTCGGTCGGCCTGATCGACCGCGCCCGCTCGACGCCCCTGCGGCTCGACAACCTGCCGCTCGGCAACGGCCAGCTCTTCGAGATCACGCTGGAGCCGGCGAGCGGCTCGCCGATCGGACGCCCGACCGGCCCGATCATCGCCAAGGGCACGACCTCGCAGCGGCTGTGATGGACCGGGCCGGTGCTGACGCGATAGGACGTCACGAATGGCAGGTTCGGCAGGCCTGCAAGGCCGACGGCGAGAGGCGATGACTGATCTGAACGGACGAACGGCCTTGGTCACCGGGGCCGGTAAGGGCCTCGGGCTTGCGATCGCCAAAGGACTCGCCACGCGCGGCGCGCATGTGGTGATCCATGGCCGCAGCCAGGACGCACTCGACAGCACTGCCGCCGAATTGGCCGCGGAAGGGCTCGCGGTCTCGACCTTCGCCGCCGACCTTGCCGAGGAGGAGGAAACAGCAACGGCGCTTGATGGGCTGGTCGCGCGCCATTCCCGTATCGACATCCTCGTCAACAATGCCGGCCTGCGCGACCGCAGGCCGCTCGACGCGCTCGACCGTGCCGCCTTCCGGGCGCTGCTCGAGGTCAATCTCGTCGCGCCGTTCGACCTGGTGCGGCGGCTTGCCCGGCACATCCCGGATGGCGGGCGCATCGTCAACATCACCTCGATCGCCGGCTCGATCGCGCGGGCCGGCGATCCCGGCTACATCGCGACCAAGGGCGGGCTCGAAGCGCTCACCCGCGCGCTCGCGGCCGAACTCGGCCCGCGCGGCATCACGGTCAACGCCGTCGCGCCCGGCTTCTTCGCGACGCAGGCCAATGCCGGCCTCGTCGCCGATCCCGGCATCGCCGGCATGCTGGCGCAGCGGACCTCGATCGGGCGCTGGGGCGTTCCCGACGAGCTGGTCGGCGCCGTCGCCTTCCTGTGCTCGCCGGAAGCGGCCTATGTCACCGGCGTGACGCTACCGGTCGACGGCGGCTATCTCGCCCATTTCTGAAGGCCACAGCCTTCACTGAAGGTCGGCGAAGGCCCGCTTCAGGCGCTCGGCGGCCTCGACCACGACGGCGCGCTGGGTGGCGAGATTGAAGCGCAGGAAATTGTCGCCGCCGGCGCCGAAGCTCGCGCCATGGTTCACCGCGATCTTCGCCTGCTTCTCGACACGGGTGATGAAATCCTTCGGCTCCATGCCGGTGCCGGCGAAGTCGACCCAGGCGAGATAGGTCGCTTCCAGCGGCATCGAGCGCAGGCCGGGGATGGCGTTGATCGCCGCGTCGAAGAGCTTGCGGTTGCCGTCGAGATAGGCGGTCAGCGCATCGACCCAGGCGGCGCCCTCCTTGCTGTAGGCCGCCGTCGACATCTCCATGCCGAAGGAGTTCGGGGAGATGCCGAGCGCGTTCATGCGGGCGCGGAACGGCGCGCGCAATTTCTCGTCGGGGATGATGACGTTGCCGACATGGGCGCCGGCGATGTTGAAGGTCTTGGTCGTCGCGGTCATCATCACCAGGCGGTCGACGATCTCCGGCGCGGCATTGGCCATGACGGTGTGCTTGTAGCCGGGCATGACCAGATCATGGTGGATCTCGTCCGAGACCAGGATGAGGTCGTGGCGGACGCAGAAATCGGCGATCTGGCGGAGCTCCTCGCGGCTCCAGACCCGCCCGCCCGGATTATGCGGCGAGCACAGGATCAGCATTGTCTCCTTGCCGGTCATCTGCGCATCCCAGGCGGGGATGTCGAGGAAATAGCGGCCGTCCTGCTGCGCCAGCCGGCACTCCACGACCTCGCGGCCAGCGGCCTTAATGACGCGGGCGAAGGCGTGATAGACCGGCGTCATCAGCACGACGCCATCGCCCGGTTTGGTATAGGCGTCGACGCAGAGCGCGGTGCCGTTGACCAGCCCATGCGTGGTGAAGATCGCCTCCGGCGCGACTTCCCAACCATGGCGCTCCTGCATCCACCAGCGGATGGCGTCGCTGTTCGTCTTCTCGTGACCGAAATAGCCGTAGACGCCATGGGCGGCCATCGCCTCGACCGCGGCCTGCACGCAGGCCGGCGGGCGGAAGTCCATGTCCGCGACCCACATGGCGATGCCCTCGGAGGCCGGCACGCCGTAGATGGCTTCCATCTTGTCCCATTTGGCGCAGTTGCTGCCGCGGCGGTCGATGTGCAAGTCAAAGGTCGAAGCTGCGATCATCTCGGGTTCCGATGCGTTGCCGGGGCCAGCACAGGACCATCGCATACCAAGAAAATTCTTCTGCGCCAGCAGCGTTTGGCGCAATTCCAATCTACCGTGACGGTCTGGCGGGGTCGCCGTGACGGTTCTGGCACTGCTATAAGCGGCCCATGAGCCTGCCTGCCCCCTTGGTCGAGACCCTCGGTTCCGTCGCGGCGATGATGAAGGAAACGCGGGATCCCTGGTGGATCATCGCCAGCGCCGCAGCAGCCCTGCATGGCGCCAAGCCCATCACCGTTGCCGATGTCGATGTCCTGCTCAGCGTCGCGGATGCTCATCGGATCCTGCCGGTTCTCGGCATCCAGCCTTGTCAGGGGCCGCCGAACCAGCTGTTCCGGTCGAAGATACTGGCCAAATGGCCGGCCCCGCCCGTGCCGGTCGATCTCATGGCCGGCTTCGAGCATCGCGTCGGCGATACCTGGCATCCGGTCCGGCCGTTGACGCGACAGCCGATCCGCATCGGCGCGGCAACCGTCTATGTCCCTGAGGGGGACGAGCTCCGGCGCATCATCGCAGGCTTCGGCCGGCCCAAGGACCTCGAACGCGCTCGCTTGCTGGCTGAGCTTACATCACCACCGTGATCGTCTCCGCCGCGCGGGTCAGCCCGGTATAGAGCCAGCGCGCCCTGTGCTCGCGGAAGGCGAAGGCCTCGTCGAACATGACGATGTTGTCCCATTGCGAGCCCTGAGCCTTATGCACGGTGAGCGCATAGCCGAAGGTGAACTCGTCGGTGTGGCGGCGCAGTTCCCAGGGCACTTCGTCCTCAGTGCCATCGAAGAAGTTCGGCATGACCGAGACCTTGACCGGCTTGCCGCCGGTGTCGTCCTCCGGCGTCACCCGCATGGTGACGAGCCCCTTCTTCGAGGTCTTCAGCTCCTGCACGATCCAGGCGCCGCCATTGAGCAGGCCCTTGCTCTTGTCGTTGCGCAGGCAGACCAATTTCTCGCCGACCGCCGGGACATTGGCGACATGGCCCATGAGCTGGCGCATGCGGGCATTGTAGAGCCGGCGGGTCTTGTTGAGGCCGACCAGCACCTGATCGGCCGAGAGCACGATCTCGGGCGTGATCTCGGCGCGCCGGATGATCCGGCTGGCACCATAGTCGCCGATTTCGAGCCGCCCGCCCTCGCGCACGATCATCGACATGCGCACGATCGGGTTGTCGGCCGCCTGGCGGTGGACCTCGGTCAGCATCACGTCGGGCTCGGCCTCGGTGAAGAAGCCGCCGCCCTTGACCGGCGGCAGCTGGGCGGGGTCGCCCAGCACCAGCACCGGCGTGCCGAAGGAAAGCAGGTCGCGGCCGAGCTCCTCGTCGACCATCGAGCACTCGTCGATGATGATCAGCTTGGCCTTGGCGGCCGTACTCTCGCGGTTGAGCACGAAGGTCGGGCTCTCCTCGTCGACGCCGCGCGAGCGGTAGATCAGCGAATGGATGGTCTGCGCGCCCTCGCAGCCCTTGTTGCGCAGGACCAGCGCCGCCTTGCCGGTGAAGGCGGCGAAGACGACGGTGCCGTCGACGCCCTCGGCGATATGGCGGGCGAGCGTGGTCTTGCCCGTGCCGGCATAGCCGAACAGGCGGAAGAGCTGCGGCGAGCCGGCCTTCAGCCAGTCGGCGACGGCGGCGAGCGCCGCGTCCTGCTGCGGCGACCAGCTCATAGGGTGATGCGGATGCTGTTGGGCATGGCGCACAAGGCCGCGAGTCGGGCGGCCAAGGCAAGCGGGTTCAGGCGGCGCGCAGGCGCCGGGCGAACTCGTCGGCCTCCGCCTGCAGGGCCGAGATGCGCTCATCGAGCTGGCGCGCGCCGCTCGCGCCCTGTTCGGCATGGGACGCGGTCTGGACACCGGCGCTGGCGATCGTCGTGACAGCGCTGGCCGCCTGTCCGGTGACCACCGAGATGCGCGCGATGGTCTCGCCGAGCCCCTGCAGCAGGCCGGTATGCGAGGCGACCATGGTCGAGATCTCGGTGCTCGCCTGCTCGACAGCACCCGCGCGGCTGGCGATGCCGGTGATCGCCTGCGCGGCCTGCGACAGCGCCGCATCCACGGTCGCGATGCGGGTCGAGATCTGGGCCGTCGCATCGGCGGTCTGCGTCGCCAGCGCCTTGACCTCGCTGGCGACGATGGCGAAGCCGCGGCCATGCGTGCCGGCGCGGGCCGCCTCGATCGTGGCGTTGAGCGCGAGCAGGTTGGTCTGGCGCGCGATCGCCTCGATCAGCTGGACGACGTCGCGGATCTTGCCGGCGTTCTCGGTCAGCCGGCCGACGAGGCCGACCGTGCCGGCGGCGTCGCGGGTCGCGAGGCTAGCGGTCTCGGAGACACGCCGGACCTCGCGATTGATCTGCTCGACCACCTCCTCCAGCCGCACAGCGGCGTCGGCGATGCGCTCGGCCTCGTCGCCGGCTCCGGCGACGGCCTCGGCGGCTGCGTTGCCGCTGTGCGAGATCTGGCCGGCTCGAAGGGCGGATGAGGCGAGCGCCGCACGCAGCCCCTCGCTCAACCGGCCGATATCGGCGAGCAGGCGGCCGATGCGGGCCTCGAACTCCTGCGCAATCCGGTGCAGTTCTTCCGTCCGCTCCTGCCGGAGCTGCTGCGCCAGATCGGCCTCGGCGTCGCGGGTGACCAATGTGGCGCGGACCTCGCTCAGCGTGCGCACCGTGCGGGCGAGCTGTCCGATCTCGTCGCGGCGCTTAGCGTAAGGCACTTCGACGATCCGGTCGGAGGAGGTGACCATGGCGATGGTCTCCATCAGCACGCGCAGCGGCCGGGTCAGATAGGTCCGCAACAACAGCACCGCGAGCAGGCCGCCCGCCAGCGGCAACCCGGCAGCGATCAGGATCACGCGCAGCCGGACCCGCTTCGCCAGATCGCCGGCGCGGCTGGCGGCGAGGCCGGCCTGACGATCGAGATCGTCGCGCAAACGCGCCGTCGCCATGATGATCTGGCGGACATTCTCGCGCGCCTCGATGGCGGAAGCCTCGATCAGCGCCGCCTTGGGCGAGACGCGCCGGCCGATATCGACGATGTCGCGCTGGAAGGCGATGAAGGTTCTTATGCGCGGGTCGAGCGAGGCGTTGGCCTGTAACTGGCCGGCCGGCAGCGACGACATCAGATTGGCGCGCGCCGAATCGACCAGCTCGATCGCCTCGTCGAGCTGGTCAAGCGCTGCCTCGACCGCACGCGGCTCGGTCGCATCGTCGAAGCGGCTGAGCAGCGACGCCTGCGCGACCCGGCTCGACAGCAGCGCGGCCTTGTTGGCGAGCTGTTGCCCGGCGAAGGCCTCCCGGTCGATCTCATGGACGGAATCGAGGCCGCTGACAGCGCTGGCAAGGCCAAGCGCAGCGGCGATCCCGAAGATCGCGAACAGGACAGTGATCTTGGCAGTAAGCCCGAACGGCCGCATCGTCTTCACCGCTTCGTCAGCGGGCAAAGCTTTCGCAAATGCGAGACAAACAGACCGTTAACGGAGCCAGCTAACTATCTAAAATAATTGAAATATTGAGCTTGACAGCACTTCGAGGATGCTCATGCATTCAGAATGCTAACCGCATCAGCGGGCGGCCAGGCTTCTGCCTGGCGACTTCAGCGAACCCGGCACGCTGGAAGACGCTCTCCGGCCCGACATAAAGCCCGTCGGCGCTGCGCCTCGCCTCATTGGCCATCGGCGCGGCCTCGACCAATCGGGCGCCGCTGGCCCGGGCGAAATCGAGCCCGCCAGCCAGCAGCGCCGTCGTGACGCCCTTGCCGCGAAAGCCCCTACGAACGAAGAAGCAAGAGGCCGCCCAGTTGCGCTCGTCCTCGGCAGGCGCATCCGGCAGCGGCGTCGAGGCCCGGCGCGGGTTGTTCCACTCGGGCACATGCGCCCGCGGCCCGATCTGCAGCCAGCCGACAGCATCCTCGCCGGCAAAAGCGAGCACTCCGGGCGGCAGCCCTGTTCTCACCCTGTCCTCAAAAAGTTGCCGCGCGCCCTCGCCCAGCAATGGCTTGCGCAACTTCGGCGGCATGCGGAAATGATTGCACCAGCAGCCATAGCAGGGTCCTTGCGGGCCGAAGAGATCCTCCAGCGCCGGCCAGTGCTCCGGCGTCAGCGGGACGACCTGAAAGTCTACCTTCGTCATCCCTGCCCCTCTCTCGACAGGCTGGCGCAAACAGGAGAGGAATGACGCGTCGCCTCCGAGGCGACCGCCGTCGGAGGCTATTCCATGTCACTCGAACTCTTCGCCGCCTATCTCGTCGCCTGCCTCGTCATCGTGATCGTGCCCGGCCCGACCGTGACGCTGATCATCGCCAACAGCCTGAGGCATGGTAGCCGCGCCGGGCTTCTCAACATGGCAGGAACGCAGGCGGGCCTCGCGATCATGATCGCGATCGTCGGCGTCGGCCTGAGCTCGGTGATCGCGGCGATGGGCCATTGGTTCGACTGGGTCAGGCTCGCCGGCGCCGCCTATCTGATCTGGCTGGGCTGGAAGATGTATCGCAGTGCCGGCGATATCGGCGAGGGCGCGGCCGAGGCGCGCCCGCCGCGCGGCGGTTTCTTCCTGCAGGGGCTGCTGGTGGCGCTCAGCAACCCGAAGACGCTGGTCTTCTTCGGCGCCTTCTTCCCGCAATTCCTCGATCCGACACGCGACTACACCACCCAGATCGCGATCATGGGTGCGATCGCGATGCTGTTCGCCGCGGTCAGCGATAGCGCCTATGCGATCCTCTCCGGCCGGGCCGGCCGCTTCCTGTCGCAGCGGCGCGTCCGGCTGATGTCGAAGCTCAGCGGCGGCTTCCTGATCGGCGGCGGGCTCTGGCTCGCCTCGACCCGCGGCAACTGAGCGTCAAGGCGAGGCGGTCACCACGGGATCTCCGCGCCCTTCCAGTTGCGGAAGCTGTTGGTGTCGCGCATGCCGGAAGCGTCGATCGTCGCGATCAGCCCGGCCGCGCTCTCGGACGGCGGGATATCGGCCCCGCCGCCGCCCATATCGGTGCGGACCCAGCCGGGATGGAAGAGCAGCACCGCGACCTCGCTGTCGCGCACCGCATTGCCGAAACCGACCATCACCATGTTCACCGCCGCCTTCGAGGAGCGATAGGCGATGGCGCCGGAGGGATTGCTGCCGATCGAGCCCATGCGACTCGAGATCGTCACGATCTTGCGGCCGGAGCCCGCCTCGACATTGGGCAGGAAGGCCTGCGCCACCCGCAAGGGGGCGTAGACGTTGACCTCGAAGACTTCGCGCCAGGCCTTGAAGTCCATGTCGAGCGCCGACTGCCGGTCGCGCGGGCCGTAGACGCCGGCATTGTTGACGAGCACGTCGATCGGCCGGCCATCGAGGGCCTGCTTGGCCGCGGCGACACTGCTGTCGGAGGTGACGTCGAGTTCGAGCGGGGTCAGAGTCCCCGCTTGCCCGCCGGCGACCTCCCCCAGGGCCCCACCCCAGGGGTCGCGCGCCGCGGCGACGACATGGTCGCCTCGCCGTAGCAATTCCATCGTCAACGCCAGGCCGATGCCGCGATTGGCACCGGTGATCATCCAGGTCTGGGGCATGGTCTTTCTCCGTCTCGAAGACCAGAGCTAAGCCTCAGCCCTTGCGCTTTCCATAGCCCCCCGCCGTCGGCGTAATCACGGTGACCGCTTCGCCGGCCTGGAGCAGCGTCTGGTCAGATGGCTTCAGTTCCTCGATCTCCCCGGACAGCCGCCGGACCAGCGTCCTGCCGAGCTCACCGGGCTCGCCGCCCTTCATGCCGAAGGGGCGGACCTTGCGGTGCGAGGCGAGGATGGCGCAGTCCATCGTCTTGAGGAAGCGGATGGTGCGGCTGGTGCCGTCGCCGGCGTTCCACTCGCCCTTGCCGCCCGAGCCGGCGCGGATGTGGAAATCCTCCAGCACGACCGGGAAGCGCGTCTCCAGGATCTCCGGATCGGTCAGGCGCGAATTGGTCATGTGGACGTGGACGCCCGAGGTGCCGTTGAAGCCCGGCCCGGCCGGCGAGCCCGAGCAGATCGTCTCGTAATACTGGTACTGGTCGTTGCCGAAGGTCAGGTTGTTCATCGTGCCCTGCGAGGACGACATCGCCTCCAGCGCGCCGAACAGCGTGTTGGTCACAGCCTGGCTGACCTCGACATTCCCTGCGACGACGGCGGCCGGATAGCGCGGCGCCAGCATCGAGCCCTCAGGCACGATCACCTTGATCGGCCGCAGGCAGCCGGCATTCATCGGGATCGCATCGTCGACCATCACGCGGAAGACATAGAGCACGGCGGCGCGGGTGACCGGCGCCGGCGCATTGAAATTGTCCGGCCGCTGCGGCGAGGTGCCGGTGAAGTCGACGGTGGCCTCGCGCTTCTCGCGATCGATGGTGATCTTCACCTTGATCGCGCAGCCCTGGTCCATCGGATAGGTGAACTCGGAGTCGTGCAGGCGGGTGAGCAGGCGCGCGACGCTCTCGGCGGCGTTGTCCTGGACATGGCCCATATAGGCCTGGACGACGTCGAGGCCGAAGGAGCGGATCATCTTGCGCAGCTCGGCAACGCCCTTCTCATTGGCGGCGATCTGCGCCTTCAGGTCGTTGACGTTCTGGACGACGTTGCGGACGGGATAGCGCGCGCCGGTCAGGAGCTTGACCAGTTCCTCCTCGCAGAAGCGTCCCTGATCGACGATTTTGAAGTTGTCGATATAGACGCCCTCTTCCTCGATATTGGTCGCGAGCGGCGACATCGAGCCCGGCGCAGTGCCGCCGACATCGGCATGGTGGCCGCGGCTCGCCACCCAGAACAGGATGTTCTTGTCCTCATTGTCGAAGACCGGGGTGCAGACCGTGATGTCGGGCAGGTGCGTGCCGCCATTATAGGGCGCGTTGAGGCAATAGACGTCGCCCGGGCGGATCACCGGATTGTTCGAGATCACCGTCTCGACCGAACGATCCATCGAGCCGAGATGCACCGGCATATGCGGGGCGTTGGCGACGAGCGCGCCGGTCTGGTCGAAGACGGCGCAGGAGAAGTCGAGCCGCTCCTTGATGTTCACGGAATAGGCGGTGTTCTGCAGCGTCACGCCCATCTGCTCGGCGATCGACATGAACAGGTTGTTGAAGATCTCGAGCATGACCGGATCGGCCTTGGTGCCGATCGCCGCCTGCTGCACCAGCGCCTTGCTGCGGGTCAGGACGAGATGGTCCTTGGCGGTCAGCTTCGCGGTCCAGCCGTCCTCGACCACGACGGTCTGGTTCGGCTCGATCACGATCGCCGGGCCGGCGATGGCCTGCCCCCGCCCCATCGCCTCGCGCCGGACGATCGCGGCCTCGTGCCACTGGCCCTTGGAGAAGAAGCGGGTGCGCTCGGCAACCTCGGGCTCGCCGGCGTTCTCGGCGGCAGCTTCCTCCTCGAAGCGCGCGCCGCCACCGACGGCCTCGACCTCGACCGCCTCGACCACCAGCGCCTTGGTCTCGTCCATGAAGCCGAAGCGAGCCTTGTGCGCCGCCTGGAAGGCCTCCTGCATCTCGGCGCGGCTGCCGAAGGGCGTTGCGATCGCGGTGTCGGTGCCGGCATAGCGGATATGGGCGCGGACATGGATGGCGATATCGCCATCGGCCACGCCCTGCCCTGCCACTTCGCCCTTCGCCTCGGCGCCGAGCCTGTCGGCCAGCGCGCCGATCGCGGCCTTGGCCTCGGCATCCAGGGGCACGTCGAGCGCCGCGGTGCGGGTGGCGCGGATCTCGGCCAGGCCCATGCCATAGGCCGAGAGCAGGCCGGAGAACGGGTGCAGCAGCACCGTCTTGATGCCGAGCGCGTCGGCGACGAGGCAGGCATGCTGGCCGCCGGCGCCGCCGAAGGAGTTCAGCGCATAGCGGGTGATGTCGTAGCCGCGCTGGACCGAGATCTTCTTGATCGCCTCGGCCATGTTGGCGACGGCGATCTGGACGAAGCCGTCGGCAACCTCCTCGGGCGAGTGGCCATCACCGACCTCGGCCGCCAGCGCAGCGAATTTCTCGCGCACCGTCGCGACATCGAGCGGCTGGTCCTGGCCGGGGCCGAAGATCGCCGGGAAATAGGACGGGATCAGCTTGCCGACCATGACGTTGGCGTCGGTCACGGCGAGCGGGCCGCCGCGGCGATAGGCGGCGGGGCCGGGATTGGCGCCGGCGGAATCGGGGCCGACGCGGAAGCGCGAGCCATCGAAATGCAGGATCGAGCCGCCACCGGCCGCGACCGTGTGGATCAGCATCATGGGCGCGCGCATGCGCACGCCGGCGACCTCGGTCTCGAAGGCGCGCTCATACTCTCCGTCGAAATGAGCGACGTCGGTCGAGGTACCGCCCATGTCGAAGCCGATGACCTTGTCGAAGCCGGCCGAGCGGCCGGTTTCGGCGAGGCCGACGACGCCGCCGGCCGGGCCGGAGAGGATCGCATCCTTGCCCTGGAACAATTCAGCAGCGGTGAGGCCGCCCGAGGACATCATGAACATCAGCCGCGCGCCGGTGCGGGCGATGTCGAGCTCCTCCGAGACCTGCGCGACATAGCGGGCGAGGATCGGCGAGAGATAGGCGTCGACCACGGCGGTGTCGCCGCGCCCGACCAGCTTGATCAGCGGCGAGACCTCATGGCTGACCGAGACCTGCGGGAAGCCGATCTCACGGGCGATCCTGGCGGCGAGCTCCTCATGGGCCGGGTAGCGGTAGCCGTGCATGAAGGCGATGGCGACAGCGCGGAAACCGGCATCGAACTCAGCCTGCAAGGCGGCGCGGATCGCAGCCTCGTCGGCGACCTTCTCGACCGAACCGTCGGCAAGCACGCGCTCCTCGATCTCGACCACGGCGTCGTAAAGCTGCTCGGGCTTGATGATCTCCTTGGCGAAGATGTCGGGCCGGGCCTGGTAGCCGATGCGCAGCGCGTCGCGGAAGCCCTTGGTGGTGACGAGCAGGGTGCGGTCGCCCTTGCGCTCGAGCAGCGCATTGGTCGCGACCGTGGTGCCCATCCGGACCTCGCCGACCGTCGCGGCCGGGATCGGCTCGCCGCGCTTCAGGCCGAGATGGTCGCGGATGCCCTGGACGGCGGCGTCGCGATAGGCGCCGGGATTCTCGGAAAGCAGCTTGCGGGCATGAAGCTTGCCTGCAGGATCGCGGCCGATCACGTCGGTGAAGGTGCCGCCACGGTCGATCCAGAAGTCCCAACGGCCGCTCATCATCTGATCCCCCGTTATTTGGCCATAGTGGCTCTTTGACGTTTCATCGATAAATCGTCGATGAAACGTTGACAAGCTCATTTCGCCGATTAGGATCGGCTTCACGATCGGGACATGGCAGAGGGGCCGGACCGATCCAGGGGAGGCTTTCATGACGGGACCAGTCCTGGCAACCGCCGCGTTGCGCATGACCGAGCAGCCGGGCGCGACGACGCATGGCCATGAGGCGCGCGCATGATCCGCCGCTTCCTCGACACGCTCTATCTCTTCGCCGGCTACGCCGCCGGCCTCTTCCTGATCGCGATCCTCGTCCTGATGATGGGGCTGTCGATCGGCCGCGAAGTCGGCTTCAACATTCCTGCCGGCGACGATTTCGCCTCCTGGTGCATGGCGGCCATGGCTTTCCTCGGCCTCGCCCACACCTTCAAATCCGGCGAGATGATCCGGGTCGGCCTCCTGATCGACCGCTTCCAGGGCCGCAAGCGCTGGCTGTTCGAGGTGTTCTCGCTGGTGCTGGGCCTCGGCTTTGCCGGTTTCTTCGCCTGGCACGCCGTGGTGATGACCTGGCAGTCCTACGAGTTCAACGACATTGCCGGCGGTGTCGTCGCCATGCCGATGTGGATCCCGCAGCTCGGCTATTCCGGCGGCCTCGTCATCCTGTTCATCGCCATGCTCGACGAGTTCGTCCATGTCGTGCTGCGTGGCCAGCCGCCGCGCTATGAGAAGCCGCCGCCGCAATCCGACGAGGAGATCGTCGAGCGCGCCATGGCGAGCGGAGTCTGAGCGATGGCGATGATCGAAATCTCCGCGCTGCTGCTCGTCCTGCTCGCCGCGCTGCTCGCGGGCGGCGTCTGGATCGCCATCTCGCTGATGGCCTGCGGCTGGGTCGCGATGCAGTTCGTCGCCGGCGGCATCCCAGCGGGTTCGGTGCTTGCCACGACCATCTGGGGCAACAGCGCCTCCTGGACCCTCGCCGCCCTGCCGCTCTTCATCTGGATGGGCGAGATCCTCTACCGCACGCGGCTGTCGGAAGAGATGTTCCGCGGCCTCGCCCCCTGGCTGAACTGGCTGCCGGGCCGGCTGATGCACGTCAACGTGCTGGCCTGCGGCATCTTCGGCTCGGTCTCCGGCTCCTCGGCCGCGACCTGCGCCACCGTCGCCAAGATCGCCCTGCCGGAGCTGAAGCGCCGAGGCTATGATGAGAAGCTCGCGCTAGGCTCGCTCGCCGGCGCCGGAACGCTCGGCATCCTGATCCCGCCCTCGATCACCATGGTGGTCTACGCGGTGGCTGCGAACGTCTCGATCATCCAGGTCTTCCTCGCCGGCTTCCTGCCCGGCCTGCTGGTGATGGCGCTCTACTCCGGCTACATCATCGTCTGGCATCTGCTGCACCCCGACAAGGCGCCGCCGGCCGAGCCGAAGATGAGTCTGCGCGAAAAGCTCAGGGAATCGGCCAATCTCATCCCCTGCATGCTGCTGATCGCGCTGGTCTTCCTGTCGCTGCTGCTCGGCTGGGCAACGGCGACGGAATGCGCTGCCTGGGGCGTGCTCGGCTCATTCGGCATCGCCTGGTGGTCGGGTTCGCTCACCAAGGAGGCGTTCTGGCAGAGCGTAATGGGCACGACGCGGATCACCTGCATGATCATGCTGATCCTTGCCGGCGCCTCGTTCATGTCGACCTCGATGGCCTATACCGGCATCCCGGCCGCGCTCGCCGCCTGGGTCGATAGCCTGCACCTCTCGCCCTATGCGCTGATCGCGGCGCTGACCGTGATGTACATCATCCTCGGCGCCGCGCTCGACGGCATCTCGATGATCGTGCTGACCACCGCGATCGTGCTGCCGATGATTAAGGCCGCCGGCTTCGATCTGGTCTGGTTCGGCATCTTCCTGGTGCTGATCGTCGAGATGGCAGAGGTCTCGCCGCCGGTCGGCTTCAACCTATTCGTGCTGCAGACCATGTCGGGCAAGGATTCGAACACGGTGGCGCTCGCCGCCCTGCCCTTCTTTTTTCTACTGGTCGCCGCGGTGGCGATCATTACGATCTTCCCGCAGATCGTGATGGTCCTGCCCGAACTCGCCTTTCCGAAATGATGCGCAATCACCACCAAGAGGGAACGGAGAACACCATGAAGCGCAGCGATTTCATCAAGGGCCTACTCGTTGCCGGCGTAGCTGCCGGAACGCTCGCCTTCGCCGCCCCGGCCGCCTTCGCCCAGGCCAAGTGGAACCTGCCGGCGGCCTATCCCGCCGACAACCCGCACAGCGAGAACCTCGCCACCTTCGCCAAGGACGTCGAGACCGCGACCGGGGGCAAGCTCTCGATCACCGTCCACGCCAACGCCGCGCTATTCAAGGCACCCGAGATCAAGCGCGCCGTCCAGACCGGCCAGGCCCAGATGGGCGAGGTGCTGATGTCGCTGCACGAAAACGAGGACCCGGTCTTCGGCATCGACGTCGTGCCGTTCCTGGCGACCTCCTTCGCCGAGTCGAAGAAGCTCTATGCGGCCTCGAAGGCGGCGGTCGAGAAGAAGCTCGACAGCCAGGGCATCAAGCTCCTGTTCATGGTCCCCTGGGCGCCGCAGGGCGTCTACGCCAAGAAGGAGATCAACACGATCGAGGACATGAAGGGCCTGAAATGGCGGGCCTATAATGTCGGCACGACCCGCCTCGGCGAGCTGCTCGGCATGCAGGCGGTCACCATCCAGGCGGCGGAGCTGCCGCAGGCGCTGGCGACCGGCGTGGTCAACTCCTTCATGTCGTCGGGCGGCACCGGCTACGATTCCAAGGCCTGGGAGACGCTGACGCATTTCTACGACGTCCAGGCCTGGATCCCGAAGAACGCGACCTTCGTCAACAAGGCCGCTTTCGCCGCGCTCGACAAGCCGACGCAGGACGCGATCCTCAAGGCCTCGGCCGACGCCGAGGCGCGCGGCTGGAAGATGTGGGAAGAGAAGACCAACTGGTATCTCGACCAGCTCAAGGCCAAGGGCATGAAGGTGCAGGCCCCGTCGCCGGCGCTCAAGGACGGCTTCAAGAAGGCCGGCGAGACCCTGACCGCCGACTGGCTGAAGAAGGCCGGCACCGACGGCCAAGCGATCGTCGACGCCTACAAGAAGATGTGAAGGCGGGCTCCCGCGTCAGTGCGGGAACCACAACAGAACCCCTCTCCTGAAAGGAGAGGGGGAGGGGTGAGGTGTTCGGACTGGAAACGTTGGCAGGAACCTGACCGCGCGGTCAGGCCTCGCGGAGCTGGTCCAATCGTCTACACCTCACTCTGCCCTCTCCTTACAGGAGAGGGTTCCCCGCGCCCTTCGGTGAACGCGACCATGCACCCTTCCGACGACCTCGGCCCGATCGTCTCCTCCGGCCATCTCGCCTCCGGCGCGATGCCGGCGCTGTCGGAGTTCGAGTTCGCGCTGACGATGACGGTGCATGCCTTCCATCGCTGGATGCTGCGCGGCATGACCGCCGCCGGCATCCCCGAGCTGACGCCGATGGACGTGCTCGTCCTGCACAACGTCAACCATCGCGGCAAGGCCAAGCGCCTCGCCGACATCTGCCTCGTCCTCAACATCGAGGACACGCATCTGGTCAACTATTCGCTGAAGAAGCTCGAACGGCTGAAGCTGCTCAAGAGCGGGCGCAAGGGCAAGGAGAAGACCGTCGCGATCACGCCTGCGGGCGAGGAAGCCTGCAAGCGCTACGCCCAGATCCGCGAGCAATTGCTGGTGAAATCGGTGCTGGCGACCGGGATCGACCCGGCCCGCCTGTCGGAGATCGCCGCCGCGATGCGCTCGCTGTCGGGCCAATACGACCAGGCGGCGCGGGCAGCGGCAAGTCTTTAGGAAAGTGAGGGCTTGGCATGTTGCGGAGGATACTGACTTACGCGTCAGAGTCCGGCGACGTCCCCGTCCCAATCACCATCGATACTCCGCGCCAAGGCGAGCGCGACTGGTCTTACGCTTATGAGATCGGCTGGCCCGACGGCCCGCGCCGCGGCTTCGGCTACGGCATCGATGCGACGCAAGCGATGCTGCTGGCACTCAAGGCGATCGGGACCGACCTCTATACCAGCGATCATCACCGTTCCGGCCGGCTCAGATGGGGCAAGCCCGGCGACGGCTACGGCTATCCGGTGCCGAAGAATATCCGGGATCTCCTCGTCGGCAACGACGCCGAGTACGAGGGGTAATCCCTACCCCTCGACCAAGCGCCGCGCGATCACCTGCGCCTGGATCTCGGCCGCGCCCTCGAAGATGTTGAGGATGCGGGCGTCGCAGAGCACGCGGCTGACCGGGTATTCCAGCGCAAAGCCGTTGCCGCCATGGATCTGCAAGGCGTTGTCGGCCGCGGCCCAGGCGACGCGGGCGCCCAGCAGCTTGGCCATGCCGGCCTCGAGGTCACAGCGCCGGTCGGCATCCTTCTCACGGGCGGCGAAATAGGTGAGCTGGCGGGCGATGACGAGTTCGGCCGCCATCATGGCGAGCTTGTCGGCGACGCGCGGGAAGGCGATCAGCGGCTTGCCGAACTGGATGCGCTCCTGCGCATAGCGCAGGCCGAGGTCGAAGGCCGATTGCGCGACGCCGAGCGCGCGCGCCGCGGTCTGGATGCGGGCCGCCTCGAAGGTCTGCATCAATTGCTTGAAGCCCTGGCCTTCGACGCCGCCGAGCAGGTTCTCTCCCTTCACCTCGAAGCCGTCGAAGGCAAGCTCGTATTCCTTCATGCCGCGATAGCCGAGCACCTCGATCTCGCCGCCGGTCAGGCCCGCGACCGGGAACGGCTCGGCATCGGTGCCGCGCGGCTTCTCGGCGATCAGCATGGACAGGCCGCGATAGCCCGGCGCATCCGGATCGGTGCGGACCAGCAGCGTCATGATGTCGGCGCGGACCGGATGGGTGATCCAGGTCTTGTTGCCATAGACCTTCCAGACCTCACCGTCCTTCACCGCCTTGGTGCGCAGCGAAGCGAGATCGGAACCGGTGTTCGGCTCGGTGAAGACGGCCGTGGGGAGAATCTCACCGGAGGCGATCTTCGGCAGCCAATAGGCCTTCTGCTCGTCGGTGCCGCCGTTCAGGATCAATTCGGCCGCGATCTCGGAGCGGGTGCCGAGCGAGCCGACGCCGATATAGCCGCGCGAGAGCTCCTCGGAGACGACGCACATCGAGACCTTGGACAGGCCCATGCCGCCGAATTCCTCGGGGATGGTCAGGCCGAAGACGCCGAGCTCGGCCATCTGCTCGACCACCGGCAGCGGGATGTATTCGTTGGCGAGGTGCCATTCATGCGCATGCGGCGTCACCTGCTGCTCGCAGAAGCGGCGCATCTCCGAGCGGATCGCCTCGAGCGTCTCGTCGAGGCCGGGATCGCCGACGCTGGCGAGGCCCTGGCTCTGGCTGAACAGGGCGACGAAACGGGCGCGGTTGTCGGGCGTATTGCCCTCGGCGATCAATTGCTCGGCCGCGTCCGAGCAGGCGGCGGCGACGGCCTTGGCGGATAGGCCGAGCGCCGGCAGGCGGACGATCTCGCCCTGGCTCATCGGGATGCCGCCGAAGATCTGGGCGGCGTATTCGCCGGCGCCGATGCGGATCGCGTAATCCTCGATCGCACCGTAGCGATCCTCGGCCTGCAGGCGCTCGCCATAGGCCTTGAGCTCGCGCAGGGCCATTACATAAGTGGCGAGCCAGGACAGGCCATGGGCGGCGTGCTGCTCCTGCTCCAGCTTGGCCGAGGAAATCCGGCCGTCGACCAGCACTTTTTGCCTGACGGCGGCGACCGCCTCCTCCAGCAAGATCTCGAAGCCCGGCAACGCCGCGGCGATCAGCGCGACGGCATTGGCTTCAGAATCAGCCTGGAGGGCGGTGGCATTCATGTCTCTCTCCCTTTGTTGCGGCGCAGCATAAGGGAAGAATCGTCGATCGCGAAAGCCGTCTTTTGGCGGAGAGCCGCCGGAGCGAGCCGGCGGCCGTTAACCCCCCTTCAACCCTGACAAGGGATTATCCAACTGTCGCGAATTTGCATCATCGGATTCGCGGCCACTCGTCTTTCGTCTTCTCGACATGAGGGCCTAGGTCAGTTGCGTCTGCGTCGGCGATCGAAGCGAATGGGCTGGCAGAAGCTGCGCTGGGCGCTGGCGACGGTCGCCCCCTGGGCGCTCTCGGCCGGCATGCTGGTCTCCTTCACCGCCTCGGCCGGGCAGAAGCCTGATGTCCTCGGCCCGCCCGGCTCGCTGATCCCACGCACCGCCCCCGGAGCGCTCTCCGATCTCGCGGAAGGCCCGTCCCTGCTCGTGGCCGCCAGCGCCTTCCACATGCCGGAGCGCGCCTATGCCCGGCTGATCCAGCCGGCGCGCCTGTCCTTCGAGACGCCAGAGCGGACCTTCGCGATCGATCCGCGCCAGCCGCGCGAGGACATGAAGCGTACGGCCAGCGCCTTCCCGCAGGTCGACCGCAGCAGCAAGGGCGATCCAATCGTTCCCTTGCGCCCGACCGTCAGCCGCAACGGCCCGCCCGGCGAACTCGAAAGCGTGGTCTTCGGCGACACGCAGCCCGGGCTGATCTCGGGCGGATTCTCGCTCGAGGCGCTGGAGAGCCCGGAGGAGCCGCCGCTCGGCTTCGAGCCTTTCCTGCGCGATGAGGGCATGACCGACCCGGCCCTGTCGGATTCCTCGCCGATGGCGGTGCCGAAGAGTAGCGCCGCGCCGCGCCATGGCGAACTGAATCCGGAGAACCTTGACGGCGCGACGCCGTCCGTCCCCGCCGCGCTCGGCCAGTCCTCCAGCACACCCACCGCCGTGGCCGGCATGGCGGCAGGCATCTCAACGACGCCGATGCAGATGGCGCCCGTTGCGGCCGAGCCGAAATCGCGCAGCCGGGTCGCGAAATCGACGCCGGGGACGCCCACGGACCTGCGCACCGTCGATCCCGCCGAGAAGCAGATCTACACCAGCCTGATCGCGCCCGAGAACATGGCCAAGGAGCAGCGTTGCCTGGCCGAAGCGGTCTATTTCGAGGCGCGCTCGGAGGGCGAGCAGGGCCGCGCCGCGGTGGCGCAGGTGGTGCTCAACCGGGTCAAGAGCGGGCTCTACCCGAACAGCGTCTGCGGTACGGTCTACCAGAACGCCAGCCGCCATCTCGCCTGCCAGTTCACCTTCGCCTGCGAGGGCAAATCGCTGCGCATCACCGAGCCCGGCCCCTGGCGCGACGCGGTCCGCATCGCCCGCGAGGTCTATGACGGCACGACCTATCTGGCCGAGGTCGGCGCCTCCACGCACTATCACGCCGACTATGTCCGCCCATACTGGGCGCGGAAGCTGAAAAAAATGGACACGATCGGCCGGCACGTCTTCTACAAATTGCGTCCCGGGCAGACATAGCTGGCGCTTTATCTGACCAACGGCCGTACGAACAAGAGACCGGCGTCGGAGATGATGACCAGGCGACGGCCGCGCCTGAAACGCCATCGGCAGTACCGCAGTCTCCGCAGAGATCTTTGTTTTGATCCCAATCTGTCGGTGTCGCTCGGAAGTCAGGAGCGCTTTTGGATGCACAATTGCAAGAACCATTCTCGGCCCACTTTTGGCCGAGCGCGCTTGACCGTACAGATTCTCGCGAGTCTGTTCGCCGGCTTGCTTGTCGCAATGGTGATGGCTACGGCTTTAGCGGTAATTATCGTTAGCTTTAACGGCTGCCTTGCTAGACCGAATGTTACGGTAGCACGATGTGCAACCGCAGTTCTGAACGACTTCCAGAGCCTTATCGCCGGTGGCCTAGGCGCTGCGCTCGCTGCGTTTGCGGCCTACTTCGTCTGGAAGCAAGTAATTCTGCTCGGATCGCAGGCGGGCGTCATGCGAGAACACGCTGTAATCGCTCAACGGCAGATGCAGATCGTCGAGCGGCAGGACACAGATAAGCGCTTGGATCAGGTGCAGGAGTTCCAAAGACGCCACCAACTCATGTGGAATGAACTGGCCAGGTGTCTCAATGCCCATAGCGACGAGGAGATTAGTATTCGTTTCAGAAGCGGAATCCGTCGAATCGACCGCACGGCGAATAGCACCGTCGCGTCAGATACGCTCAATCTTGATGGGGTAATCGGCAATTTTCGCAGATCTCTGGAACTGATCACTGAACTGCGGCGTGAAGGATGGGCGGGGTCGGATGTCGGCCTATGGAAGCCGATCTTGAGTTCAGTGAAACGTGCCAGCGATTTTTTCGAGCGGTACAATAGCGTCAAGGCTCGACTGGATGACCGGCCGCCGGAGCGTGCACGTGAGCAGGTCGACCCTGGCATCCATCCACGTGATCACCAGGAAAGGCTTCAGGCCGCTAACTTGGCAGCCGAGAGAACTTTTCAGGACCATGAGGCCGCGATCGTTGCTGAGCTCAGCGCCCTTATGGACGAGTTTGACCGATCTGGTTTCCTGTCAGCGATCGAGCAGTCTTATCGCCCCTTAGCAACTATCCGGGATGAAGTAGCGAGCTCCCACGCATCTGCCATTGCCCGCCTCCGGGCACGGCAGCTCGAACTCGTTTGAAATCGAACTTGCTGCCATTTGACTGTTCCCGCGCCGCCATTTTAATGTTCGCGTTACAGGTAATACTCGGCGTTCGCTCCGATCGATTACGCTCACCGCCTGATCGTTAGCGATATTCGTACACTCCGTGCCGATTTTAGCTATTCAAACAGCGGTCGGCAATTTCCTTCAGGCCGAGTTACGCTGCGCTTCAATTCACGCCAGTCTTCGTCAAGAAATATGCTTAACCTGCGAGGCAATCACTGCTGCATTTCGACATTAACGCTGCCGACAACATACGGTGGTGCTTTCCCGATCAGATAGTAAGGTGAACTCCGAAGACGATACGCAGTTGTACCACGGCAGCTCGACGCTTCTGATTTCGGCCTGTGCATCCAAAAGCCGGCTTGGACGGTAATCCGTTTCAGGCGCTTCAGGCTCGCGTGATCACTCCCGCGATCGAAGCGTTTTCGGTCCTGACGGTCGCAAGCTGCGTGGTGATCTGGTGTGTTGGAGCGCCGCCATGGACCATGACAGAGTTCGGCAGGCTCAGGCCCTGCGCGTGAAGGCGTTGATGTGCCGCCGCTGGGCCGATACGGCCCGCGACAGCGAGGGCGCGGCCCGCCTGACGGCGATGGCGAGCGACTATGACGGCCAGGCCGCAGTCCTCGAACAGGACGCCGGAACGCCCGGCCGCATACAGCGGGGGCGATAGGCGCGGCCCTCCCCGCCGACAGCTACTCTCCGTAGAGCGCCGAGTGCCGTGCCGCCGCGAGGCGATCGACCTTGTCCTTGGCGACCGCTTCGGGGTTGTAGAGCCAGCAGATCGACTCGCCCTCGTTCATCATCCGGCCTTGAATCAGGTCGGCGCCGGCATAGCCGGCTTCGCGCAAATCGCGCTTGAGCCGGCGGGCGTCCCATCTGATCGCGGCGTAGCCGAAGGCGTCGTTGTCGAGGACGAACCCATCCTCCTTGATCCGCAGGAGGGCGTTCGCGATGTCTTGCGATGAGTATGTCATGGCCTGTTCTGGGCTGTGGTGCTCCTCCCTAACCTGCAGGCCCTTGGCCGACTGATACGGATTTAGCTCGCATTTTAGCGGTTTGCCGATTTCGGGCCGAAGCCCTCGTCATCGATTTCCGGGGCCTTTTGCGCGAACCATTCCGCCGCCAGCGCGTTCCTTTACCACACCCATCACAAACACGAGGAGCGTCCGATGGACTGGAACCGCGTCGAAGGGAACTGGAAGCAGCTCAAGGGCAAGGTCAAGGAGCAGTGGGGCAAGCTGACCGATGACGATCTCGACGTCATCGCCGGCAAGCGCGACCAGCTCGAAGGCAAGATCCAGGAGCGCTACGGCATCGAGAAGGACAAGGTCCGGACCGATGTCGACGACTGGTACGGCCGCCAGACCTGGCAATGACCGTTCGCGGTCGACGCAGGCTGAAAAGCCGGCATGACCGCTGAAGGAAGGCCCCGCCGAGCCACACCGGCGGGGCCTTTCGTTTGCCGGCCGTACACGTCATCGCACCGTCACCGCGCCGCCCTAGCGTCACCCCGTTGATCTTGGCACTCCGCAGGCTCGGCAGAACGGTGACGCATGAAGCTCCTGGTCAAGCTGGCTGCGGCCGGCGTTCTTTTCGCCTGTTTCGTGGCGCCCGCCCATGCCGAGCCGATCACCGGCGCGGGGTCGAGCTTCGCTTTTCCGATCATCGGCAAGTGGGCCCAGACCTACCGCATCGCGAAGTCGGACGGCGCCGAGATGACCCCGCTCGACATCGGCGTCGACTACGAGCCGATCGGCTCGCTCGGCGGCGAGGTTCGCGTCACCCAGCGCGCCGCCGATTTCGGCGCCTCCGACCGCCCGCTCTCCTCCGAGGAACTGCAGCGCTCGGCTCTGATCCAGTTCCCGATCGTGATGGGCGGCATCGTCCCGGTGGTGAACCTCGACGGTATCGGCCCCGGCCAGGTCCGCTTCACCGGCCCGCTCCTCGCCGAGATCTATCTGGGCAGGATCAAGCGCTGGTCCGATCCGGCGATCAAGGCGGTCAATCCCGAATTGAAACTGCCGGATGCCCCGATCAACGTGATCTACCGCGCCGACGGCTCGGGCACGAGCTTCAACTGGACCGACTATCTCGCCAAGGCGAGCCCGGAATGGCGCGACAAGGTCGGCGTCAACACGCAGGTTCCCTGGCCCGTCGGCATTGGCGCGCAGCGCAGCCAGGGCATGGCGGATGCGGTGAAATCGACCAAGAACGCGATCGGCTATGCCGAATTCGGCCAGGTCGTGCGTGCCGGCCTCGCCTATGCGCTGGTGCAGAACAAGGCCGGCGCCTTCGTCACGCCGGACCAGGCGAGCTTCACCGCGGCTGCGGCGAGCGCAGAGTGGGCAAAGGCCAAGGATTTCTCGCTGATGCTGACGGACGCGCCGGGCGCGGGAGCCTATCCGATCGTCGCCACCACCTTCGCTCTGGTGCCGAAGCCACGGACGCGCCGTACGCAGGAGGTGCTCGACTTCTTCCGCCTGTCCTTCGCAAGCGGCGCCGCCGACGCCACTGCTCTTGGCTATGTCCCGCTGCCGCCGGCGCTGGTCCGGCAGGTCGAGGACTACTGGGCGGCGAGCATGAAGGCCGGCAGCTGAAGCAGCGCCGCGGCCGGACGATCTTGTCAAATGACTTTGCATCCACGGCGTCCCTGCCTTAGTTCTGCGCGTAACGGCGGGCAGAGGCGTCTGGTATGGATCGGGATGGGTCGTCGGACGCTCAACAACGCCTTGCGGCCCGCGAAGCCGAACTTGCCCGCGTCCAGAAGATCGGACAGATCGGCGGCTTGACCGTCGACCTGCGCGGCGGCCAATTCCGCAATACCCGCTCGCCCGAATATCTCGTCGTCCACGGCCTGCCGCCGGAGGCGGTTCACGAGACTCACGAGGCCTGGGTCCGGCGCATCCACCCCGATGACCGGGACCGTGCCCTCGGCCATTTTCTCGAGACCGTTCGCGGCCGCTCGACCGATTACGAGGTCGAATATCGCATCATCCGGCCGAGCGATGGGCAAGTACGCTGGATCCTCGCCAAGGCGGAGATCGAGCGGGATGCCGATGGTGCGGCACTGCTGCTTCAGGGCGCTCATATCGACGTCACCGCGCGCAAGCAGGCCGAGGAGCAATACGAACTCGTCGCCCGCGAACTCTCGCACCGGATCGCCAATATCTTTGCGGTGGTCAGCAGCCTTGTCCGGATGGCGGCCCGCTCCGAGCCGGAGAGCCGCGCTTTCGCCGCCAGGATCGAAGAGAGACTGGCGGCGCTGCACCGGGCCCACGCCTTCGTCGGCCGGAGCAGGACCGATGCCGCGAGCGGCATCGTCGACCTGCTTTCCCGGCTGCTCGCGCCCTATCGGGAAGGCCCTGGCGAACTAATCCGGATAGATGGCAAGGACGGCCCGGTTGGCCCGCAAGCAGCAACCTGCATCGCCCTGATCGTCCATGAACTGGCGACGAACGCGGTGAAGTACGGGGCATTGTCCTCGCAGACCGGAGTGGTGACCGTCACGGTGGATCGCGACGAACGTGCCAGCCGAATTCTCTGGCGCGAAGCGGGCGGCCCGGCGATCGAGGCGCAACCCGTGCGCAGCGGCTTCGGCTCGACCATGATCGAGCGCACCATCAGAGCGCATCGAGGCCTGGAGGTACGATATGACTGGGACCCGGCCGGGCTGTGCGTCACGATCGACGCAAGCATCGAGGCGCTGAGCCGCTGACCGCGCTCAGCCTGCGTTCATCGATGCGGCCCTAGAGTGCCGAGGATCAACTGTCCCAGCCCCGGCCAGGGAAGCCCGGAGAACGGCCATGATGTTCAGGACCCTCGCGATCGCAGCCCTCGTCGGCGCAGCGATCTCCTCCGCGACCAGCGCGAACGCTCAGTATTACGATCCCTATTACCGGCCGGCGCCGCGCTACGACTACGACCGGCCGCCGCCGCCCTATGGCTATGACCGCCCGCGCTATGGCTATGAGCGGCCCTACCGCCAGCGCTTCAGCGATGTCTGCGTGACCTCGCGTGGCTCGTGCGAGGCCAGCAGGCCGGCGCCGGCGAACACGCCTTGCAGCTGCTATATCGAAGGCTTCGGCATGAAGCGCGGCGCGATCGACTGATCGGAGTCGAAAGCCGCCTCCAGGGAGGGCCGGTTCTGCTGCGTGACCATGCGCAGGCCGGCCCGAAAACAGGCCGAATACTGGATCGGCGTGCATATTCCGGTGGCCGACAAGACGGCGGCGGCCCGCGTAAAACTGGTTAATTTTACCTTGTTTTGCAGTTAACCTTGTCTTCATAGATCGTCTCAGGCTTTCTTACCCCAACGACGCAGCGGCAGCGTTGCGCAACGCAGGGTTGGGGTGAGCTATGACGTTCAGGTTTCTTTCGCTTTCGGCTCTCGCTACCACGGCGCTGATGGGCCTCGCCGCTCCGGCGCTCGCCGGCGGCTGCACCAGCTCCTCCTGCTACCGGGCACCGGTCAGCAATTGCGGCAGCGGCTCCTGCTACAAGCTGGTCTCGACCCCCCCGGTCTACGGCACCGTCGACGAGAGCTATGTCGTGCGCCCCGAGCGCACCTTCTCGCGGGTCGTCCCGGCCCAGTACGACACCGTCACCGAGCAGGTTGTGCTCCAGCCGAAGCGCCGCGTCGCTCGCCACATCCCCGCCCAGTACCGGACCGTCTCCGAGAAGGTCCTGATCTCGCCGGCGACCAAGCGCTGGGAAGTCACCCGCGACGCCTATGGCCAGACCACCGGCTGCTGGGTGCATGTGCCCGCGCAATACGGCTACCAGCAGCGCACCGTTGAAGTCTCGCCGGCCTCGGTCGACTACGACGTCATCCCGGCCGTCTACGGCCAGCGCAGCCGCCGCGTCATGGTCAGCGCCTCGCGGGTCGAGCATGAGACCGTGCCGGCCGAGTATGCGACGCGCCAGCGCCAGGTTCTGGTCAGCCCCGGCTCGCAATATTGGGCCAAGGGCGGCTACTGAGTTTCGTCGGTTTTCTTCGTAGTACCTGTCACCACGTAAAAACACCTCACGCCCCGGCTTCGGCCGGGGCTTTTTTGTACAGAGAAGCGCTAGCGTTCCAGCTTATCGAGCAAATCAAGAGCCATCTTACTAGGGTAAAACACCTGATCCGATCCGCCCATAGCATTCGGCGTAAAAGACAATAAAAATCCCCTGCCCTGCAAAATCCCGCTCCGCTGCAAAATCTCAGAACTCGTCAATCCTATATCTTTCTGACTATTATCTCTGATTTCTCGATCGATTTCAGAGATTTTTTCTAAATTATGACTTCTACTGAGCCTGCAATATTTAGCCAAAACTGCCAAGGCTTGATCATCAAGCCCTTCCATAGCCGAAGCGACGCTCAAAAAATCATCACTCCTCAAGCGAGAAGCTTCAATATCAACCTGAATAATCTTTGCGTAAGAGCGGATGATATTTAATCTCTCACCCCTGCGGGCAGCTTCTACGAAACGGTACGCAATGGGTATGAACTCTTCCAAATCCTTGTCATTGAGGATTTCTATGCGACCACTACGAAGTGTATCAATTAATATATCCTGAGCCTTTTCGAGCCTTGCCCGTATCAGCTCTTTAAATAACGTGCCGATAGCTGTCCCGACAACGGGCAAAAAACTATCGATCACGGCAGAGACCACAGAGACCGCGGCCTCTCCCTTTGAATGAGCGCCCTTTGTAGGTTTGGGCAAATCAATCATTTGGCTCAAGCCAACCCGCCCGTCAGCACGATCAGCACGCCGACGCCGAGGGCGAAGGCGAGGATGCGGGCGGGCATCGAGAACAGAGTGCCGGGCGGCTGCTTCGTCGCAAAGCCGGCAATGACCTCGACCAGAGCGAGGGCCAGCAGCACGTAGACGAAGGGCGGGAAGCTGCCACCCTTGGCGATCCAGCCGGTGTTGACCGCGAGCGAGGCAAGCGCGCCGAGCCCGATTCCGGCCGCGATGAAGAACTGCTCGGGCCGGCTGAAGCGCATGGGTGTCAGCGCCGACGGAAGTTCTGCGGCCGCGGCGGCATCGGGCCGGGGCTGGCGGTCTTCTGGCGGAAATTGATGCGGCCCCTGTCGAGGTCGTAAGGCGACATCTCGACGACGACGCGGTCGCCGGCGATGGTGCGGATGCGGTTCTTCTTCATCTTGCCGGCCGCATAGGCCAGGATGACGTGGTCATTGTCGAGCTTGACCCGGTAGTTACCGTCCGGGAGGACCTCGACCACGGTGCCGTCGAATTCGAGCAGTTCTTCTTTCGCCATTCGCTGATCCTTCGTCTTGTCCTCGGCATCAGGACCGAGCCCGCATGGACTCGGCCCCAACGGCTGCGGCGCCTGTTAGTTCGGGCGCCGCCCGCCGCCGCCGGTGCGTCGTTGTCCCGTTCTTTGCTGCAAGAACGCGACGCCGCCAAGCCCTTCCTTGCCGGAAGCCGTGTCTTTTCGTGCACCGCCCGCCTCCTGGCGCTGGGCCGGACGCTCATGGCGCTGCTGCTCCGGACGAGCCTGCTGCTGGCGCGGCTGGTTCGCGCGAGGCTCGCGATGCGGCTGAGGCTGGCGCTCGCCTTGCTCCTGGCGCTGGCCGCCACGGCCATGGGACTGAGCGCCCCGGCCGTCGCGACGCTGCCCCTGCCCCGGCTGCTGCCCGTTCTGTGGGCGGCCCTGGCCGCGGCCGCCGCGGTTCTGCGGCGGCTTTTTCGGGGTGCGGCCATCCCAATGCGGCACGTCGCCGACCGGGGTGAGCGCGACCTTGGTGAGCTTCTCGATCGCGGCGAGGTCGCCGCGCTCTTCCGGCGTGCAGAAGGCGATGGCGAGGCCCGACGCGCCGGCGCGCGCGGTGCGGCCGATGCGGTGGACATAGGTCTCGGGCACATTCGGCAGGTCGAAATTGACGACATGGCTGATGCCGTCGACATCGATGCCGCGCGCGGCAATATCGGTCGCGACCAGGATGCGCAATTCGCCGTCACGGAAGGCACCCAGCGCACGCTCGCGCTGGCCCTGGCTCTTGTTGCCATGGATCGCGGCGGACTTGATGCCGGACTGCTCCAGCTGGCGCACGACCTTGTCGGCACCGTGCTTGGTGCGGGTGAAGACGATGGCGCGCTCCATCTCGGGAACGCTCAAGGTCTTCGCCAGCAAGGCCGGCTTCTGGCCTGCTTCCGTGAAGATGACGCGCTGCTCGATCTTCTCGGCCGTGGTCGCGACGGGCGCGACCGCAACCTCGACCGGATCGGTCAGATAGGCCTGGGCGATCTCGCGGATCGCCTTCGGCATGGTCGCCGAGAACAGCAGGGTCTGGCGCTGCTTCGGGATCAGCGTCGCGATCTTGCGCAGCGCATGGATGAAGCCGAGGTCCAGCATCTGATCGGCCTCGTCGAGGACGAGAAACTCGATCTCGCGCAGCGAGACGGCGCGCTGGTCGACAAGGTCGAGCAGGCGGCCGGGCGTGGCGACGAGGATATCGACATGCTGGCCGAGCGCGCGGATCTGCTTGCCGACCGGTACGCCACCGAAGATCACCGTCGACTTCAGCGAGGTGAACTGGGCGTAGGTGCGGATGCTGGCCTCGATCTGGGCCGAGAGCTCACGCGTCGGCGACAGGATCAGGGCGCGGACCGAGCGCGGCTGCATACGCCGCGGCTGATTCATCAGCCGATGCAGCATGGGCAGCGAGAACGCAGCCGTCTTGCCGGTGCCGGTCTGGGCGGCGCCGAGCAGGTCACGGCCGTCGCGAATGGAAGGGATCGCCTGCGCCTGGATCGGCGTCGGCGTCTCATAACCTTCGGCGGCGAGCGCTTTGAGAAGCGGCTCGGCCAGGCCGAGGTCGGTAAATTTGGTCAAATCAGATCTTTCTGAGCCGAACGGCATGGGGCGCACGTGGTGAACGGAAGCGCCTCGGCATGCAGTCTCGGTCTACGCATGGTCTCTTTCCGCCCGGCGAACCGCTAGCCACTGCGCCGGGGGGTGTCGTGCATCGCAAGCTATGGCCTGCGTCTGGAAACGGGCGGACGCTGATGGTCCGCCCGAAAGATGTCTTCAGTTGGCGACGAGGTTGCCAGCCGAGGACTTGCCGGTCTTGCGATCGGCGATCAGCTCGTAGGAGACGACCTGGCCTTCGCGCAGCTCGCGCAGGCCAGCGCGCTCGACGGCGCTGATGTGAACGAAAACGTCGGGGCCGCCGGCCTCAGGGGTGATGAAGCCGTAGCCCTTGGTGGCGTTGAACCACTTGACGGTGCCCTTGTTCATAGCGGGACTAATCCTTGCACTTCAGATCCGCGTATTCGTGGAACCCAGGTCCGGTGCGCGGACACCCGCCCTGGTCTTGTATCGACGTGTGGTGGATCTGAAGTGGCCCGCCGGTCGGAATACCCGCGCGGAGGATTGGCCAGAACCGGCCGCATCTCGTCTTACATCGGTGGAGCTAGCACAAATTGCAAGCCCGGTCCAGCTAACGGGCCGTCAGCCCCGACGAAGGCGCGGTTTCGGCCCAGTCAGAGCATGAGAGCGGGCCACGATCGCCGCGACTTCGTCCCAGTCGGGACCATCATCGAGGCGCATGCCGACCCAACCCTTGTGCCCGACATAGGGCGGCACGAAGAAGCGCCGGGGATCGGCGCCGACCAGCACCTCCTGGCTGCCATCGGGCGCCTTGCACCAGAGCGAGCAGCGGCCGTCTCCGGACTTCACCATGGCGAAGATGCGATCGCGCACCCGGAAAGTCGGATCGCCCCAGGCCTGCTTCTCGCTCGCGCCGGGCAAAGCGAGGCAGATGCGACGCAGCCGTTCGACGGGGTCGTCCGGCATTCGCGCCTCCCGAGACTGGCGCGCGAATTCAGCCGATCTCTCGCACCAGATCAACCAGCCCACCGAGATCGGCGAGCTTGCGGAAGCGTGCTTCCCCGGCCGGCTCCTCGGCATGTTCCAGCGCCCAGGTCAGCTCATGCGGCACATGCGCCGCCCAGGCGCCGACGGCGAGCGCCGGGACGATGTCGGACTTCAGCGAGTTGCCGACCATCAGCGCCCGCCCCGGCCCGTCGCCATGGCGGGCGAACAGCTTCTCATAGGTCGCAGCGCTCTTGTCGCTGACGATCTCGACCGCGTCGAAGAAATCGCCGAGGCCGGACTGCGCCAGCTTGCGCTCCTGGTCGAAGAGATCGCCCTTAGTGATCAGCACCAGCCGGTAGCGGCCGGCGAGAGCGGCGAGTGTGTCCTGCGCATGCGGCAGCGTCTCGACCGGATGGGTCAGCATTTCGCGGCCCGCCGCCAGGATTTCGCCGATCACCGCCGGAGGAACCTGGCCGCGGGTGATCTCGATTGCGGTCTCGATCATCGAGAGGGTGAAGCCCTTGATGCCGAAGCCGTAGAAGGCAAGGTTGCGCTTCTCGGCTTCGAGCAGCTTGCCGGATATCTCGGCCGCCTCGCCATGCTCGCCCAGCAAGGCGACGAAGCGATCCTCCGTCAGGCGGAAGAACTGCTCGTTCTGCCAGAGCGTGTCGTCGGCATCGAAGCCGATGGTGGTGAGGTTATCGGGCACGGCCACCTCGTCGTGGTCGGGCTTGTCCCGACCATCCACGTCTTGCTTGATCGAGGAGCAGTGTTCAAGCCGTGGATGCTCGCCACAAGGGCGAGCATGACGGCTTGTTTCCCGCGCCTACTGCCTCAGGCGTCCTTGGCCTTGATCGCTCCCAGCGCGGCCTGCGCGGCGGCGAGGCGCGCGATCGGCACGCGGAAGGGCGAGCAGGAGACGTAATCCAGCCCGACGCTCTCGCAGAAGCCGATCGAAGCCGGATCGCCGCCATGCTCGCCGCAGATGCCGAGCTTGATGTTCGGGCGCGCCTTGCGGCCCCGCTCTACGGCGATCCTGACCAACTCGCCGACGCCGTCCTGGTCGATCGTCACGAACGGATCGGATTCGAGCAAGCCGCGGGCCGTGTAGGAACCCAGGAAAGAGCCGGCGTCGTCCCGGCTGATGCCGAGCGCGGTCTGCGTCAGGTCGTTGGTGCCGAACGAGAAGAATTCGGCGCTCTTGGCGATCTCCTCCGCCCGCAGCGCGGCACGCGGCAATTCGATCATAGTGCCGACCTGATAGGTGAAGTCCGAGCCGCTCTCCTTCTTGACGGCTTCCGCCATCGCATCGATCCGGCCCTTGACCAGGTCGAGCTCGGGCGAGCCCATGACGAGCGGCACCATCACCTCGGGGATGACCGGGTGGCCGGTCTCCTTGGCGGCGATCACCGCCGCCTCGAAGATCGCCCGTGCCTGCATCTCGGCGATTTCGGGATAGGCGACGGCGAGGCGCACGCCGCGGAAGCCGAGCATCGGGTTGACCTCGTGCAGCTCGGCGGCGCGGCGCTTGAGCTTGTCGACGGTCGTGCCCATGGCGGCGGCGACCTCGGCGATCTCGTCATCGGTCTGCGGCAGGAACTCGTGGAGCGGCGGATCCAGCAGGCGAATCGTCACCGGCAGGCCCTGCATGATCGTGAAGAGCTCGATGAAATCCTGGCGCTGCATCGGCAGGAGCTTGGCGAGCGCAGCGCGCCGGCCCTTCTCCTCATCCGCCAGGATCATCTCGCGCACGGCGAGGATGCGGCCGGCATCGAAGAACATGTGCTCGGTGCGACAAAGGCCAATGCCCTCGGCGCCGAACTCGCGCGCCGCCTTGGCGTCCCGCGGCGTCTCGGCATTGGCGCGGATCTTGAGGCGCCGGACCTTATCGGCCCAACCCATCAGCGTCCGGAAGTCGCCGGAGAGCTCTGGCTGCTGCATCTTGACCTCGCCGAGCAGCACCTGGCCATTGCTGCCGTCGATGGTGACGAAATCACCGGCCTTCAGCGTGGTCGGACCGACGCTCATCGTGCCCTTGGCGTAGTCGACACGGATCTGGCCGGCGCCGGATACGCATGGCTTGCCCATGCCGCGCGCCACGACCGCGGCATGCGAGGTCATGCCGCCGCGCGTGGTCAGGATGCCCTCGGCGGCGTGCATGCCGTGAATGTCCTCAGGGCTCGTCTCGACGCGGACGAGGATGACCTTCTTGCCCGCCTTCTTGCCGGCCTCGGCCGCCTCGGAGGTGAAGACGATCTCGCCGGCGGCAGCGCCGGGCGAAGCCGGCAGGCCGGCGGTCAGCACGCGGCGCTCGGCCTTGGTGTCGATGGTCGGGTGCAGGAGCTGGTCGAGCGCGCCGGGCTCGACGCGGCCGACGGCCTCCTTCTCGGTGATCAGGCCCTCGCGGGCGAGCTCGACCGCAATCCGCAGCGCCGCCTTGGCGGTGCGCTTGCCGGAGCGGGTCTGCAGCATCCAGAGCTTGCCCTCCTGGATGGTGAACTCCATGTCCTGCATGTCGCGATAGTGCCTCTCGAGGATGCCGTAGATGCGGCAGAGCTCGGCATAGGCCTCCGGCATCGCCTTCTCCATCGAAGGCTTGTCGGATTTGGCGGCGAGCTTGGCCGCCTCGGTGATGTCCTGCGGCGTGCGGATGCCAGCGACGACGTCCTCGCCCTGGGCGTTGATCAGGAACTCGCCATAGAGCGCGTTCTCGCCGGTCGAGGGATTGCGGGTGAAGGCGACGCCGGTCGCCGAGGTCTCGCCCATATTGCCGAAGACCATCGACTGGACGTTGACCGCCGTGCCCCAGGAAGCCGGGATGCTGTTGAGCTCGCGATACTTGATGGCGCGGGCATTCATCCAGGAGGAAAACACGGCGCCGACCGCGCCCCAGAGCTGCTCGCTCGGGTCCTGCGGGAAGTCGGAGCCGAGCTCCTTCCTGACGATCTCCTTGTACTTGCCGACCAGCACCTTCCAGTCGTCGGCCGTAAGATCGGTGTCGAGGTTGAGGCCCTTGCGCTCCTTGTAGTCCTCGAGCGCCTCCTCGAAATGGCCGTGGTCGATATCGAGCACGACGTTCGAGTACATGGTGATGAAGCGGCGATAGCTGTCATAGGCGAAGCGGGCATCGCCCGAAGCCTTGGCGACCGCCTCGACGGTGACGTCGTTGAGGCCGAGATTGAGGACGGTGTCCATCATGCCCGGCATCGAGGCGCGGGCACCGGAGCGGACCGAGACGAGCAGCGGATTGGCCGGATCGCCGAAGGTCTTGCCGGTGAGTTTGGCCATGCCGGCGAGCGCGTCCTTGACCTGCCCGTCGAGCTCGGCCGGAAAGCTCTTGTCGTGATCGTAATACCAGGTGCAGACCTCAGTGGTGATGGTGAAGCCCGGAGGCACCGGAAGCCCCAGATTGCTCATCTCGGCCAGGTTCGCGCCCTTGCCGCCGAGCAGGTTCTTCATGCCCGCCTCGCCTTCGGCCTTGCCGTCGCCGAAGGTGTAGACCCACTTCTGCCCTGCCATAGCCTGCCTTTCCCAAGGTTGTCGCCGGCATCAACAACGCCAGCGCGCCCACATGGTTTCGCATCTGCGGTACCCGCTTATTGCAGCGCACCGGATGCGCGGGTGGTCATGCCGAAAACCGGATGAACAATCAATGAGCATGCCGTGGCAAGTTGACCCAACGTCGCCACACCACAAACACCTTCAACGCTTATCGCCGCGCGCCGCCTTCGGCCAGCGCAGCGGCCAGGCGACAATGCGCTCGACGATCTCCTCCTCGGCGACCTCGTCTTCATTGGCGTGGACCTTGCCCCGGACGGAGACGCCCGCGGCAATCACCGTCTCAGGATCACCGGAGACGAGCGGGTGCCACCAAGGCAGGTCCCTGCCCTCTCCGAGCAGACGATAGGCGCAGGTCGGCGGTAGCCAGGACAGGGTACGCACCGCATCCGGCGTCAGCGTGACGCAATCCGGCACCGTCTTCGAGCGATTGGCATAGTCATGGCAACGGCAGGTCCCGGCATCGAACAGGCGGCAGCCGATATCGGTCGCGTGGATCTTCCCGGTATTCTCGTCCTCGAGCTTGACCAGGCAGCAGCGACCGCAGCCGTCGCAGAGCGACTCCCACTCCGCCTCGGTCATCTCCTCGAGCGTCTTGCTGCGCCAGAAGGGCGTGCTGTCGATCATCGCGTCGGCCATGGCCGCTTATGCCCCGGCTAGGCTACGGAGGGAAGCATGCGACCGCCGCGTCCTGCGCGTCCCGGTCAGATTCCTTATATTCATTCTAAGCTTTGTTTAGAACAATTATAATCTATGAAAATTGACCCAATACTCAGATCGTCCTAACGGAGATAAGAATTCCCTCGCTCACGAGCTGTTTCGATGCTGACCCACCGACATCTGCTGCGCGCCTTTACCATCACAGCGGGCCTGGCGATCACCAGCCTGCCGGCCCTGGCCGAGAAAGTGACGGTCACCGATATCGTCGGCCGCAAGGTCGAGGTCGAGGCCCCGGTCAAGCGGATCATCCTCGGTGAAGGCCGGCAGATGTATTTCGTCGGTGCGCTCGACAAGGACGAGCCGTTCAAGCGCGTCGTCGGCTGGCGCGACGATCTCGGCAAGGCCGATCCCGAGACCTTTCGTGCCTATGCGAAACGCTATCCCGAGATCGCCAATCTGCCGACCTTCGGCGGCATGAAGGAAGGCGCCTTCGACATCGAGCAGGCGATCGCGCTGAAGCCCGACGTGCTCTTCCTCAACATCGAGGCCAAGATCGCCAGCGACGAGGCCAAGCTGGTCGAGAAGCTCGCCTCGGTCGGCATCCCCGTCGTCTATGTCGACTTCCGCGAGAAGCCGTTCGAGCACACCGAGCCGTCGATGCGCCTGATCGGCAAGCTCTTCGGCAAGGAGCAGGTCGCCGAGGACTTCATCACGTTCCGCGCCGAGCAGATCAAGGTCGTGACCGACCGGCTGGCCAAGGCACCCGATCTCAAGCGCCCGCTGGTCATGATCGAGCGCGCCGGCGGCTATTCCGACGATTGCTGCATGTCCTTCGGCAACGAGAATTTCGGCAAGATGGTCGAGTTCGCCGGCGGCCGGAACCTGGCGGCGTCGCTGATCCCCGGCACCTTCGGCACCGTCAACGCCGAGCAGATCGTCGCTTCCAATCCCGATGTTGTGATCGTCACCGGCAGCAACTGGGACGGCTATGTGCCAGGCGGCAACTGGGTCGGGCTCGGCTATGGCGCCGACATGACCGAGGCGCGCCGCAAGCTGACCAATCTGATGAAGCGCCCGGCCTTCACCCAGACCGCGGCGGTCAAGAACGGCCGCGTCCACGGCATCTGGCACCAGTTCTACAACAGCCCCTACCAGTTCGTGGCGATCCAGGAGATCGCCAAGTGGCTGCATCCCGAGCTGTTCAAGGACGTCGATCCCGGCACGACCATGAAGCTGCTGCACGAGCGCTTCCTGCCGCTGCCTTACGAGCCAGGGCTTTGGGTCTCGCTCGAGGCCGGCAAGTGAGCCTTGCCCCCGCCAGCGCGGAGGAGATCGTGGCCCAGCCGGCGGATGCCGTAGCGCGCGCCGCGCAGGGGCGCGATGCCTATCGGGCGCTGTCGCTGCGCCGCAAGCTGATCCTCGCCGGCTTCGCCGCCGTGCTGCTGGCCTGCCTGATCGTGGACCTGATGCTCGGCCCGGCCCGCTACAGCGTGACAGAAGTGGTCAACGCGCTGATCTCGCCCTCGACGGCGCCGGCCGCGGTCCGGGTGGTGATCTGGGACATCCGCCTGCCGGTCGCGCTGATGGCGGTCGTCACCGGCGCCTCGCTCGCCATCGCCGGCGCGCAGATGCAGACGGTGCTGAACAACCCGCTCGCCAGCCCGTTCACGCTCGGCATCTCGGCCGCGGCGAGCTTCGGCGCAGCGCTGGCGCTGGTCTTCGGCGTCGCCATCGTGCCGCTCGCCATCGACTATGTCGTGCCGCTCAACGCCTTCGTCATGGCGATGGGCGCCTCCCTGCTGATCCATCTGCTGAGCCAGCGCCGCGGCGTCACCACCGAGACGGTGGTGCTGCTCGGCATCGCGCTGGTCTTCACCTTCAACGCTTTGCTCTCCCTGCTGCAGTTCTTCGCCTCCGAGCAGGCGCTGGGGGCCGTCGTCTTCTGGATGATGGGCTCGCTGACCAAGGCGAACTGGCAAAAGCTCGCCATCACCGCGACAGTGCTCGTGCTCTGCCTGCCGCTGTTCGCGCGCCGGGCCTGGGCGCTGACGACCTTGCGGCTCGGCGACGAGAAGGCGGCGAGCTTCGGTATCGACGTCAGGCGCCTGCGGCTCGAGACCATGCTGCTTGTCGCCCTGCTCGCGGCGGTGCCGGTCTCCTTCGTCGGCACGATCGGCTTCATCGGTCTGGTCGGCCCGCATATCGCCCGCATGGTGATCGGCGAGGACCAGCGCTTCTTCCTGCCGGCCTCGGCGCTGGCCGGCGCTGCCCTGCTCTCGGCCTCCTCGGTGGTCAGCAAATCGCTGATCCCCGGGCTGATCTTCCCGATCAGCATCGTCACCGCGCTGGTCGGCGTGCCCTTCTTCTTTAGCCTGATCCTGACCAGCCGGAGGCGCTCATGGTGAAGCGCCTGACACTGGCCGATGTCGGCGTCGCCTATGGCAAGCGCCGGATTCTCGACGGGATCACGACGCCGGCGATGAAAGGCGGCGAGGTCGTCGCCGTGATCGGTCCCAACGCCGCCGGCAAGTCGAGCCTGTTCCGCCGCATCGCCGGGCTGATCCCGGGAGCCGGGACAGTTGACGTCGAGAGTTCCGCCGGCAAGACGCCCTGCTATCTGCCGCAAGACACTGCAGTGAACGCGGTACTGACCGTCTACGAATCGATCCTGCTCGCCCGCAAACAGGGCGGCTCCTGGGGCGTCGGCGACGACGAACTGGCCGCGATCGACGAAGCCCTGCACGCGCTCGACATCGCCGACCTCGCCTTCCGCGGTCTCGGCGAGCTCTCGGGCGGCCAGCGCCAGCTCGTCTCGATCGCCCAGACCCTGGTGCGCCGGCCCGAGATCATGCTGCTCGACGAGCCAACCAGCGCGCTCGACCTGCACCGTCAGTTCGAGGTGCTGAGCCTCGTCTCGCGGCTGGCGCGCGAGCGGCGGATCTGCGTGCTGATCGCGATCCACGACCTCAACCAGGCGCTGCGCATCGCCGACAAGGTGATGGTGCTGTCGCAAGGCCGGCTCGCCGCCTTCGGCGATCCGCGCGAGATCATCACGCCGGCTTTGCTCGAAGAAGTCTATGGCGTCGTCGCGCGTGTCGAGGCGAACGAGGGCGAGACGCCCTTCGTCGTCGTGCACGGCTCGGCACGCAGGCGCAGCCGCAGCAATACGCAGCTTGCTCCCGCCGAGGCAGCAGAATAACCCCCTCTCAGTTCAGCCTGGCGAACCGCCGATGTCAGACAGCAGCCTTTCCAATCCTGGCGCCAACTACTCCCTCAAGGAGGAGATCCGGACCTATTGGTCCGGGCGAGCCGCGACCTTCGACAGCCAGGTCGGCCATGCCATCAAGTCGGATGCCGAACTGGCCGCCTTCCAGTCGCTGCTGCGGCAATCCTTTGGCTCGGAGCCGCGCGATGTGCTCGATCTCGCCTGCGGCACCGGCGAGATCACCCGCGCCTTGCTCTCGCTCGGCCACAAGGTCACGGCAATCGACTTCTCCGAGGAGATGCTGGCCCGCGCCCGCGCCAAGCATGGCGACAAGGCCCGCATCCTGGCCGGCGATGCCGAACACCTGCTCGATGATGACGAGACCTACGACGCACTGGTGACGCGCCACCTGGTCTGGACGCTGACCGATCCGGAAGCGGCCTTCGCCGAGTGGTTCCGGGTGCTGAAGCCCGGCGGCAGGCTGCTCGTCATCGACGGCGACTGGATCAACCGCTCCTGGTTCCAGCAGATGCTGAACCGAGCCGCGACCTTTCTGCGCGAGCGCGCCGGCGCCGCCCCGCACGCCGCCGATCGCGACGCCTTCGACTCGATCACAAAGCGCTTCTTCTTCCGCGACGGGCTAAGCTTCGAGCGGCTCGGCACGATGCTGCGCCAGGCAGGCTTCGCGCGCATCGAGGCGGCCGACTATGCACAGGTGGTCAGGGCGCAGCAGCGCAACGCGGCGCTGCACGATGCACTCCGGCTGGCCTCCTCGACCCGCTTCGCGGTGCTGGCCACCAAGGCCTGATTCACTGGCAACACAACCTTTTTGTCGGGCAAGCACACCTTCGCATACTTCCGTTCCGAGCCCCGAGCCCTTACCTTCTGAGATCGGGCCAGGTCTTCGCCGGCCGGCCCGGGACACCGCGGACACGCGCCCGCGGCAGGCTCAGGATGCCGCACGATCGTGATGGAGTTCAGGAAAGCGAGCTGGACGACCCGTCTCAAGCGCCTCGCGCTGAGCGCCGACTCGTGGATCGATGCGTCGCTCTATGCGGCCGGCCACCGCGCCGGCGAGATCTATGAACGCATCCGAAGCATCACCGACCGACTGACCGTCAGCGGCCCGAAGCGGCTCGCCGCCGAGTTCGCCAGCGAGGGGCTGAACGTCGGCATCGCCGGCGCGATCGTCATGTTGATGCTGGCGATCCCCGCCTTCCGCGAGGGGCGCGAGGAGGCGCTGAAGAACCAGGTCTTCGCCGTCACCTTCCTCGACCGCTACGGCTCCGAGATCGGCCATCGCGGCGCCCGCCATGACGATTCGCTGAAGCTGGAGGAATTCCCCGACCACCTGCTCAAGGCGGTGCTGGCCACCGAGGACCGGCGCTTCTACGACCATTTCGGCATCGACGTGATCGGCACCTTCCGGGCCGTCGCCGTCAACGCCCGCGCTTCGGGCGTAGTCCAGGGCGGCTCCTCGATCACCCAGCAACTGGCGAAGAACCTCTTCCTCAGCAATGAGCGCTCGCTCGACCGCAAGATCAAGGAAGCCTTCCTCTCGCTCTGGCTGGAATACCGGCTGACCAAGAACGAGATCCTCAAGCTCTATCTCGACCGCGCCTATATGGGCGGCGGCACCTTCGGCGTCGCGGCGGCGGCCGAATACTATTTCGGCAAGTCGGTGAAGAACGTGACGCTGGCGGAGGCCGCGATGCTCGCCGGCCTGTTCAAGGCGCCGACCAAGTT
>PNLY01000044.1 GCA_013823325.1 Methylobacterium sp.
GTGATGCGGCTCGAAAAGATCGGCCACGCCGTCGACTGGGAGCAGGACGGTCAGACCGCCGCCGAGCTGATCGCGGTACAGCCCTACGACCTCGTCATCCTCGACCTGACACTGCCCGGCCAGGACGGGCTCGCCATCCTCAAGGGCATGCGCGCGCGGAAGGTCAGGACGCCGGTGCTGGTGCTCACCGCCCGCTCGCATGTCGACGAGCGCATCGGCGCGCTCGATCTCGGCGCCGACGACTATCTGATCAAGCCCTTTGACTATGGCGAGCTCGAAGCCCGCGCCCGCGCCCTGCTGCGCCGCAGCGCCGGCCAGAGCGACAACCTCATACGCGTCGGCCCACTGGTGATCGACCGCGCCGGCCGCATCGCCAGCATCGGCGAGCGCCCGCTCAACCTGACCAGGCGCGAGCTCACCGTGCTGGAGATCCTCGCCGCCCGGCCCGAACGGATCGTCCCCAAGGAGGAACTGGTCGAGCAGCTCTTCAATTTCGAGCAGGAGGCGAGCCCGAACGCCGTCGAGCAGTTCGTGGCGCGGCTGCGGCGCAAGCTCGCCGATGCGCCGATCGAGATCCGCACCCTGCGCGGGCTGGGCTATCAACTTGCCGCTCTCTGACCTGCGCCTCTCGCTGCGGGCCCGCATCATCGCCGTGCTCTCGGCGGTGCTGGCGGGCGGAGCCGTGGCCCTCGGGCTGATCGCCTGGCATTCCGCCGGCCTCGCGGCGCAGCAGGCCTATGACCGCCTCCTCTCGGGCGGTGCCGTCCAGATCGCCGAGAACGTCTATCTCCAGGGCGGCGTGCTGACGCTCGACCCGCCGGCCTCGGCGATCGCGACGCTCTCCGACTACGACCTCGTCTTCTACAAGGTCGTCGATCCCCGCGGCGTCGTCGTCGCCGGCTATGACGATCTCCACTCGCAGGCGACCTGGGAGGCCACGCGCAACGGCGTGGTGCTGGAGGACGGCACCTACCAGGGCCATCCGGTCCGGATCGCGACGCTGTCGCGCCGCTTCGACGATCCGCTCGCCGGCGGCTGGGCCACCATCACCGTCGCGCAGACCATGCAGGCACGCATATCGCTGGCGCGCGACCTGACCTTCAAGGCGCTCGGCGTCATCGCGATCATGAGCGCGCTTGCGCTACTGGCCACAGGGTTTGCCGTCCGGCTGGCGCTGAAGCCCCTCGCCCGCATCGAGCAGGAGATCGCCAGGCGCACGCCCGACGACCTCAGCCCGATCAAGACCGAGCCGCCGGTCGAGATCCGCAACCTCGTCGAGGCGATCGACGGCTTCATGCGCCGCCTCTCCGACCGCGTCGCGCTGATGCAGCGCTTCATCGCCGACGCTGCCCACCAGATCCGCACGCCTCTGGCGGCGCTCGATGCGCAGGTCGAGATCCTCTCGGCAACCGCGCCGTCGCGGCGCAAGGCCGAGACGATCACACGCGTCCGAGAGCGCACCACCGAGCTCGCGCGGCTGACCGGCCAGCTCCTCGACCACGCCATGGTGATCCACCGGGCCGATGCCGCGGCCCTGGCCCCGGTCGACCTCAACGCCCTGGCCAAGACCGTGCTCAGCACCGCGGTGCCGCTATCGCTGCCGCGCGAGGTGGACATAAGCTTTGCGCCGGCCACGCCGACGCCGGTCATCCCCGGCGATGCCGTCAGCCTGCGCGAAGCGCTCGGCAACCTGATCGACAACGCCCTCGCCCATGGCGCCCATAGCCGCCTCCTCGTCACGGTCGGCGCCGACGAGGCACATGTCTGGATCGAGGTCGCCGATGATGGCGATGGCTTCACCGGTTCGCTGGCGGAACTGGCCCAGCCTTTTGCCAAGGGCGCGACCTCGCACGGCTCCGGTCTCGGCCTCGCCATCGCGGCGGAGGTGGCGCGGGCGCATAAGGGCGAGCTCACTCTGGCGCGCGAGGATGGCATGACCCGCGTCAGGCTCGTCCTCGCCGGCTGAGCTGCCCGGCCGGTATCGCACGCACATCGTGAGGGGAGAGACGACATGATCCTCGAACTGCACCATATCCAGCTGGCGATGCCTGAGGGCCGGGAGCAGGACGCCCACGCGTTTTACAGCGGGGTTCTCGGTTTGCGCGAGGTCGACAAGCCTGAAGAACTGCGCGCGCGTGGCGGAGTGTGGTTTGAAGGTGCCAGCATCAAGCTTCACCTGGGCGTGGAAACGCCGTTTTCTCCGGCAAGGAAGGCGCACCCGGCCTTCAGGGTGGCTGACCTGAACCGCGCGATGGCCCTGCTTCAGGCAAACGGCCTCGCATTCAGGCCTGATGTCGATCTGCCCGGCATCAGGCGAATTTATGTCGACGACCCCTTCGGCAATCGCATCGAGCTTGTCGAACTGGTGTAGCGGGATGCCTTCAACCCCATTGCGGCCGCCAGCGATTGCTCCGAAAGTGCCCCTTCCCGGATTGGCCTGCCCGCCGGCGCAAGGCCGTCGAACTGACGATGACGAGAAGAAGCCATGCATGAGCTTGCGATCCTGATTTCGATCCTCGGCGTTTTCCTGCTCGGCGCGATCAGTCCCGGCCCGAGCTTCGTCGTGGTCTCGCGCATCGCCATTTCGCGATCGCGCATGGATGGCGTGATGGCCGCCATCGGCATGGGAATCGGCGGCTTCGTCTTTGCAGCCGTGGCGGTCGCCGGGCTGACGGCGATCCTGCTGCAGGTCGAATGGCTCAACATCGCGCTCAGGCTGGCTGGCGGCGCCTATCTGCTATGGCTCGGCATCAACATCTGGCGCGCTGCTCCAGAGCAACTGGAAGTCGCCGACATCGCGAGCGAGCGGCAAAGCACGCTGTGGGCCTCGCTGCTGCGGGCGCTCTTCGTCCAGCTCTCCAACCCCAAGACGGCGATCTTCTACGCGTCGATGTTCGCCGCGCTGCTGCCGTCGCCGACGCCGTCCTGGATGTATTTCGCCCTGCCGCCGATGCTCTTCCTGATCGAATTCGGCTGGTACACGGTCGTCGCCGTCGGGTTCTCGTCCCGCACGCCCCGGGCGGCCTACCTCCGCTCGAAGATCTGGATCGACCGCGCCGCTGGTGCGGTGGTCGGCGCCCTGGGCGCCAAGCTGATGGCGGACAGCGTACGCTCATCCGTCTGAGCATCGGCCATGTCGGGGCGCCGCCGATCCTGGCGCGGACGCCTCGGCAGACATCCGTTCAGAACCTCACCGCGAGGTTAGCCTTGAAGGCGTGGTCCTGCGTGTCGCTGGCGAGCTGGGCGGCATAGGAGGCGCCGAGGCTGACGTTCCGACCGAGCGCAAGGTCGAGCCCCGCCTCGACCAGGGCAGCGTCCCGCGCGATCGGCAGGCCGGCGATGGCGAACGGGTTGCTGCCGGCGAAGGCGAGCGTCGTCTTCGGATCGACATCGCCGAAGGCGTGGCGCCAGCCGAGCCCGCCGCGCAGTGTGACATCCATGCCGGAGAGACGGGTCGTGGTCGCGGCGCGCAGGCCGAGCGTGGTGTAGCCGAGGCCGGTGTCGTCGCTCGCGCCCGACAGCGCCGCTGCGCCGGTGCCGCGCTCGGTGAAGCGGTCGCTGCGCAGCACGACATAGGCCAGGCCGGCGAAGGGCTCGAGCGCGACCTGGCCCAGGGCGGTCTGGCCAAGATCGATGCGATAGCCGAGTTCGCCGAAGGCTTGCGCCGTGCCGGCATCGTAATCGGCGCGCAAGGTGTCGCCGAGCCCGGCCGAGACGATGCTGCGGCGGGTCGAGAGGTCGTGCCAGGTGTAGCTCAGGCCGGTGCGCAGGTTCAGGGCGCCGAACTGGGCGCCGCCATAGAGGCCGAGATGATAGTTGTCGCTCTCGCCCGAGGAGAGCCGCCCGTTGACGTCGAACTTGCTGTGGCTGAAGCCGGCGACGACGCCGAGGCGCAAGCTCTCGAAGACGGCAGCATCGGCGCCGACTAGCAGGCCGCCGGTCGAGCGCGAAAGGCTGGCGGCATTGCCGTCGCCGCTGGCCCGTCCCCAGGAGCCATAGCCCTGCCCCCAGACGGCGAAGCGCTCGGCCGAGGGCGGCTTCGGCAGCGGCCCCTTCACGGCGGGGCTAAGATCGGCGGTGAAGCCGTAGGACAGGCTCGCCATCGGGGCCGAGCCGACGGTACCGAAGGCCGAGCGCAGCCGGTCGTTCACCGCCGAGCGCAGCAGCCAGCTCTCGTCGACCAGCACGGTGCGGGCCGAGGCATGGATCTCGCCGGCGAGCTGGCCGAGCGCGCCGCGCGCCGCCTCGACCGTCTGCTGGTTGTAGACGCCGGTCTGGACGGCGTTGCCGCTCGGCAGGCTGTCGACGGCGTTGCCGACCGCCTGCTCATTGCCGGTGCCGCCGACATTGCCAGCCGTCGCAGTCTGGACCACCGTCAGATAGGCATTGGTGGCGTCGCTGCTGTTGCGCAGGCTGAGGAAGGCCGAGAGCGTGAGGTCGCCGCTATAGCTGCCGGTCAGCCCGGTTGAGGTCAGGATGGTGTAGCGCTGGCCGGCGACGAAGGTCCCGCCAGTATAGTTGATCACCGAGACGCTCGCGCCATTCGCCAGCGTCGCCGTGCCCTTCACGTCGATCCGGTCCGAGACTCCGGTCGTGGGATCGACCTCGACCTCGTAGACCGCGCCGGCATTCTGGACATAGGCGCCGTTGACTGTGAGCGTGCCGATCGAGTTGCCGGGCGTGATCCGGCTGCCGGAAGCCAGCGTCGTCGCCCCAACCGTGCCCGAGCCGCCGAGCCGCGCCCCGGATGCGACCGTCACCGCCGAGCCGGCGAGCGAGCCGTTCACGATCAGCGTCCCCTCGTTGACACTGGTCGCGCCTGCAAAATCGCCGCTGCCGGCAATCGTCCAGGTGCTCGAACCCGTCTTCTCCAGACTGTCGAAGTTCTGGTACTGCGAGGCGCTGCCAATGCCTCCATCCAGCGTCCAGTTGCTGGAGCCGCTGAGGCGAAGCACGTCGTTGGCGCCGGACGCATTAGCCACGACATTGCCTTCGATGACCGACCCAGCTTGAAGCTCCAGGTTGAGGGAGCCGGTCGTCGGAGTGATGTTGGAAGTCCAGCCGATCGCATTCTGGCCAGCGCCTGCCCGGATGGTGCCGGAGTTCACGATGTTGAGGGAGATTGTCGCGTTGTTGGTCAGGATCGCCGCGGCGTTCGTTCCCTCGATCAAGCCGGAATTGACGATCGGATTGTTGCCGATCCGAACCACGACACCCACGCCACCAATCGACGCTCCGGTGCCATTGCCGGAGCCGGAGCCGCCCCTGATGGTGCCGGTGTTGATCAAGGATGAAGCCGCCGCAGAACTGGGGCCTCCCATATCGACCCCCACGCCGCCGCCGGTCGTTCCATTGCCGCCCTGTATCGTGCCGGAGTTGACGACCGTCGTTACCGCCCGGGCCTGCAAGCCAGTTCCGCCGACCGTCGCGCCATTGCCGCCGCTGATCGTGCCGTTGTTGGTGAATTCGACGCCGCCGCCGGCCAGGCTGACACCCAGCCCGCCATTCAGGCCAGTCGATGCCCCGCCGGCTATGGAACCGGTGTTTGCGATGATGCTGGCGCGGCTCGTCGTTCCCTGGATGAACGCGGTTCCACCTGCGCCGGCTTGGGTGGTTCCCCTGAAGATGCCCTGCAGTGTCAGAAGGTTTGAGCCCGTATTGGGCACCGCAGTGAGCCCCGTGATCGTGAAGCCATTGGTGTCGATCGTGACGTTCTTGTTCAGCGACGACAAATTCGACCCTATTGTGATGTTCTGGGTCAGAATGATCGTCGAGTTCGCATCCGCACTGGCAGCCGAGAATGCGGACGACAGCTGGCCGAAGGTGCTGACATAATAGGTCTCGGCAAGGCTTGGCGAAGCCATGCCGCAGGCAAGTATGAGGGCTGTGCCGCTGACTGTCCGAAACAGTGTGGCTGCAGCGGAACGATTCAAACCGGCGCGCATCCGATCCCCCTTAGCCAGCGCCGCCTGAAACGGTTCAAACGGCGTGCAACCATGACTAGAGTCGGCTCGCTAAGGGAATGTTAAGACCTGAGGCGAAAACCGCATCGGGGGGCTGCGTCCCGCGCAATGGCAGGCGGAGCGCCGTGGCCTCAGCCTCCATGCACCAAAAAAGCCGGCCCGTCGGGGCCGGCTGAAGTGGTCTCGAAACTCTGACGCTCAGAACTGATACTTGAGCGTCGCCTTCACGGTGCGGCCGGGCTCGCTGTAGTAGTCACGCGGCTGCGGACGGGCCAGCGGCACATTGGCGGCGTCCCAGTACTTGCGGTCGAAGATGTTGTAGACGCCGATCTGCAATTCGAGGTCGGCGATCTCCGGCATCGGGCGCCACCAGGCCGAGGCGTTGAAGATCGCATAGCCCGGCGCCTTGAAGCCGGTGCCTGCCTGGACCGTCGAGACATCGTCGCGCTTGCCGGCCATCTTGGCCGAGACCTCGGCGCCCCAGCGGTCCGTGCCATAGGCGACGGCGACGATACCCTGCATCGGCGGGATCGAGTTGAGGAAGATGTCGTCGGTCTTATTGCGGCCGCGGGTATAGGCGAAGGAGCCGCGCACCAGCCAGTTCGGCGCGAAGGCGTATTGCCCGTTGATCTCGACGCCCTGGATCTCGGCGCGCGGGATGTTGCGCAGGCTGACGATGCCGCCCTGCGGATAGAGGCCGCCGACACCCGGAGCCTGGAGCTGGTACTGCTCGATATAATTGCGATAGCTGGTGTGGAAATAGGTGATCGAGCCGCCGAGCTGCTTGTCGCCGAAGCGCAGGCCGACATCGACGCCGTTGCCCTTCTCCGGACGCAGCACCGGGTTGCCGGCGCGCAGATAGGTGCTCGGCCCGCCGAAGCGGCCATAGAGTTCGTCCGCCGTCGGGGCCCGGAAGCTCTTGGCCCATTGCGCGAAGAGCGTGAGGTCCTTCACCAAGGGCGCGTTCTTCAGGATGTCGTATTCCAGCCTGACGCGTGGCGACCAGGCCGAGTCGCTCGACGACGGCGGCAGCCCGACCGGGCGCGAGCCGCTGGCCGAATAGGCCGGCGTCGCCTGCGGCTTCTCCTCATACCAGTCGAAGCGCACGCCGGGCGTGACGCGCAGGCGATTGTCGAGCAGGCCGATCTCGTCCTGGACATAGACGCCGACGAGCCGCCCGTCGATGTCGGGCTGGTCCGACTGGTTGGTGAAGAGGTTGTTGCAGGTGGCGAACGCCCCCGTATAGGAGCCGCTGGCCGGCCGCGCCGGGCAGTTGTCGATGCCCGAGGAATACTGCTTCAGCGACGACATGCGCAGCTCGGTGCCGGCCAGGATGCGATGCGAGAGCGGGCCGGTCTGCAGGTTCTTGATCACATGGCCGTTGAAACCGTAGGCGGTCTCCTCGTTCTCGTTGTCGCGGCCATAGGGTCCGATGATGCTGGTGTAGCGCCAGGCGCTGACCAGGTCGTTGCGCTTCAGCCGCTGCCAGTAAAGATTGGCATGCGCCTCGTCGACGAGGAGGCCGCCGGGCTGCTTGTAGTCATAGGTGAGCGAGACGCGGTTGCGCTCGACATCCTCGCCGGTCTGATAGGCGCCCGGACGGAAATTGCCGGTCAGCGAGACCGTGCTGGTCCGCGTCTGGACCCGGTCGGCACGCTTGAAGAACTCGCCGGTCAGGCCGAAGCGATGGGCTTCGCCGACCTGCTGGTAGATCTTGCCGAGGAAGCTGTACTGGTTGAAGTCGGCCGGGTTGGGCGCGGTGCGGTCGACGCCGATCGTCTTGACGTTGCCCTTGCTGTCGATCTCGTTGCCGTTGCGGAAGCCGCCCTGGAGCAGCACCGAGGTGCCGCCCATGCGCGCCGCCGCCGCCGCGCTGCCGAACCAGGCCCGGTCGGTGCTGTCATAGCCGGTCTTGGCGAGCGCGCCATAGGAGCGGCCGTTGCGGATGATGTCCTCGGGGTCGAGCGTGCGCACTGCGAGCGCGCCGCCGAGCGCGCCGGCGCCGAGCGTGGCGCCGCCGCTGCCGCCGCGCAGCAGGTCGAGCGAGGACAGAGCGTCGAAGTCGAAGGCGTTGGCGCCGGCGCGGCTGAGGCGGGTGTCGATCAGGAAGGGCTGGCGGATGCCGTCGATCGTGGTCAGCACGCGCGCGCCGTCGAGGCCGCGAATGTTGAGCGAGCCGTTCTGGCGGTTGAAGGTAATGCCCGCCTCGACCCGGTTGGACAGGTCGGTCAGGCTCTGCACCTGCTGACGGTCGAGCTGGGCGCGGGTCGTCGTCGTCGTCGTCGGCCCCTGCAGCAGCGGCGCCGCCTCGCGCTCGCCCTGGACATTGATCTGGTCGAGCTGCACCGGCTCGGTGGCCGCAGGCAGAGCGGGATTGCGTTGCTGCTGCGCGAGAGCCGGTGCCGCCGCCAGCATCAAGGCTCCAAGCGCCACGCCTCGGTGCAGCCCGCTGCAATTCATCCCCATCGCCCATATCCTGTCGCTGACATGCAATTCGACTTGCCGACCCGTCTTGCCAAGTCGAATTGCTTTTTATAATCGGTGAAAACTAGGCCACACGCCTTACTTTCACCATCAGCGGTTATTAAAGCTCAATTTAACTGTCAATAGACTCGCGACCGCGTGATGAATTACTTACTTATTGGAATTCCGGACTAGATTTATCATTCGTCTAAACTGAAAGACCGGCCAGCCTCCGGAACGGATACGCGACCGCCCTCGCAAAGCTGTGATGGCCCTGCTCCCGCCACACGCGTGCTCGTGTATTGCAGCGCGAAAAGCGGCTGGCATCATCAGCCTGCTTCAAGACACAGGGCCGTCCTTCATGCTCGACCGCCGGACATTGCTGACAGGCGCGACCGCGCTGGCGATGAACGCTGCGGGTGGGCGCTCGCCCGCCCACGCCGCCGAGCCGGACGCGGTGGTGGTCGGCGCCGGAGCGGCCGGCATCGCCGCGGCGAAGCAGCTCCAGGCGGCCGGACGCTCGGTGATCGTGCTCGAAGCCCGCGATCGTCTCGGCGGCCGGACCTTCACCGACTCCTCGCTCGGCCCGTCCTATGACGCCGGCGCGATGTTCATCCACTGGGCCGAACGCAATCCCTGGACCGAAATCGCGCGCGAGCTCGGCGTGCAGACCCCGAACGAGAGCCGCGGCGGCGGCTTCCAGCTCTTCACCAACGGCAAGCCGATGCCGGCCGGCGACCGCGCCCGCCGCCGCGGCGCCTTCGGCGAGATCGACCGGCGGCTCGACAATGCCGATCTCGACGCTCGCGACCTCTCGGTCGCGGAGGTGCTGAGCGATCTCGGTCCGGATCTCGCCCCGGTCGCGGCCTCCGGCATGCTGCTCTCGATCGGCGAGGAATCGGCACGCATCTCGGCCCGCGACTATCAGCGGCTCTGGGCTGGCGAGGATTATGTCGTGCCGAGCGGCTACGGCAATCTCGTCACCCGTTATGCCGAAGGGCTCGACATCCGCCTGAAGCAGCCGGTCACGGCGATCGACTGGAGCGCCTCGGGCATCGCCGTCACCACCGCCTCGGGAACGCTCCGGGCCCGCGCCTGCATCGTCACCGTGCCGGTCGGCGTGCTGAAATCGGGCGCGATCCGCTTCACGCCCCAGCTCCCGGCCCGCACGCGCGATGGGCTCGCCGGCATTGGCATGGGCGCGCTCACCAAGATCGCGCTGAAGGTCGCCGGCGATCGTTTCGGCATCGCGCCGGGCACGACCTATTTCGAAGCCGCCTCCCCGGAGCGGCTGATCAGCTTCGATCTCTTCCCCGACGACCGCGACCTTGTCATCGGCTATTGTGGCGGTGATTTCGCCCGCGACCTCTCGACCGCGGGCGCCGATGCGGCACGCGAGCAGATCGTCGACCTGCTCGCCGGCATGGTCGGCTCCGAATTCCGCAAGGCCGCCGGCCCGGTCTCCTTCCCGGCCTGGTGGACCGACCCGTTTTCGCACGGCTCCTATTCCGTCTGCCGGCCGGGCCATGCCGATGCGCGCGAGATCCTGGCCGAACCGATCGGCGGCAAGCTCTGGCTCGCCGGCGAGGCCACCGCCGGCGGCGGCGCCATGACCGCGGGCGGTGCGACGCTTGCCGGCCGCACGGCTGCGGCCGCGGTGGCGCGCCTCAAGGTCTGAGAGCCCAGGGCCGCCGAGACCGGCCCAGGCGCACACAAGGCTTGCCCGACCCGCCCGGTCTTTGCCACCATGGCGCGGCTGGGGATCGATGCGGAGCCTGATGATGCGCCTGTCGCTCATTCTCGCCGGCGTCCTGCTGGCCTCGCCGGCGCTCGCCGCCGGACCTTATGCGAAATTCTCGGTCGGCAACTGGGCCGGCGGCGCCTTCACCAACAACCAGACCGGCGACTTCTCGCATTGCGCGGCCTCGGCAAGCTACAAGAGCGGCGTCACCATGCACGCCTCGCTCAACAGCGCCTATGGCTGGAATCTCGGTTTCTCCAACCGGGCCTGGGGGCTGAAGCCTGGCGCGGAGGTGCCGATGGAGATGGTCTTCGACCGCAACGACACGGTCCGGATCAATGCCAAGGCGGTGCAGCCGCAGCTCGTCGTCGTGGTGATGCCGGCGAACTCCAACATCGTCCGCGCCTTCCGCGGTGCCGAGTTCCTCGAAGCCAATATGCTCGGCGCGCGCTACACCTTCCGCCTGACCTCGACCGCCGAGATCATGCCGGCCCTGCTCGACTGCGTGAAGGCGAACGCCAATCTGAAGGTCGCGCCCGGCACACCGGGCCCCGCGCAAGGTAGCGGCACGACGACGGCCGCCGCGGCCACCGACCCGGCGATCCAGCTCGAAGCGGTGACGCTCGCGACCAATTTCCTGCTGAGGACGCAGTTGCCGGAGCCAAAGGTGCTGAGCGGGCCGGAAGCGCCGTCCGGCATCGGCAGCAACGGCGCCGGCTGGCAGGCCAAGGGCGTGACCGGCATCGTACGCGTCCTGGCCAATCCGAACCAGAAGGATGTCGACGTCGCCGCCGCGGTCTCCGCCGCCGATGCCCGCGGCTGCCAGGGCCGGTTCGCTTCGGGCCGGACCACCGACACCGTCGAGGGCGCCAGCGTGCTGCGCGGCTTCTCCTCCTGCGAGAACGGCGGCGACACCAAGTATTCCGAGTTCTACGTGCTGCCGCGCAAGCAGGGCGGCTTCGTGATGTTCTCGGTCGTGACCACGGGCGACGGCTCGCTGCACCAGCAGCGCCGCACCGATTTCCAGCGGGCGGCGCTGACCTCGGTGCAGTAACGGCGATTTACAGATCGCGCTCCCAGTTCTGCCCGACCAGATCCTTCCCGAAGGAGTGGTGCTTCTCCTCCGCCACCAGCCTGAAGCCCTCGCCGATGTAGATGGCGCGGGCCGCATGCAGGATGTCGTTGGTCCACAGCACCATGCGGCGATAGCCGGCCGCGCTGGCGAAACTGATCGCCTCCCGCACCAGCCGCTTGCCGAGGCCGAGCCCCTGCGCCCGCGTCTCGACCAGCACGAGCCGCAGCTTCGCCACCTCCTCGCTCTCCTGCACCACGAAGGCCGAGCCGACCGGCTCTCCGTCGAGCTCGGCGATGAAGCAGCGCTCCCGACCCGGCTTGAACTCGCGCAGGAATTTTGCCGCGATCTCCGCGACCAGCGCCTCGAAGCTGATGTCCCAGCCATAGACCTCGAAATAGAGCCTGGCATGGGCCGAGATCACCCAGCCGATATCGCCCGGACGATGCTCGCGGATCACGACCGAAGGCTGCGGGCTGCCGGCGCCCGACAGCAGCGTCTGCGCCCGCTCCAGCGCCGAAACGAGGCTCGCCTGCTCGCCCGCGGCGAGGCGGGACAGGATCGTGTCGGCCTGCCGGCGCGAAGCCTGGTCGAGCGGCGCGAAGGCCTCATGTCCCGCCGCCGTCAGCTTCAGCTCATAGGCGCGGCCGTCCCCCTCCGCCCTCGCACGCTCCAGCCAGCCCAGCTCGGTGAAGCGCTTCAGCAGGCGCGAGAGATAGGCCGGATCGAGCCCGAGCTCGCGCGCGAGCTCGCCCGCCCGCCAGCCATCGCGCTGCGCCAATTCGTAGAGCACGCGCCCTTCCGTCAGCCCGAAGCCGGAGCCGTGCAGATCCCCGCCCAGCGCCCCGATGAAGCGGGTGTGGAAACGGCCGAAACGGCGGATCGCCGCTATGGCGGGCGTATCGATGGCGGGCATGGCTGACCTCCTCATCTTTGAGACGAAAAATGCCATTTACTGGACAGAGTCAACTAAATTATCAGACGGCCGGGAGGGAAGCGTTCACCGCTCTTTAACCCGCCACGAGCCCAATCGAGGGCTTGGCGGACGCGACGGGTATGAGTGCGATGCGGGTCGATCTTCTGGCCGGAGCCGGCTATGCCGCGCCGGTGTTCTCCTTGCGAACCCCGACCATCCTCGTCTTCGATTCCGGTCTCGGCGGCCTCACCGTGCTGCGCGAGGTCATGCGCCAGCGCCCGGATGCCGACATCGTCTACGCCGCCGACGATGCCGCTTTCCCCTATGGCCGCCTCGACGAGCCGGCGCTGGTCGATCGCGTGCTTGCGGTGATGGAGCGCCTCACGGACCGCTTCCATCCTGATCTCGCCGTCATCGCCTGCAACACCGCCTCGACCCTGGTGCTGCCGGCGCTGCGGGCCCGCTTCGCCATCCCCTTCGTCGGCACGGTCCCGGCGGTGAAGCCAGCCGCCGAGCGCACACGCAGCGGGCTGATCTCGGTGCTGGCGACGCCCGGCACCGTGGCCCGGGACTACACGCATGGCCTGATCGAGCGCTACGCTGCCGGCTGCGAAGTCACTTTGGTCGGTGCCCGCAATCTTGCCGGGCTGGCGGAAGCGGTGCTGAAGGGGGAGCCGGTCGACGATGCCGCGATCGCCGCGGAGATCGCGCCCTGCTTCGTCGCCCATGACGGCAGGCGCACCGATGTGGTGACGCTGGCCTGCACGCATTACCCGCTGCTGCTGGCGCGCCTGCAGCGGCTGGCGCCCTGGCCGGTCGCGTGGATCGATCCCGCCCCGGCGATCGCCCGGCGCACCGCGGAACTGCTCGGCCCACCGCAGCCGCGCCTGGAGCACGCCTCGACGGTCGCCGTCTTCACCGACGGGACCAGCCTGTCCGGCCCGGCGCATATCGCACTCGCCGGCTTCGGCCTGGCCCGGATCGAGACCGAGCCGCTGCCGCTAGAATGAGGCTCTGCGCTCAGCCGCCGGACTGCGTGAACGATAAGCCGCCGCCAAGTCCGTCTCGACGGCAAGGGCGACCTCACGCCAGGACAGGCGTTCCAAACAGGAGATGCCGAACTCCGCGCTAAAATCCTTGTCGCCAACATTCAGTCTGACGACGCAATTCTTAGGCGAGAAGGCATCGTAACGCATGGTCTTCGACGAACCTTCCAAGCCAACTTCAGTCATCGCAGACGATTGAGGGAAGGTGACTCTCGTACCTGGAACAAGGGTCCTCGAACCGCGCTCGTGACAGATTTCAACGCCACGTCCCGGTTCGAGGCCGCAGCTCAAACGAGCGGTCGACGAACGCTCCACCGCGAAGTTGTACGCATGACTGGAGACGGTGATGGGTCCGTTGAGTCCAAGCTCCGTTTGCTCGAGCGTAGGCAAGATTTCCAATCGTCGAGCAGAAGCATCGCCATTCTGATAGCTGATGCGTACAAGCCGCTCGGGGGACATTAACCATTCCCCTTGCTTGAACCGCAACTGCTCGCTCTTGCGGGGGACATGATCACGAAAGAACAAGGACAAGCGGTTCGGCCATTCGCTCTCGGCAAATTCACGATAGCGCGCGCTTGCCGAAAGTGGCTCGATCACCCACGCCAAGAACATAATGGCCAGCGCAACGGGCGCGATGAACCAGCCGGCGAACTGCCGCAGAACGGCGGAGGAGCGCTGTTCCCAAAAGCGCGTCAACCCGACACTGAATCCCGCGCAGCACAGCACCATGATCGTTGCAAGAACAAGCCAGATGCTGACCAAATGATTGGGGCTGATCTCGACATCGCCAACTCCGACGCGCCGGTGCCCGCCGAAATCAAAGCCGAAGACGCCACAGAATACCATGGCTGCGAAGGTTCCTGCCCCAGCGTAGATTTTCCAGGACGGAACGGAATCGCCCGGCTCATCGTCGCTCAAGGCCCCGAATGCGCCATAGACCGGCAAATACAGCAGCAAGCCGAACGAAGCACCGGCAGAGAAAAGCGCAACGGGAACAGCGACGATAACTCCGATCAACGTCGCAATTGCTGCCATGGCGGCAGCATAGCCGATATTGACCGGAAGATTGAGGAGATTTGCCCCGACAAAGGGCAAGCAGAACAGAATAACCTGCACAAGCCGCAACCCAAGGCGACCACTGCGGCAGTTTAATGCCCCGAGAGCGTGCATCACCCCGAACACGATGAGCGTCAAATACCAGACATCCGGCAGGCGGGCTTTTGAATGTGACCAATAGACCGACGCCACCCGATCTACGTTCGCTCGCTCCATCAGGCCGAAGGCCGTGACCAGCAGCGCAGCGATCATCGGCAGCGTGGCCGTGGCGACGATCTGAACAGGGCCGATGCTGCGATATGTCGTCTCACTCATTAGCCGCGATTATCAGCGCAATCTGAATATCTGCTTATGCCAATGGTCGGCTCTATGTTGACTTTGGCTGGCCATCATGGTTCTAAGCTGGCGTCGCGCGGCTCCTCACGGGGCCGCGTGGCTTTTTCCGCACCCGTGATCCGCTTCTCTTCGGAGGCCGGATCTGTCGCCCCGGAGACGGGGAGGAGGAGGGCGCGGTCCTCAACTCGCGATACCTGAGAGGACACGCGACATGTCGAAGCGCCATGAGGCGAAGTACAAGATTGACCGCCGTCTCGGTCAGAACATCTGGGGCCGTCCGAAGTCCCCGGTCAATCGCCGCGAATACGGCCCCGGCCAGCACGGCCAGCGCCGCAAGGGCAAGCCGTCCGACTTCGGCACCCAGCTGCGCGCCAAGCAGAAGCTGAAGGGCTATTACGGCTCGATCTCCGAGAAGCAGTTCCGCCGCTACTACGCCGAGGCGATCCGCCTGAAGGGCGACTCGGGCGAGAACCTGGTCGGCCTGCTGGAGCGTCGCCTCGATGCGGTGATCTACCGCGCCAAGTTCGTCCCGACCGTCTTCGCCGCCCGCCAGTTCATCAATCACGGCCACATCACCGTGAACGGCAAGCGCGTCAACATCGCCTCGTACCAGGTCAAGCCGGGCGACGTGATCGCGATCAAGGAGAGCTCGCGCCAGCTCGCCATCGTCATCGAGTCGGCCGCCCTCGCCGAGCGCGACGTGCCCGACTACATCGACGCCGACCACACCAAGTCCACGGCCACCTACACCCGCACCCCGACCCTGTCGGACGTGCCCTACGCGGTGCAGATGGAGCCGAACCTGGTCATCGAGTTCTACTCGCGCTGATCACGGCCTGCGGGGTGGTTTCCACCCCGTTGTCGGTCTGCTTCAGGAGAGGGCGTCCCGCCCTCTCCTTTTTTATTGCCCGGCCGCTGCGACTCCACTCCAGGCCGGATGGCCGGCCGGGTCCTGCGTCCAGAAGGCGATGTCGTCGAACAGGATCGTCTGGCTGACGCCGGGCAGCGCGTCGCGATAGATGCCAAAGCGCGGCTGCGTGTCGATGAACGGCTTGCCGTCCTTCAGCGTGCCGTAGCGCGGATAGCCGAGCACGCCGCGGAATTCGGGACAGGCGCGCCCGTCGAGCCAGAGTCTGAGGCGGCTCTCGCCGGCCTGCTGGCTCGGCCGGATCATCACGTTGACACGGTGCCAGCGATCCGGCTCGACCGGCCAGTCGCCGCAGAACTGCGCCTGGCCGAGACTGTCGCCGCAGCTGTCGGTCCCGGCGGTCTTGGCCCGGAACACCGGCTTGCCATTGTCCGAATCGACCTCGAGCTTGAACAGCGGGTTGGCGGCGTCGCAGATCTCCTCGCCGCCCCGGCCCTTCTCGTAGCGCAGGTCGATGTTCTGCTTGATCTGCTGGATCACCGTGCGGTTGCGCCGCGGCGCCCACGGGCTCTCGACCCGGAAGCGGAAGCTGTACCAGCTCGTCGCGTCGAAGCGGATCAGCTCGGCCGTCATCTGCACCTCCGACCGCTCGGTCGGGGTCGAGCCGGGATTGGGGTCGTAGGCGTCGCCGGGCTTCACGGTGATCGCGAGCGCCGGCCTCTCCTGCCCGGCCCGCTCGCCATCGACGCAGCGGATGCGATCAGCCCGCACCGCCTTGTCGAGCTGGCCAGAGATCTTCCAGTCCTTGGGATTGAGGCAGCCGGTGGCAAAGCTCGTCTGGAAGGCAGGTGCCGGCGCCTCGGCAAGGCTGGGACCGCCGATGAGCGACATCCCGCAAAAAAGCGCCGCAGCTGCATAGCTGCGGCCTGTCGCGACTCGCTTCATTAAGGCCTCGCCCGCCATTGCCCACCGCGAGCTTACCGGGACGGCGACGAGGATCAATCGCCCACCGCGTCGATCGAAGCGATGCGCAGGCGCTCCGCATCGACGCCATAGTCGCCCGCAAGGATGCCCCTCCCGAGACAACCCGGAGGGAATCGCCTTGCGCCTGCCTTATCTGTTCCTCGCCACAGCGATCCTCCTACCTTCACTCGCCGGCGCCGAGGAGATCAGCATCGCCGGCGTTGGCCAGTCGCGCGATTTCATCTGTAATGGCGAGGATGTCGCGGTCACCGGCCAGGGTCATACGGTCGAGCTCAAGGGCAGTTGCGGCGCGATCGGCATCCATGGCAGCGGCCACAAGGTCAGCTTCGAGGATTCGACCTCGCTCGCCGTGAGCGGCGCTCAGAACAAGGCGAGCGGCGGCTCGACCGGCAATCTCACCGTCGAGACGGCCGAGAACATGGTCTCGACCAAGGTCCATGGCGGCGAGACCCCAGCCGTGATCGACATCTCCGGCGCCGATCACGTGATCGAGCTGGAGTTGACCGGGCCGACGAAGATCGAGGTCGGCGGCGCCAAGAACAGCGTGAGCTGGACCGCGGCGGCCGAGGTCAAGGCGCCGAGCATCTCGACCTCGGGGGTCGAGAACCGCATCGTCAGGCGCTGAGGGCAGCGCTCAATCGCTGGTGCTGCTCTCCCAAGTCGCATGGGTCACGCCGGCCACGCGCTCGATGCGCTCGACCACCGCATCGAGTTCCTTGCGCTCGACCGCCGTGCTGATCAGCGTCGCGACGATCTCGATCGCCTCCTCGCCGCGCTCGACGGTCTTGACGTCCCCGACCGGATAATTGGCCTGCTCCAGCAGCTCGACCATCTTTTCGCGCACCGAGGGCAGCATCTCGGGATCGGTGGTGACGACGACCTCATAAGTCGCCTCCGAGGCCTTCTCGTTGATCGGGATGCGGTTGATCGCGTTGACCAGCGGCCGCAGCAAGGTATTGCCGGCGATGACGAAGACGGTGACCAGCGCCCCCTCCGCCACCATGTCGGCGCCGGTGCAGGCGCCGACCGCGGCCGCGCACCAGAGCGTCGCCGCCGTGTTCAGGCCGCGGACGTTCATGCCCTCCTTCATGATCACGCCGGCGCCGAGGAAGCCGATGCCGGAGACGACATAGGAAATCACACGAACCGCCTCGCCCGAGCCGGCGATGCGCATGGCGAGATCGACGAAGGCGGCCGCTCCCACCGCGACCAGCACCGTGGTGCGCAGGCCCGCCGTGCGCTGCCGGTACTGGCGCTCGGCCCCGATCAGCGCGCCGAGCACGAAGGCGGCCAGCAGGCTGACGACCGAGTCTAGAAAGGGATGGAGATCGAAGGTCTGGATGAAGCGCATGCGCCTGCCTCCCGGTGACGGCGGCGCGCTTCCGACCGCCGCGAGCTTGCCGCCTATAGCGGGCAGGATGTGACGGTTCAATGAAAGGGATCCGATCTCGCCGGCGGCGCGGTCGCTTGCGCCTCCGGCATTGATTCAACCTCTCAGCCCGATGCAGCAAGATCCTGACTCGATTCGCGAAATCGGCATGCTTGACCGCCTCCTAGCGTATCCTGTCTGCGCCATGACGCTGCGTCGCGACTCAAGCTAACATCCCCGTCCCGCCACAGGGATTACCCGCCATGAAGACGTTCATCCTCGCTGCCCTCGCCGTCGGCCTGTCGAGTGCAGCCTTCGCCCAGAGCCCGAGCTGCAATGCCCAGGCCGCCGAGAAGAAGCTCGCCGGCGCGGCCAAGACCAGCTTCGTCACCAAATGCGAGAAGGACGCCGGCGCGGCCTGCGACAAGCAGGCGGCCGACAAGAAGCTGGCAGGCGCCGCCAAGAGCAGCTTCACCACGAAATGCGTCAAGGATGCCGTCGGCACCTGAGGAACTCGAACAGTCCCCAGCCCTGACCCGAGGGGCCAGGCCAACGAAAAAGGGCGGCCCTTCCGGACCGCCCTTCTCTCTTTCGGAAGCTCAAAAATCAGCCGCGATCGTCGTCGTCATGCCCGCGGTCGCGCCAGCGGCGCGGGCCCCGGTCGTCGTCGCCATAACGATCGCGATCGCCGCGGCCATGCCATTCCATCGAGCGCCCGCGCATCTCGCGCATGCGCTCGCGGCCTTCCGACATCGCCTGCCGGACGGCCCGGCGCGCCACGGTCTTCTGCTCGTCGCTGAAGGTCGACCAGAGCGGGCGCACCGCGTCGGCCATCTCCTTGCTGCGGGCCGCGCGCTCGCCCTGCCGGGTCGCCATCATGTCGAGCCGCTCCATGATGTCGGCGTCGCGATAATGCTCGCGCTGCTCGCGGATCTTGGCGAAGCGCTCGCGGCGCTGCTCCGCATTGCGCTTGATCAGCGCCTCCAGCTTCTCGAAGGCCGGCACCTGCTCGGGCTTCAGCTTGAGGTCGGTGCGCAGCTGGGCGAGGCGCTCGTTCATCCGGGCCGTCGCCTGTTCGGCGCGGCGCTGGCGCCATTCCTCGCGCCGGTCGGAGCGGTCGCCGCGATCCGCACGGTCGCCGCGCGTCTCGTTCTGCTGCTGCCCCGGCGGATTGCTGCCCGGCGCGGGCGGGATCGGCTGCGGCTGTGCGATCGCCAGGGTCGCAGCGACAGCCGCGGCGCTGGAAGCGACGATGAGGGCGATGCGTTTCATGCGAAATCTCCGATTGTGGTCTTTGCAACAACGGGTCGCTTTGCGGGTCTCGAAGCCGGGTCGCGATACCGCCACGATGCCTCGGACGGCCTCACCCGGCCATGGCGCACGCATGACAAGATCGTAATGTCGGCATGACGCGCCGGCGAGCGGGAAGTTCCCCACGGGTCGCAAGGCGATACCGAATCGGCGCAGCATGCGCGCCTGGCCCAGGCGACTTGTCGGCAACGAGTGTCCACCATGCGCAATCTCATCACCGATGTTCGTGGCGTTCTCGTGGGCAATGCGGAGGACGCCGCGGCCGCGACCGGCGTCACCGTCGCCCTGTTCGAGCGGCCGACCATCGCCTCCGTCGCCGTGCTCGGCGGCGCGCCGGGCACGCGCGACACCGCGCTGCTCGAGCCTGGCATGACGGTCGAGCATGTCGACGGTATCGTCCTCTCCGGCGGCTCGATCTGGGGCCTCTCCGGCGCCGACGGCGCGCTGAGCTGGCTGGCGCGGGAAGGACGCGGCTTCCCGATCGGCGGCTATCGCGTGCCGATCGTGCCGCAGGCGATCCTGTTCGACCTCGCCAATGGCGGCGACAAGCCTTTCGCCCGCGGCGAGGGCGAAGCGCCCTATCGCGCCCTTGCCGAAGCGGCGAGCGCCGCAGCCGCGGCCGAGTTCGCGCTCGGCAGCGTCGGCGCCGGCCTTGGTGCGACCACGGCCAACCTCAAGGGCGGGCTCGGCTCGGCCAGCGCAGTCGCGGCGACCGGCCAGGTCGTCGGCGCGCTGGTCGCGGTCAACGCCGTCGGCTCGGCGACGATCGGCGCCGGCCCGCATTTCTGGGCCGCCCCTTACGAGCAAGGCGCCGAATTCGGCGGCCGCGGCTGGCCGGCGGCGATCGCGCCCGACGATCTGACGCTGCGCTTCAAGGGTGGCCCCGGCTCCAATACCACCATCGCTTTGGTCGCGACCGATGCGGTGCTGACCAAGGCGCAGGCCAAGCGCATGGCGCTTTGCGCCCATGACGGGCTCGCCCGCGCGCTGCGGCCGGTCCACGCCCCGCTCGATGGCGACGTCGTCTTCGCCGCCGCGACCGGCCACAGCGGCGCGCCCTCCGACGCCTATGCCCTGACCGAACTCTGCGCTACCGCCGCCGACGTGCTGGCGCGGGCGGTGGCGCGGGCGGTATACTCAGCCAGCGCCCTGCCCTTCCCGGACGCCAAGCCGGCCTGGCGCGACAGGTTCGGGAGCTGACCAGCGCCTGGCGGCGTGTTAGACCCCGGCCATGTCGACCGATGATTTCCTCGCCCGCTTTGGCGCCGCCGGCCAGCGCCAGCCCGATCCCGTCGCCGCCGCCCAGCAGGCGATGCGCAATCCCCTGCCCAAGCGCTTCTATGAGAAGGCGGATGTGCTGGAGCGCGACGGGCTGTTCCATGTCGCGCTCGACGGCCGCACCGCCCGCACCCCGGCCCGCAAGCACCTCGCTGTCGCCTCCCGTCTCGTCGCCGAGGCGCTGGCGGCGGAATGGGAGGCGCAGACCGGCGAGATCGACCCGGCCCGCATGCCGCTGACCCGGCTGGTCAACTCGGCGCTCGACGGCGTCGCCGACCAGCACGAGGCAGTCCGCGCCGAGATCGTCCGCTATGCCGGCAGCGACGCGCTCTGCTATCGCGCCGGCGAGCCCGAAGCGCTGGTCGAGCGGCAGGATGCGGTCTGGAATCCGCTGATCGCGGCGCTGGAAGAGCGGATCGGTGGCCGCTTCGTCATGGCGCAGGGCGTGGTCTTCGCCGCTCAGCCGCAGACGGTGCTCGACGCCGTGGCCAAACGGGTCGCAGCGATCTCCTCCCCGGTTGCACTCGCCGGCGCCCACAACGTCATGACCCTGACCGGCTCGACGATTGTGATGCTTGCCTTGGCCGAGGGCCTGATCGATGCCGAGGCCGCCTGGGCCGCCGCCCATCTCGACGAGGATTACCAGATCGGCATCTGGGGCCAGGACGAGGAAGCGGCCGAGCGCCGCGCCATCCGCCGCCAGGAATACGACGCCGCCGTGCTGCTGCTGACGAAAGGCTAGAGGCGATGATCCCGGGCGCGCCGAAGGCCGACAACCCGGACGACTATCTCGCCCAGCTCGACGGCTGGCGGCTCGCCACGGTCGAGGCCCTGCGCGCCGCGGTGAAGGCAGCGGCCCCGCTCGAGGAGCGGATCAAGTGGACGCATCTGGTCTATTTCTCGAACGGGCCGGTGCTGCTGATCCGGGCCGAGGCCGAACGCGTTCTGTTCGGCTTCTGGCGCGGCAAGCGCTTGCGCCATATCGAGCCGCGGCTGAAGCCAGGCGGCAAGTTCGAGCTCGCGACCATGGTGCTGCGCGCGGGCGAGGCGGTCGATTCCGCCCGCGCGACCGAACTGGTGCGCGCCGCGGTCGCGCTCAACCACGAAATCGGCGATCCCAGCAAGCCGAGCGTCTGACGGTCTGCCCGGCCAAAGTCGCTCTGCTCATTTCATGTCATGCCGGACAAGCCGCGAAGCGGCGCCGATCCGGGATCCATTCCGGAGCCTTTCCGAGAGAGGTTCCGGAATGGGTCCCGGGTCTTCGCTGCGCTACGCCCGTGACGACTAGCGTACGGGAAAAGCTCCCAAACCAACATCCTGCAAATACCTCATGCCTCCACTGCCGGAGCCTCGGTCAGCACGCGGTCGATCAGCCCCCACTCCTTGCCTTCTTCCGCGGTCATGAAACGGTCGCGGTCGAGCGTGCGCTCGACCTCCTCTTCCGTGCGCCCGCAATGCTCGGCATAGAGCCGGATCATCCGGCGCTTGGTCTTCTGGATCTCCTCGGCATGGATCAGGATGTCCGAGGCCTGCCCCTGCGCCCCGCCGAGCGGCTGGTGAACATGCAGGCTGGCATTGGGCAAGGCCGCGCGCTCGCCTGGCTCGCCCGCCATAAGGAGGAAGGAGCCCATCGAGCGGGCCGTGCCCATGCAGAGCGTATGCACGGGCGAGCGGATGTATTGCATGGTGTCGTAGATCGCGAGGCCGCTGGTGACCACGCCGCCCGGCGAGTTGATGTAGAAATGGACCGGCCGCTTCGGGTTCTCGGCCTCCAGGAACAGCAATTGCGCGCAGACCAGCGCGGCGCTGGCGTCGTTGACCTCGCCGTTCAGGAAGACGATCCGCTCGCGCAGCAGGCGAGAATAGATGTCGAAGGAGCGTTCCCCGCGCGTCGACTGTTCGACGACCATGGGGACGAGCTGCATCGTGCCGTGCATCGACGACCTCCTCGGTTCTGCAATGTTGGTGGACTGGCTTGCGAACTGCGCCGTCAGGCGGCGCGCAGCATCTTGGGCTGGTTGCTATTGGCTGGCGCCGGCGGCTGCCCAGCGAGCCTTGCATCGGTCAGGCTATGGATGATCCGCAATTCCGTCCCGCCCTCGTTCGGCGCGAGCTGGAAGGTCACGACGCTCTCGAGGAAGGGCGGCTCCTCTTCCCTCAACCGGTAGCGCACCTCCTCCCCCTGGACAGAGGAGATCGCCTCGACCTCCGCGGGCAGCCAGCGCTCGCGGAAGGCGGGGATGCTGAGCGCCCGCCAGACCTTCTCAGGCGGCGCATCGAGCTGGTACTCGAACACCAGCTGCTTCGCTCGATCCTGCGTATCGCTCTCGCTCATTGGTCCATGTCCCGCAGCAGATCCTTGAGGGCATCGATGCGCGCCGGCCAGTAGGCCCGGTATTTCGCCAGCCATTGCGCGATCAGGGCAAGCCCATCCGGGTCGACCTCGTAATTGACTAAGCGCCCCTGCCGCTCCTCCCGCACCAGCCCGGCGGTGCGCAGCACGGCAAGGTGCTGCGACATCGCCGGCTGGCTGATCGCCATGCCCTCGCGCAGCGCGCTGGCATTCATGCCGCCGGAAGCGAGCTTCTCGAAGATCGCGCGGCGCGTCGGGTCGGCCAGCGCCCTGAAGATGTCCTGCTCCATGGCAGATACATAAGCATACACTTATTTCATTCGCAAGCGGCCTCGAAGCGCCGTCAGCTCACTAGGATTGGATAGAGCGAGGCGGCAAGCAGCAGGGCCATGCCGATATTGAATACGCGCTGGCGGGCCGGATCGGCGAGCAGGCCTCGCAGCAGCGTGCCGCCGACGGCCCAGAAGGCGATACAGGGCCCATTGACCAGGGCGTAGATGATCACGACGATGGCGAGGTTGAGGAAATAGCCTTCCGTCGGCGTATAGGCCGCGACGGCTCCGACCGCCATGATCCAGGCCTTCGGGTTGACCCACTGGAACGCCGCGGCCGCCGGAAAGCTGAGCGGCGGCGCCGCCTCGGCGCCAGGCTCCAGCGGGGCCGAGCGCGCGATCTTCCAGGCGAGATAAAGCAGATAGGCGCTGCCGGCATAGCGCAGGACGTCGTGCAGGACCGGGAGCGCGCTGAACAGGCCCCCTAACCCGAGGCCGACCGCGAGGACCAGCCCGCAGAAGCCGAGATTGATCCCGAACAGCAGCGGCAGGCTGGCGCGGAAGCCGTGATTGACGCCGGAGGCCAGCAGGAGCGTGTTGTTCGGCCCGGGCGTGATCGAGGTCACGAAGGCATAGCCGACGAAGGCGAGCAGGAGTTGCGGCGTCATGTCCGGTCCAGCGTTGGGAACCATGACATCGGTGATTGTGCATGTGACACTTCTTGCCTAGCCTGAAAAGTGTCCCGTGACGCAATTTGTAAGGTGACATGCTCCTCGCTTCGCCCTGGAAACCTCGTCTCGCGGATGGCCGCGGCTCTGCCAGCGAACGGCTGGTCGAGGCCCTCGCTTGCGACATCGCCGACGGCTCGCTGCCGCCGGGCGCGCGCCTGCCGGCTCACCGCCCCCTCGCCTGGCAGCTCGATATCGGCATCGGCACGGTGACCAAGGCCTATGCCCAGCTCGAACGCCGCGGCCTCGTCCGCAGCGTCCATGGCCGCGGCATGTTTGTCGCCGGCCTGTCGCAGGCGACGAGCCGGATGGTCGATCTCAGCATCAACGTGCCGCCGCAGCAGCTGAGCGACCGCCTGCTCGCTGCCAGCCTGTCCGAGCTCGCAAGGCGGCTCGATGCCGACAGCTTCGGAGCCTATGCCGCGCCCGCGGGCCGGCTCGAGCATCGTGCTCTGCTGGCTCGCTGGCTCGCGCCGGCAGGCCTTGCTGCTACGCCCGAGCGCCTGCTGATCTGCAATGGCGCCCAGCATGCCCTCGCCATCGCATTCGCGATCACCTGTGGCCCGGACACCGAGCTATTGATCGAGGCGCTGAGCTATCCCGGAGCGATCGCCCTCGCCCGCCGGCGCGGCTTGCGCCTGAGCGGGCTCGCCATTGACGAAGAGGGCCTCGTCCCGCAGGCGCTCGACAAGGCCTTGCATGAGGCGAAAACGGCGGGGCGGCGCGCCGTGCTTTACGTCACGCCGACCCTGCATAACCCGACCACTGCGACGATGAGCGAAGCGCGGCGCCAGGACATCGCGAGGCTCTGCCGCGCATATGACGCGGTGATCGTCGAGGACGACATCCATGCCGCTCTGGCCGAGCCGGGCACGATCGCGATCGCATCGCTCGCGCCGGAGCGGACGCTGCATGTCTCCGGCCTGTCGAAAGTGCTGAGCCCTGGCCTGCGCATCGGTTCGCTGGTGGTCCCCGAGCCTTGGCTGGAGCCGGCTCTCGCCGAGCTCGCCGCCACCTGCACCATGGCCTCCCTGCTTTCCTGCCTGATCATGGAGCGCTGGCTCAGCGAGGACACCGCCGCTTCGGTCGCCCGCTCGATTCGCGAGGAGGCCGGCCGCCGTGTCGCCCTGGCGCGCGAGCTTTTGCCGCCCGGAACCCCCATGAGCTCGGGCAATGGCTTCCATGTCTGGCTGCCGATGGCGCCGGAACGGGCGAAAGCCCTGCCGGCCCGCGCCGCCGCCTCCGGCATTCTGCTGCCCGCGCCCGAGATTTTCCTGGCCGATGCGCAGGCGCCAGCAGGAGGCGTGCGGCTCAGTCTCGGCGGCCCGAAGCTCGACAGGCTGCAGGATGCGCTCGCCAGCCTGCGCGCCCTGCTTCTCGACGGCAGCAACGATCCCCGAGGCCGGGCGATGCCGTGACCGGCACCGCGGCGCACGAAGCGCGGCCGCATGCTGCGAAGGCCGCAATGGACTTCGCCCGCAGCGCCGCTTAAGCGGGAAACCGGACCTTTAAAGACCGCACCCGGGAGGCTCTTCATGAAGGACATTCTGGAACAGCTCGAAGACCGTCGGGCGGGGGCACGTCTTGGGGGCGGCGAGCGGCGCATCGCGGCGCAGCACGGCAGAGGCAAGCTGACGGCGCGCGAGCGCATCGAGCTGCTGCTCGACAAGGACTCCTTCGAGGAGTTCGACATGTTCGTGCAGCACCGCGCCGTCGATTTCGGCATGGACAAGGCCGAGAAGATCCCGGGCGACGGCGTCGTCACCGGCTGGGGCACGGTCAATGGCCGCACCGTTTTCGTCTTCTCAAAGGATTTCACCGTCTTCGGCGGCTCGCTCTCCGAGACCCACGCCCAGAAGATCATCAAGATCCAGGACATGGCGCTGAAGATGCGCGCGCCGATCGTCGGCCTGTTCGACGCCGGCGGCGCTCGCATCCAGGAAGGCGTCGCGGCGCTCGGCGGCTATGGCGAGGTCTTCAAGCGCAACGTGCAGGCATCCGGCGTCATCCCGCAGATCTCGGTGATCATGGGCCCCTGCGCCGGCGGCGACGTCTATTCGCCGGCGATGACCGACTTCATCTTCATGGTCCGCGACACCAGCTACATGTTCGTCACCGGCCCGGAGGTGGTGAAGACCGTCACCAACGAGACCGTGACCTCCGAGGAACTCGGCGGCGCCAAGGTCCACACCTCCAAGTCCTCGGTCGCCGATGGCTCGTTCGAGAACGATGTCGAGGCGCTGCTGCAGGTGCGCCGGCTGATCGACTTCCTGCCGGCCAACAACACGGTCGGCGTGCCGGAATGGCCGAGCTTCGACGTCCCCGATCGCGTCGACATGAGCCTGGACACGCTGGTCCCCGACAATCCGAACAAGCCCTACGATATCAAGGAGCTGATCCTGAAGGTCGTCGACGAGGGCGATTTCTTCGAGATCCAGGAAGCCTACGCGAAGAACATCGTCACCGGCTTCGCCCGGATCGAGGGCCGCACCGTCGGCATCGTCGCCAACCAGCCGATGGTGCTGGCCGGCGTGCTCGATTCCGACGCCAGCCGCAAGGGCGCGCGCTTCGTGCGCTATTGCGACGCCTTCGAGATCCCGATCGTCACCTTGGTCGACGTGCCCGGCTTCCTGCCCGGCACGGCGCAGGAATATGGCGGCCTGATCAAGCACGGCGCCAAGCTGCTCTTCGCCTACAGCGAATGCACCGTGCCGCTGGTCACGATCATCACGCGCAAGGCCTTCGGCGGCGCCTATGACGTGATGGCCTCGAAGCATATCGGCGCCGACGTCAACTATGCCTGGCCGACGGCGCAGATCGCGGTGATGGGCGCCAAGGGCGCGGTCGAGATCATCTTCCGCGGCGGCGACGCCGAGACGATCGCGCGCCAGACAAAGGAATACGAGGACCGCTTCATGTCCCCCTTCGTCGCGGCCGAGCGCGGCTATATCGACGAAGTCATCATGCCGCACTCGACCCGCCGCCGCATCGCCCGCGCCCTCGCCATGCTCCGCACCAAGAGCGTCGAGCGCCCCTGGCGAAAGCACGACAATATTCCCCTGTGAGATGAGACCTGCGCCGGGGCCACCTCACATCAGCCGCGGCAGCTCCGCCGCCAGCGTGTCGATCGCGACGCGCACCTTCGGCGGCAGATGCGGCGTCTGCAACCAGAGCGCATGCACGTCATAGGGCTGCCGCCCCTCGTCCGGCAGCAGCTCGACCAGTTCCCCCGCCTTGAGGCGCTCGCGCACCAGCCAGGACGGCAGCCAGGCGAGACCCATGCCGAGCCCGGCCGCATCGGCGATCGACTCGAGATCGTCGAGCCGTAAACGGTGGCGCGGCAGGACCTCCGCCGGCGGCCCATCCTGGCGGGGGAACAGCCAGGGACGCACGCGGCCGGAGCGGCGGTAGATCAGCGCGTCATGATCGGCGAGATCGGCGAGCTGTGTCGGCGTTCCGCGAGCGTCGAGATAGGACGGCGCGGCGCAGACGATCATGCGCTGGCGGGCGACACGGCGCGTCACGAGATTGGCCGCATCGTGCAACTCGCCGGTCCGGATGGCGAGGTCATGTCCGCCCTCGGCCAGATCGACGAAGCTGTCACCGAAGGCGAGGTCGAGCTCAAGCTGCGGGTGTCGGCGCGCGAGATCGAGCAGGATCGGCATGACGCAGCAGCGGCCGAACAGCACCGGCAGCGCCACGCGAAGCCTGCCACGCGGCTCGCCGAATTGGTCGGCAGCGAGCGCATCGGCCGCCTCGGCCTCTGCGAGGACGGTCTTGCAGCGTTCGTAATAGGCACGGCCGAACTCGGTCAGGCTCTGCCGCCGCGTCGTGCGGTTGAGCAGGCGCACGCCAAGCCGTTCCTCCAGGAAGCGGACATGCTTGCCGACCATCGGCGCCGACAGGCCCAGCTCTGATGCAGCCGCGGCGAAGGAGCCGAGGTCGACCGCCCTGATGAAGACGCTCATGCTGGTGAGGCGATCCATCATCCGAAATCACCAGTTCTGATTATCGATCACGGAGCGAAATTTATCGCAGGATGACGCTCTGCCATAGCTCATTCATTCGCTCTGTTTTGGAGTCATGAGCATGGCCCGCACGATCCGCTTTCACCGCCATGGCGGCCCCGAGGTCCTCACCATCGAGGACGTCGATATCGCACCGCCCGGCCCCGGCGAGATCCGGATCCGGACCAGGGCACTCGGCCTCAACCGCGCCGAGGCGCTGTTTCGCTCTGGTAGCTATATCGAGCAGGCGCAGTTTCCCTCGGGTATCGGCCTCGAAGCCGCCGGCCTGATCGAGAGCATCGGCGCCGGCGTCGAGGGCCTCTCGCCCAGCGATGCCGTCAGCCTTGTGCCGCCGCGTTCGATGGTGAGCTGGCCGGTGCATGGCGAGTTCGTCACCGTCCCGGCCGAGCTGGCGATCAAGCACCCGCCGACGCTGAGTTGGGAAGCGGCCGCGGCCAGCTGGATGCAATATCTCACGGCCTATGGCGCGCTGATCGACATCGCCCGGCTCGGCCGCGGTGAACATGTGGTCATCACCGCCGCGTCGAGCAGCGTCGGCCTCGCCGCGATCCAGATCGCCAACCGGGTCGGCGCGATTCCGATCGCGGTGACGCGGACCTCGCGGAAGGCAGAGGCGCTGCGCGACGCCGGCGCGGCCCATGTCATCGCCTCAGCGGAGGAGGATATCGAAGCCCGGCTGAAGGAGATCGCCGGCGAGGGCGGCGTCAGGGTGGTGTTCGACGCCGTCGGCGGGCCCGCCTTCCTGCCGCTGACCGCTGCGATGGCACGCGGCGGCATCCTGATCGAGTATGGCGGCCTCAGCCCGGAGGCGACGCCCTTCCCGCTCTTCAACGTGCTGAGCAAAGGCCTGACGCTGCGCGGTTACCTCGTCCACGAGATCACCGGCAATCCCGCACGTCTCGCTGCCGCCAAGGCCTTCATCCTCGATGGACTGAACGACGGCTCGCTGAAGCCGATCATCGCCCGGACCTTCCCGTTCGAAGAGGTCGGCGAGGCGCATCGCTATCTCGAAGCGAACGAACAGTTCGGCAAGGTCGTGGTGACGCTTTAAAGGCCCCTGTCTTCAATGGACTAGGCTTCGACAGCAACCACGGTGTCGTCCCGGACAAGCCGCGTAGCGGCGCCGATCCGGGACCCATGCCGGAACCTCTCCGACCAAGGTTCCGGAATGGGTCCCGGGTCTTCCTTCGGTCGCCCGGGACGACTCGCGCTTTGTTGGCAGACGCTGGAAACCTCTTTCAGCCCCAGCGCCTGAACAGCACGCTGGCATTGACCCCGCCGAAGCCGAAGCCGTTCGAGATGGCGTGCTCCATCGCAAGCGGCCGCGCCGTCTTCGCCACCAGGTCGAGCCCGGTCGCATCCTCGTCCGGGTTCTCGAGATTGAGCGTCGGCGGCGCGACCTGGTCGCGCAGGGCAAGGATCGTGAAGACCGCCTCCAGCCCGCCGGCGGCGCCAAGCAGATGACCGGTGGCGGACTTCGTCGCGCTGATCGCGATGCCACCTTCCTCGCCGAACACGGCCTTGATCGCTGCGAGCTCGCCGCGATCGCCGACCGGCGTCGAGGTCGAATGCGCGTTGAGATGGGCGACATCGCCGGGCTTGAGACCCGCCTGCTTCAGCGCCGTCTCCATCGCCCGGCGTGCGCCCGAGCCGTCCTCGGGGCCGGAGGTGATGTGATAGGCGTCTGCGCTGGTGCCGTAGCCGGTGAGTTCCGCGATGATCGTCGCGCCACGCGCCTGCGCATGCTCCAGCGCCTCGATCACCAGGATCCCGGCGCCCTCGCCCATGACGAAGCCGTCGCGGTCACGGTCGAAGGGGCGCGAGGCCTTCTCCGGCTCGTCGTTGAACCCGGTCGAAAGCGCCCGCGCCGCGGCGAAGCCACCCAGCGAGACGAGATCGACGCAGGCCTCGCTGCCGCCGCAGAGTGCGATGTCGACCTCGCCGGCCCGGATCATCCGCGCGGCATCGCCGATCGCCTGGACGCCGGCGGCGCAGGCAGTGACCGGCGCACCGATCGGCCCCTTGAAGCCATGATCGATCGAGACATGGCCGGCTGCGAGATTGACCAGGAAGGACGGCACGGTGAAGGGCGAGAGCCGGCGCACACCGCGCTGGTCGGTCGTGCGGACCGCCTCAGCGATCGCCGGAAAGCCGCCGATGCCGGAGGCGATCACGGTCGCGGTGCGTTCGCGCTCGGCTTCGTTCTGCGGCTGCCAACCGGCCTGCGCCAGCGCCTCCTTGGCCGCGACCAGCGCGAACTGGATGAAGCGGTCCATCTTGCGCTGGTCCTTCGGCGCGATCGCCACGTCCGGATCGAAGCCACCCTCATTGTCCTCGGGCTTGCCCGGCACGATGCCAGCGATCTTGGCCGGCAGGGTCTCGGCGACCGCATCGGGCAGGCGGCGCAGGCCCGAGCGGCCGGCGAGCAGGCGCTGCCAGGCGAGCTCGGTGCCGCAGCCCAGAGTCGAGACGACGCCCAGTCCGGTGACGACGATGCGGCGCATGGCGGCTCCTATTACGATCTGGCTCGGGTAGCGGCCTGGCGCGCCGCGAGGCGCTCGCGCAGGTCGTTGCTGGCGCGCGGCCCGGCGATGACGGTGGCGCTTTCCGCGGTGACCGGTTGCAGGGTCGAGGCATCGACGACGATCGGGGTGATCGGCCGGCCGGTCCCGCGCTCGGCCAGCAGCAGCGAGGCGCCTTCGGGGGCAAGATGCCGATTGGCGAAGCCGATCAGCGCCACGACGACCGGGAAGACGTCCCTGCCCTTCTCTGTCAGCACGTATTCGTAGCGCTTCGGCCGCTCGCTATAGAGCCGCCGCTCGAACAGCCCGCTCTCGGTGAGATGCTTCAGCCGGCGCGTCAGCATATTCGGCGCGATGCCGAGGCTGCGCTCGAACTCGTCGAAACGGGTCAGCCCCTGCAGCGCATCGCGCAGGATCAGGATGCTCCACCACTCGCCGACGGTCTCGACGGCAAGAGCGCACGGGCATTCGGTGAGGGGAGCGAGCTTGGGCTGCATGACCGGCTCGCTAACGCAGTTACTATCATTTTGCAAGCGAAACTGCCGGACGGAGCGCGCCGTGCTCCGTCAGTCCAGCGTGTTCCTGAACCGCAGCAGCGCGATGCCGGCATAGAGCGGCACGAAGACGGAGAGATAAAATACTTCGAGCCTGATATCGCCGAGGTCCGCTCCCTTCAGCATGATCGCGCGTACGACCCGCAGGAAATGCGTCAGCGGGAAGATCTCGCCGAGCCACTGCGCCCAGAGCGGCATGCCGGCATAGGGGAACATGAAGCCCGACAGCAGCAGCGAGGGCAGGAAGAAGAAGAAGGTCAGTTGCATTGCCTGCAGCTGCGTGCGCGCCATGGTCGAGATCGTGTAGCCGAGCAGTACCAGCGCCAGCACGAAGATGGTGACGCAGGTCAGCAGCAGGCCGAGGCTGCCGAGGAAGGGCACACCGAAGAGCAGCTTCGCCGCAGAGAGCACCACAGCGACCTGGACGCTGCCGACAGCAAGATAGGGCAGCACCTTGCCGAGCATGATCTCCCCCGGCGTCGCCGGCATGGCGAGCAGGTTCTCCATGGTGCCGCGCTCGATCTCGCGGGTCAGCGCCATCGCCGTCATCATCACCATGGTCATCTGCAGGATGACGCCGAGCAGGCCGGGCACGATGTTGTACTGGGTGATGCCCTCGGGATTGTAGCGCCGGTGCACCACGAAGGAGAGCGCGCTGTCGCTCTGCTCGCGCTTCACTTCCTCGGTGCCGAGCGCCCGCGTCAGCGCCCGGCTGGCGATGGTCTGCAGCGCGCCGACCGCGTTGCTGGAGGCGGCCGGGTCGGTCGCATCGGCCTCGACCAGGATGCGCGGCTCGTCGCCGCGTTCGACGCGCATGCCGAAATCGCTGGGAATGGTGACGAGGAAGGAGATCGCCCCGCGCGCCATCAGGCTTTCGGCCTCGGCCGCGCTCTCAGGCCGCTTGCCGAAGCGGTAATAGCCGGAGACCTCGAGCGCCGCGACGACGGAACGGGTATAGCGGTCCTGCCCCAGTGCCAGAACCGCCGCCGGCAAGCCCTTGGGATCGTTGTTGATCGCATAGCCGAACAGCAAGAGCTGGACGATCGGCACCACCAGCATCATCGCGAAGGTGATGCGGTCGCGCCGCATCTGCACGAACTCCTTGGCGAGCACCGCGCCGAGCCGGCCAGGGGAGAACAAGGCGAGCGCGCTCATGCCGACACTCATGCTGCTCTGCCTTCCGCCTGCGCCTTCGCCATGAACTGGATGAAGACGTCTTCCAGGCTGGTCGCATCCGGCTCGACGCTGATGCCCGGGCGCTGCTTCAGAGGCGCCAGCGCCCGTTCGAGCTTGGCCTTGTCGGTACCGACCACGTGCAACGTCGTCCCGAAGGGCGCGACCTGCTCGACGCCGTCTGTCTTCGCCAGCGCGGCGATCTCGGCCGGCTTCAGCGCGCCATGGACGACATAGGTCGAGAGGCCCGAGCCCTTCACCACCTCGTCGACAGTGCCGGTCGCCAGCATGCGGCCATAGGCGATGTAGCCGATGCGGTGGCAGCGCTCGGCCTCGTCCATGTAGTGGGTCGAGACCAGCACGGTCAGCCCGTCGCCGGCGAGCCTATGGATCTCGTCCCAGAACTCGCGCCGCGCTTTTGGATCGACGCCGGCGGTCGGCTCGTCGAGCAGCAGCAATTTCGGCTGGTGCATGATGCAGGCGGCGAGCGCGAGGCGCTGCTTCCAGCCGCCCGAAAGCGTGCCGGCGAGCTGGTCCTTGCGCGAGGTCAAGCCGAGATTGTCGAGCGTCCGGGCGACCGCATCCTCGACCGGCTTCAGCGCATAGAGCCGGGCGACGAAGGTCAGGTTCTCCTCGATCGTCAAGTCCTCGTAGAAGGAGAACTTCTGCGTCATGTAGCCGACCTGGAGCTTGATCTCGGCACTCTGCGTGCGGACATCGAGGCCCAGCACCGTGCCCTCCCCGGCATCGGGCGTGAGCAGGCCGCAGATCAGCCGGATCGTCGTGGTCTTGCCGGAGCCGTTCGGCCCGAGGAAGCCGACGATCTCGCCCTCCCGAACCGCAAGATCGACATTGTCGACCACCGTGCGCTTGCCGAAGCGCTTGGTCAGGCCACGCACGTCGATGACGTTGCGCTCATTCACTTGCGGCCCCGCAACACGACGTCGACGATCTGGCCGGGCTGGAGCCGCGTAGCCGGCCCACCTTCAGGCCGTGCCTCGACGAGATAGACCAGCTTCTGGCGGGTCTGCGCCGAATAGATCACCGGCGGGGTGAATTCCGGCTCCTGCGAAACATAGGAAACGGTCGCCGTCATCCCATCCGGGCAGCCTGAGCAGCGCACGTCGAGCTGGGTGCCGACGGTCGTGCCGAAGAGCAGCGCCTCCGGCACATAGATCATCAGCTTGACCGCACCGTCGGGAAGGATCGTCAGCGCCGGCGCGGCGGGCCCGGCGAGTTCGCCGGGATGGCGGATCAGGTCGGTGACGATACCGGCCGCCGGCGCCGTCAGCTTGCGCTGGCCGAGCCGCCATTTGGCCTGGTCGAGCGCCGCCTGCGCCTGCGCCACCTGATTGCGCGCCGCCTTGATCTCTTCCTCGCGCGCCGCCAGCCGCGCGACCGCGAGATTGGCGGCACTCTGGCGCACATTCGCCGCCGCGACATCGCGCGCCGTCTGGGCCTGGTCGAGATCGGCCTGGGTCGAGACACCCCGCCGGAACAGGTCCTGCCGCCGCTCCAGCGCCCGCTCGGCCTCGCGCTCCTGCGCCTTGGCCGAAACGGCGGTCGCCTCGATCACCGCGATCTCCTCCGGCCGCTTGCCGCTGAGCAGGTTGGCGAGCTGCGCCTGCGCCTGCACCAGCCGCGCCTCGCTCTCGGCGACGGCGTTGCGGGCATCGTCGGCCTGCAGCTCGGCAAGCAGCGCGCCGGGCGTGACCCGTTCGCCGCGCCGGACCGAGACGGCCTCGATCCGCGCCGTGTCGATCGGCCCGAGCCGGACATATTCGCCCTCGACATAGCCGACGACGGGAGTCGAGGCCGGCGCGCAGACACCGAGCGAGGCGGCGATGGCGAAAGAGCAGATGAAGTCGAGGATCATGACGCCTCTCCCCTGCAGGCGAGGATACTGGCGCGGACCGAGCGCCTGACGGTGTCGCCGATGGCGCGCGCCTCGTCCGGGCCGATCCCGTCCCAGCCCAGGCGCCGCGTGACCGCCGGCCGCGCGATGCGGAAGTAGAAGACCTGGCCGATCGCGGCGAAGACGGCGAGCTTGGTCTCCGGGGCCTCAGGCGCCATGCCGGTCGCCGCCGCCCAGACCTGGCAGACCCGGCGATGAACCGGCTCGAACAGCCCGCCATAGATCGCCTCGAAGGCCGGGCTCGGCGTCAGCATCTCGCGCACGACGAAGCGGGCGACGACCTCGCTCTCCGGCACCGTCGTCAGGAAGGCGACGACCCGGTCGATCAGCGCGAGCAATTGCTCGGTGGCGACCTCCCGGTCGGCAGCTTCGAGTGCCATCGAGACCGCAGGCGCCCCGCCGACCAGCACAGCCTGCATGCGGGCGATGATCGCCTCGGCACAGGCTTGCCGCAGCCCATCCTTGCCGCCGAAGTGATAGGCGATGCCGGCGCTGTTGACCTTCGCCGCCTGGGCGATCTCGCGCGTCGAGGTCGCATCGAAGCCATTGCGGCCGAACAGGTCGAGCCCGGCGCGGATCAGCGCCTGCCGCGTGCCCTCGGCGTCTTTGAGGATGGATATGCGTGCCATGCCAAAGCATATCATCAACACTCGCTTCAATCAATCGATTGATTGAAGACTGAGGACATCAAACGCCGACGCGGCCGAATTCGTCTCAAGATGCAGAAAGTTTGTCACGCCCCTCCGCGCTTCTGCGTATATCAATGGGCGTAGGGCGAAGGCACTCATCGACAACAAGCAAAATGGCCCGGTGAGCCGGCACTTACAGCTCGCGCCAGTCCCGGAACTCCGGCCCCCGCCCGAAAGCAGACCTCTGCGACGCAGTTGCCGTGACCGCGCGCAAGCGAGGCATTACCGCGTCCGGCTCGGAGGGTGCGGAATCTCGTCGACCTTGACCGACTCAACCAGGTCGTTAACCCATAAACGTTACGAAGCCGAAACGAGTGGAGAACGAGCTTTTGTCCCCCGAAGACTGCCATCGGATGCCTAACGGATAACGGACGTTCGGGCAGTGGCCAGGCCGGTCACACCCGCCGCGTGCGCATCCAGTACAAGACGGCTTAGAACGGGTTGACGTAATTCGTGATCGCGATCTGGCGCAGAAGTACTTTGCGGATCACGTGGGCGGCCGCGACCCGGTCCGTGAAGATGGCGGCGTCACCGGCACTGCCGGCGGGCAGGGTCCGGGCGAAGACCTCATCGTCTAGTTTGACCCGCACGGCGAATGGAGCCGCCTGTATCGCCTTCGGTGTCACCGCCAGGCCGGATGCCTGCACCTGGCCGCTGGCGATCGCCTGGAACACGCTTTCGACCTTGCCGGTGTAGATGGTGCCCGGACTGAACTTGAAGGTGAGCTCGACCGGCTGACCGGAAGCGATATAGCGGGCGTCGACTTGATTGATCTCGACACCGACGATGGTCTCCGAGGTGTCTATGAAGGCCATGGCTGGCGCGAGTGGCAGGTTCGCAACCCGGGCGCCCTTCCTCAAAGCTAGATTGGTCACATAGCCGTCTGCCGGTGCGCGAACCGTCGTCTTCTCCAGGTTCCACCTGGCTCCTTCCAGCTGCGCCTTGAGCTGGTCGACGGTAGCCTGCCGCTCCTCGACGTCGAAGGCGCGTCCCGTGCCGCTGTTCTGCAATTGCGACATCTGCGCAAGCCGTGTCTCGGCCAGCTTCAGCTGCGCATCGATCGTGTCCACCTGGGACTGGAAAGGCACTGGATCGATCTTGAAGAGCACGTCTCCGGCCTTGAGGGGAGCGTTCGCCCTCGCCGCGACCTCGACGACTTCTCCCGCGACATCCGGAACGATAGCGACCGAGTTGCGAAACACAAGCGCTGAGCCCTGCGGCGCGCCCCAGTTCATCGGAATGAAGAGACCGATCATCAGCAACAGGAAGACGATGACCGGCGACACCTTCCAGAAGGTGTTGAACGGCACGACTTTCGTCTTCACCAGCACGAAGAGCAGCGCCAGGTAGACATTGAGGAGGACGACGATCATGGCGCGGGAACCCGGCGCGGGTTTGTCGGTACGTCGACATAGGCCCAGATCAGGACGACGGGCCAGAGCACGAAGCCGAGGAACAGGGTGACCCAGCCGCCGACTGTGACGGCCTCGGCCCATGGGTGGTTGCGCTTGCGGGCTATGACGCCGGGCAGCGATCCCATGAAGGCGATGACGATGACCGTGCTAACGATCAGCACGACCAGGACGATCCAGGCGAAGATATCGAGCGGCGCCATGGCGATCTCAGCTCGCCGGCCGTGCGTCGGGGAACTTCCACCGGCCGCTCAGGATCTCAGCCTTCGGGCGGTACAGCCGGACCATGTAGTTCCAGTCCTTCATGATTGGCAGACAGTTCGGCACCTTCCCATCGCAGCCTCCGAACCTGACCGTCACCGAGCCGTCCGGGTCCTTCGCCGCCGTAATGTTGTTGAGCGAATAGGCGTTTAGGTCGTTCTTCTGGTAATAGCCCTCGCCGTTATAGAGGCTGATCGACCAGAAGCCGTTGACCGGCACGTCCTTGACGTTGAGCACGTAGTTTGTCGCCCCGTCATTCTTCGGCGGAGTCACGTTGATGGCGGATCACCATCCTCTTCGACCGAACAAGCATCGAGAAATGCCGCGCGTAGATGATCGGCGTATTCTGAACGGTATCCTCTGGGTTTTGCGCTCCGGTGCGCCGTGGAAAGACCTGCCGGGTGGAAAGACCTGCCGGAGCGCTATGGCCCCGAGCGCCGGCACCGCGCGCGAGGGCAGCATCGAGATGATCGATAGCACTTCCGTACGCGCATATCAGCAAGCTGCGACGACAAGGGTCCACGCCATATCGGGCAGCGACAGGTTGATACTCCGGCCAACGCAGCTGCGAAAGGATACAGAAGGCGAAGGAGCGGAAGTTCCGGGATCATCGATCTGCGCGAAACTGGGCTATCCAAGGCCGATCCGAATGTATGCCCCGAAGCCAGACCGAGCGGATATTCACCGCTCAATTCAGGCGGCTCGTCCGCCAGTTTGAACCACGGCAAGTGCATCTTCGGCGATGACCGCTTCCTCGTCGGTAGGGATCACGAAAGCCGCAACACGGGCACCAGCCCGGCTGATCAGCGGCGCGCTGGCGGCATTGGCGGCCTCGTCGAGTTCGAGGCCGAGCCATTTCAGTCGTTCCACCACAGCTCTTCGGATCGGCGGCTGGTGCTCGCCGATGCCGGCCGTGAAGACGATGGCATCGAGCCCCCCCAGCGTCGCCGCGAGCCGGCTGACCTCTCCCGCAATGCGGAAGCAGAAGAGATCGAGCGCCTCGCGTGCCTCGGGCTTGTCGCTGTCGATTAGCTCGCGGCTGTCGGCGCTGATGCCGGAAACGCCGAGCAGGCCGCTACGCCGGTAGAGCAGATCCTCCAACCGGCCGGCATCATAGCCCTCCGCGAGCAGGTGCAGCAGGACGCCGGGGTCGAGCGCCCCGCAGCGCGTCGCCATCGGGATGCCATCGAGCGCCGAGAAGCCCATCGAGGTATCTCGGCTGACGCCACCTTCCAGTCCGCAGAGGCTGGCGCCACTGCCGAGATGTGCCACCACGACGCGGCCTTTTGCGAGCGCAGGCTCGCGGCGCGCCAGCTCGCCGGCGATGAAGCGATAGGACAAGCCGTGGAAGCCGTAGCGCCTTATGCCCTGGTCGTGCATCGCTCGAGGGATGGCGAAGCGGCGCACGATATCGGCATGGGTCCGGTGGAACGCCGTATCGAAGGACGCCGTCTGCGGCAGCTCCGGGCGCAGACGGCGGATCGCTCGGATCAGCCCGAGCCCTTGCGGCTGATGGAGTGGCGCTAGAGGCACCAGCGCCTCGAGGGCCTCCAGCGCGGCATCGTCGACGCGGACGGGGCCGCCAAAGCTGTCGCCGCCATGGACGATGCGGTGGCCCATCGCAACGACGCTGCCGAGGTCGAAATGCCAGGAGAGTCGCCGGAAGGCCTCGCCGAGCACGATGTCGAGCGCGTCGCCGGGCTTCGCTTCAAGAGCGATATCGAAGGTGTCGGGCCCCTCGGTCAGCCGGAAGCGCAAGGGCGGCTCGCGGAAGTCGATCACGCCCTTGCCCACCCGCTTCGGCCCGGCCTCCGTCAACGCGAACAGACCGATCTTCACCGTCGAGGAGCCGGCATTGAAGGTGACGAGAAGCCGCTCGCTCATGCCGGCACCGTCAGGGGCCGGCTATGGGCGGCGACAAGTTTCGCCAGCGCGGCCGAGGCGATGCGCGTCTTCAGGGAGTCGGCCCGGCTCGTCAGGATGATCGGCACGCGCGCGCCGAGCACGAGCCCGGCAGCATCAGCATTGGCAAAGTAGATCAACTGCTTGGCGAGCATGTTGCCGGCCTCCAGATCGGGCACGAGCAGGATGTCGGCCTGTCCGGCGACCGGAGAGACGATGCCCTTAGTCCGTGCTGCTTCCGGGCTGATCGCGTTGTCGAAGGCGAGCGGACCGTCGACCTTCGCCCCGGTGATCTGGCCCCGCGCCGCCATCACGGTAAGCGCGGCGGCATCGAGCGTCGAAGGCATCCTGTCATTGACGGTCTCGACCGCAGCAAGCACTGCGACCAACGGCTGCTCCAGCCCGAGCACATGCAGCATGTCGATTGCGTTCTGGCAGATATCGCGCTTCTGCATCAGCGTCGGCACGATATTGACTGCCGCATCCGTCACGATCAGCGGCTTGGAATAGGCCGGCAGGCTCATCGCATAGACATGGCTGATGCGACGCTCCGTCTTCAGGCCCGAGCCAGGGGCCACGACGGCGCCCAGTAGTTCATCCGTGTGCAGGCTGCCCTTCACGAGGGTCGCAACCCGCCCCGCCACGGCGAGCTCGACAGCGCGCGCGGCAGCGGCATGGCTATGTGGGGCGGGCTCGATCGCGATCCCATCGAGCGAGACGCCGGCCTTCTCCGCGGCAGCCTGGATCTTCGCCTCCGGGCCGATGAGGATCGGCTGCAACAGCCCTTCGTCACGAACCTCGATCGCTGCGAGGATTGCTTCCGGTGAGCAGGGATGGACGATCGCGGCGCTCAGGGACGGCAGGGCGCAAGCTTGCGCCACGATGCTGTCGTAGCGGTCGGAATGTTTCAGCGTGACCTCGGGCAGACGCAGGCGCGGCCAGCTCACGCGCTGGCCGGGCGCCTTCACCGTAGCGGCCCCTGAGAGCACCGTCTCGCCCCGCTGGTTGGTACAGACCGTATCGAGCACGACCGTTCGCTTCGAGGCCTCCTTGCTCCGGACCGTGACGGTCACCGTGATGGTATCGCCGGGGGTGACCGGCTTCAGGAAGTGCAGATCCTGCCCGAGATAGATCGTGCCCGGGCCGGGCAGCTTGGTACCGAGCACCGCCGAGACCAGCGCCGCGGTCCACATCCCATGCGCCACGACATGCCCGAACGGATCGCCAGCCGCGAAGGCCGCATCCAGATGGGCGGGATTTGCATCTCCCGAGACGGCAGCGAACAGTTCGATATCATCGATGCGGACGATACGGACCAGCGAGGCGCTTTCGCCGATGGCGACCTCGTCGAAAGTCCGGTTCGTGAGGAGTTCCTGGTCCACGTCTCACCTTTGCGTCACATAGGGTGTCGGCACGCCGCAGTGCGGCTCGCAGCCGCATCCGACGCAGCTGATTTCGGGGGTACGATCTGGCCGTCGGATGGTAGCGACCGGGCCATTCCGTCCAAATCCGCCATGACGCCCCTTGCTTGTCCATGCCGCACCGAACCGTTCGTCGGTTTTGAGGCAGATATCGCCAGTGACGTTCAGCGTGGCCAAGCTCGCTGACGATGCCGACATCGTGTCCGCTGCGCATCAGCGCGAACGTCAGGTCGGCGTCAGTCAGCATGCTCGACTCATGGCTTCCGGACCAACCCGGTTCGTAATGAGGAATGCGTAGCCTCTTCCTTTGAGAGCTTCGCAACCATGCGCTTCGACACCGACGCGCGCTTTGAGCTTGGTCAAAGCCGATCCCTCTTCGCCCCTGTATTTTTACGGGCGTAGATCAGGGGTGGCCCATGAAGGCGACGATTCTGAACGCTGCGAACCGCGCCCGTATCGAGGAACGCTCCCCCTACCTCGTAGCTGCCTCGATCGGATGGTGCGGCCGGCGACGTGACGGCAGCGCTCGAGATGCGAGTCCCGATGGCTTCGGTGCGGCCGCTCACATCCTCGCACTGATGCAACGGGCGATCAATCGTCGCGTGGCGCAGCGAACTCGTCTTCTGCGGCGCTTCGGCGACGAAATCCTGTCTCCCTCAAGAGCAGAAGCCGGTGCCCGCCGGTTCGATGAGGTCTTCGCGGTCGATATCGGCGTCTTCGAAATAAAGTTCACTCTCAATTTCCTGATGAATCTGACCTACTCCCTTGGCAGTCTGCTGGTACTCGGTATCGGCTGTGTGCTGGCGGTTCGGGGACAGACCGAAATCGCAACCGTCGTCACCTTCCTGTCCGCCACAACCAAGATCGTCGATCCCTGGAACGACATTGTCGACTGGGCGCGTGGCCTCGCGATGACGACCGTGAAATACGATCTCATCGTCGGGGGGCTGGGAATGGGGCCGACCAGATGAAATCAGCCTCCCGCGAACTGGTCCTGGTAAACTTGATTCAACGCAGCGCCGCGAGAGAACAGACGTGCGTTTGACGAAAATCAATGTGGTCGACGAGCTTCCGTCGCTCGATGGCGCCTCAGGAACAGCTATCGACGCGGAGGTCGGCATGAACGACATCACTCTCTCTTCAAGCACCGTGGCGAAGGCACAGGCCGTTCGCGGCACGACCTATCGCGACATTGCAATCCACCTCGATGGTTCTCCGGAAGATGAGTTCCGACTGGCTCACGCCGAAGCACTCGCCGTGGACTTCTCGGCTCGCATGACCGGGATATTGACGAACCTCCTGCCCGATCCTGCCCTCTTCGCCGGCGATTTCGGCATTTCCGCAATCGGCCAATTGGTCGATGCCGTGACGAAGGAAGGGGACGTCAGCGAGATGCGGCTTCGCCAACGTCTGGCGCGCCTCGATCCCGCGCACGAGGTACGCCGGCTCGATGCATTCCCCGGGCTTCTCGAACAGGCCGTCGCCAGTGAAGCCCGCTGGAACGACCTCTTCATCGCAACCTGTCCGCGCGATGACGAGCATGGCCGCTGGCGGCCCTTGATTGAGAGCGTGATGTTCGATGGCGGCAGAGGCCTCCTGCTGCTGCCGCCAAAGCTCACATCGTGCTCTCCCATCAGGACTGTCCTGGTCGGCTGGACCGACACGCGGCAGAGCGCCCGAGCCGTCGCCGAGGCCCTGCCTCTGATCGCTCAGGCGACACAAGTCCATATCGTCACGGTCAGGGAGGAGGCCCATGGGCGGATGGGAGGTGCCGAAATCCTCGCCGACATCAGTGCCCATCTTGCCAGGCACGGCGTCGAGGCGACGGCAACCGTCCTCAGCACGGAGACGTCGCCGACCGAAGCGCTCCTCGCCGAAGCACGGAGAATTTCAGCGGACCTGATCGTTGTCGGCGCCTACGGCCATTCGCGCTTCAGGGAATGGGTGCTGGGCGGCGTGACTGCGGATCTGCTCGACCTGTCCCCTGTCCCGCTTTTCCTCGCCCATTAGCCCGGCCAAGGCCGGTAGCGCCTGCCCGCTTCCGTTGGCGACGGCCCGCCTACATAGCCGTCATATTGCTGAGGCTCGTCGCGAAGCGGCTTCACGCGAAGATCACCTTTCGGAAGCGGGCGAGCGCGACAGCGAAATAGGCGACGCCGATCGCGACGATCTTCGCGATCTCGGGCCAGACGACGTCGAGCCCGGCGCCGCGATAGAGCACGCCTTGCGAAAAGGCGACGAAATGCGGCGTCGGCGAAAAGATCCGCATGATCCATTGCAGCCAGATCGGCATGCTTTCCATCGGCGTCGTCGCGCCCGAGAGCAGCTGCGTGACGACGAAGACCGGGATGGCGAGCAGGCCGAACTGCCCCATCGTCGTCGCCAGCGTACCAAGCAGGATACCGAGCGCCGCCACCGCGAAGGCATAGATCGCCGTTCCCAGCACGAAGAGCAGGAGCGAGCCGGCGATCGGCACACCCAGCGCCCCTTCGACCACGAAGACGAGCGAGGCCACGGCCGCGATCAAGATGACCAGCGCGTTCGCGGTCATCTTGGCGAGCATGATCTCCACCGGCGTGATCGGCATCACCAGGAGATGCTCGACCGTGCCCTGCTCGCGCTCGCGGATCAGCGCCGCGCCGGTCAGGATAATGGCCAGCAAGGTGACGTTGTTCAGCACTTGCATCACCGAGCTGAACCAACCGGAATCGAGATTGGGATTGAAGCGCGCCCGAACCACCAGGTTGATCGGCAGAGAGGTCGTCGTCTCTCGCCCGGCCTGCCGGTTGGCGATCTCCTGCGCGATGATCTGCTGGATATAGACCGCGCCGTTGCCGGCCTGGGTCATCGCGGTGGCGTCGATATTGAGCTGCACGGCCGTCTGCCGCCCGGCCAGCAGGTCCGCCTGGAACCGGGGCGGGATTTCCAGCACGAAGACGAGACGGCCGGAATTCATCTCGGCGTCGATCTCATTGGCAGCGATGCGTTTCGAGACCTTGAACAGCGGCGGGCCGAAAGCGCCGAGCAGGCTGCGCGAGAACTCGGACTGGTCCTCGTCGACGATCCCGATGGTAAGGTCGCGCGCCTCCAGTTTCACACCCGTTGCAACCGTGTAGACGGCAACGGTGAAGGTATAGGCCACCAATACCAGCATGATCGGATCGGCCCTGAGGCTGCGCAGCTCCTTCACCACCAGGCGCAGGATGTTCTGGAGATGGATCAAGAGCACGGCCATCTCAGGCTTCCTGCTTGCGAAGCGCCAGCTGCGCGACAACGAGGAAAAGCAGAAAGAAGCCGCCAAGCGCCAGCAGATTGGGCCAGAGCTCGGCCGCGCCCAGCCCCTTGGTGAAGACGCCGACGCTGACCGGCTGGTACCAGGCCGGCGGCAGGCTCATGCCGATCATGCGGCCGCCTCCCGAGAGCGAGGCGACCGGCACCATCAGGCCGGAGAAATTCACCGCCGGTATGATCGACAGGATGGCGGTGGCGAAGACGGCCGCGACCTGCGTGCGCGTGAAGCTGGAGATGAGCTGGCCGAAACCGGTCGTCGCCGAGACATAGAGCAGGGTCGCCAGTCCCAGAACCCAGGCCGAACCCTTGATCGGCACCGCGAAGACGATCAGCGCGATCAGGACCAGCATCACGAAGCTGCCCATCGCGATCGCGATATAAGGCAA
>PNLY01000045.1 GCA_013823325.1 Methylobacterium sp.
GCGGTGACGATGCGCGATCTCGTCAAGAACTGCCTGCGCATGCGCCCCGAGCGGATCATCGTCGGCGAGGTGCGCGGACCCGAGGCCTTCGACCTGCTCCAGGCGATGAACACCGGCCATGACGGCTCGATGGGGACGCTGCACGCCAACACGCCGCGCGAGTGCCTGAGCCGTATCGAATCGATGATCACCATGGGCGGCTTCAGCCTGCCTTCGAAGACGCTCCGCGAGATGATCTGCTCTTCGATCGACGTGATCATCCAGGCGCAGCGCATGCGCGACGGCTCGCGCCGCATCACCCACATCACCGAGGTGATGGGCATGGAAGGCGATGTGATCATCACCCAGGACCTGATGCTCTACGACGTGCTGGGCGAGGATCCGAACGGCCGGCTGATCGGCCGGCACCGCTCGACCGGCATCGGTCGTCCGCGGCTGTGGGAACGCGCACGCTATTTCGGCGACGAGCAGCGGCTCGCCGCGGCGCTCGACCAGCTCGAGGCCGATGGCCGGGCCGACGCCTGAGCGGGAAGAGGGCACGCCATGGACTATGGCCAGATCGCCGCCGCCATCCTCGCCGCCATCTCGGCCGGCGGCATCGCCTATGCCTTGTTCTATCCGAGGCTTAGCGGCCAGGCGCGCGCTGAGCAGCGCCGTCGCGAGTTCGCCGCCCCGGCCGCGGTCCGGGCAGCAGCCGATCGCGAAGCGCAGAGCCAGGCTCGGCGAGGACAGGTCGCGCAAAGCCTGAAGGATATCGAGAATCGCGAGAAGGCGCGCCACAAGGTCACCATCGAAGGCCGCATCGAACAGGCCGGGCTGTCCTGGTCGCGCAAGCAATTCTGGCTGCTCGGCGTCGCCCTGGGCATCGTCCTGGCCCTCGTGCTTCTCGTCGCCTCCGGCAATTGGGTGGTCGTGCTGGTCGGCTTCCTCATCGGCCTGCTCGGCCTGCCGCGCTGGTATCTCGGCTATCTCGGCAAGAAGCGGATGCTGCGATTCATCAACGAATTCCCGAATGCGCTCGACGTCATCGTGCGCGGCATCAAATCGGGCCTGCCCCTGAACGACTGCCTGCGGATCATCGCCAACGAGGCGCAGGAACCGGTCAAGAGCGAATTCCGGCTGATCGTCGAGGCCCAGACGCTCGGCCTGTCGCTGACCGATGCCGCCAGCAAGCTTTACGAGCGGATGCCCTGTTCCGAGGCCAATTTCTTCGGCATCGTTCTGGCGATCCAGCAGAAGACCGGCGGCAACCTCGCCGAGACCCTGGCCAACCTGTCGCGTGTGATCCGCGAGCGCCGCAAGATGCGCGACAAGATCCAGGCCGTGTCGATGGAGGCGAAGGCGTCGGCGTCGATCATCGGCTCCCTTCCGCCTGCCGTGGCCGGCCTCGTCTACCTGTCGAGCCCTGGCTACATGGATGCGCTCTGGACGACTGATGCGGGACGGGCGGCGCTCGTCGGCTGCGGCATCTGGATGGGCATCGGCGTGCTGGTGATGCGCAAGATGATCAATTTCGAGATCTGAGGAGCTTTCGGCATGGTCGCGCTCCTGATCGATAGTCTCACGGACATGAGGCTCCTGCTTGCCTTGGTCGGCGGGCTGGCCGTGGCCGTCACGATCATGACCGTGGCCGCGCCCTTGCTCGAAGGCGACGGGCTGGGCAAGCGCATGAAATCGGTCGCCACCGAACGCGACAAGATCCGTGCCCGCGAGCGCGACCGGCTGGCGCGACAGGTGGACAAGATCTCGCTCCGACAGGAGCCGAAGGCGTTCATGCGGAACATCGTCGAGCGCTTCAAGCTCGGCGACTGGTTGGGGACCGAGACGGCCAAGAAGCAGCTCACCATGGCCGGATTCCGCGGCCAGCAGGCCGAGATCGGCTTCCTGTTCTTCAGGCTGGTCACGCCGATCGGCCTCTTCCTGTTCGCGCTGTTCTACCTCTTCGTGCTCAACAGCTTCGGGCAGACCTTCATCGTACGGGTGGGCATCGCGATCGGCGCGGCCTATCTCGGCATCAAGGCCCCCGAAATCTACCTCTCCAACACCATCGCCAAGCGCCAGCTCTCGATGCGGCGCGCCTTTCCCGATGCACTCGACCTGATGTTGATCTGCGTAGAATCGGGCATGTCGATCGAGCTCGCCTTCCGCAAGGTCTCAACCGAGATCGGCAGCCAGTCGGTGGCGCTGGCCGAGGAATTCGCGCTCTGCACCGCCGAGCTGTCCTATCTCTCCGAACGCCGCCAGGCTTATGAGAACCTTGCGGTGCGCACAGGCCTGGAATCGGTGAAGTCGGTCTGTACCGCGCTGATCCAGGCCGAGCGCTACGGCACGCCGCTTGGCACTGCCCTGCGCACGCTCGCGCAGGAAAGCCGCGACCAGCGGATGAACGAGGCCGAGAAGAAGGCAGCTGCCCTGCCGCCGAAGCTGACCGTGCCGATGATTCTGTTCTTCCTGCCGGTGCTCTTCGTGGTGATCATGACCCCCGCGGTCCTCAAGGCCTTCAAAGCGTTTTGACGGGGCGCCCGATCGGGCTTGAGGCAGCAGGAAATCCCACTCCGACGGAGCCCGGCGGAATGAGACAGGCGCGGGTGCCCCTCTCCCGCGCCCAAGCCGATCCAAACGGGATTTCGACAGTCCGAGTTGCTTATTGCGGGCAGGCCCTCGGATGAGCGGAGAGGTACGGCGGGGGGCGCACCGTCGAACGACAGGAGAATGGCGGCGCAGCGCGTTTTCTGCGGGTGAATGGTTTCCCGCGCTCTCAATCCGCACCGAGGCCGACGGATCAGCCGGTTGGCTGGGCGCCCGTCTCGGGCGTCGCCGTACGCGCAGCCGGCTTCGCCTTGCCGCGCAGCATTTCCCAGCTATTGGGCTGACTGACCGAGCGGCGCAGATAGGCGATGGTCGCCGAGGCCTCGGCCGGGCTCATGTCCTGGCGGGCGAGCTGCTCCGCCTCCTGGAAACGCCCCTGCAGGCCCAGGACCAGGACGAGGTTCTGGCGTACCCTGCCGTCGGCGCCCCGTGCCGTCGCGGCATCGCGCAGCACGCGCTCGGCGTCGGGCAGGCGCTTCGACAAGGCGAGCGACAGGCCGAGATTGGACATCACCGTCGGCTCGTTCGGCACGAGCTTGAGTGCGGCCGCATAGAGTTGCTGGGCGCGATCATGCTCGCCGAGCTGGTCGGCGACGGTGCCTTGCGCCGACAGGATGCGCCAATCCGGCTTTTCCGGCGTATGGGCCCGGCTCAGCACGTCGTCCGCCTGCTTCAGGCGGCCATTATCGGCGAGCGAGCGGCCATAGGCGCCGAGCAGTTCCTGATCGTCGGTATGGATGATCACGGCGCCTTCCAGAACGGCGAGCGCCTGGGCGTTCTTGTCGAGCGCGCGCAGGGCCCGCGCATAGAAGAAGGCGGCGTTGCGGTCGCGCTGGTTCGCTTCATAGCGCTTGCCCCAATCGGCTTCTTCGCCACGCCACTGCGCCTCGGTGCGCGGCTGGGTCTGCCGGGTCCCGATCGAGCCGGTGACGTCGCCGGGACCGCCGCGCATCTGGCAGGCGCCGAGCGCGAGGCAGAGGGCGGAGACGGCGGCGAGCTGGCCGAAACGGAGGGCGCGGATGCGGATGGACATAAGCCGGAATGCCTCGCCGGTACGGGAAAGCTGTTGCCCTCGGTGATAAAACGTTAACCCTAACGGACTGTTAATCATGCGGATCGGGCCCTGCCCTGCATGCTGGCGCCCGGAATTCCGTCATTCGAGGTTCGTCGATCGTGCACCCGTTGCTGCTGCCTGCCGGAACACCCGCCATACCCGTCCACTGCGTCGCCAAGGCCGATTGGCCGGTCGTTCGTGACGGGCTCGCGCCGCTGGCGCGCAGCTTCGCGCAGGCGCAAGGCTTCGAGGCCCGGCCCGGCCAGCATGTCCTGCTGCCGGATGCGGCCGGCGCACTCGCCGCGGTGCTGCTCGGTGTCGATCCCGCCGGGCCGCGCCGGCGCGATCCTTTTGCGCCCGGTCGCCTCGCCGCCACCTTACCGGCGGGTGACTACGTCCTGGCGGGTGATATCGGCGAGGCCGGCCTCGCCGCGCTTGGCTGGCTGCTCACCGCCTACCGCTTCGAGCGCTATCGCAAGCCCAGGCCGGCCACGGCGCGGCTGGCCCTGCCCGAGGGCGTCGATGGCGATGAGCTGGCCAATCTCGCTGAGGCGAGCGCGCTGGCGCGCGACCTCGTCAACACCTCGGCTGCCGATCTCGGCCCTGCCGAGATCGAGGCGGCCGTGCGCGCGCTCGGCGAAACCTATGGTGCCGAGGTTTCCAGCACGGTCGGCGACGATCTGCTCGCGGCCAATTTCCCGATGATCCACGCGGTCGGCCGGGCCTCGCCCCGGGCGCCGCGATTGATCGAGCTGCGCTGGGGCCGGGAGGGTGATCCGAAGCTGACCCTGGTCGGCAAGGGGGTCGCCTTCGACACCGGCGGGCTCAACCTCAAGACCGATGCCGGCATGCTGCTGATGAAGAAGGACATGGGCGGAGCGGCGGCGGCGATCGCGGCGGCGCGGATGATCATGCAGGCCAAGCTGAAGGTGCGCCTGCGCCTGCTGGTGCCGGCGGTCGAGAACGCAGTTTCCGGCTCGTCCTTCCGCCCCGGCGACGTGCTGCAGAGCCGCAAGGGGCTGACCGTCGAGATCGGCAACACCGACGCTGAGGGGCGGCTCATCCTCGCCGACGCGCTGGCGCTTGCCGACGAGGAGGCGCCGGAACTGCTGATCGACTACGCCACGCTGACCGGTGCCGCCCGCGTCGCGCTCGGGCCCGACCTGCCGCCCTTCTACACCCATGACGACGGGCTCGCCGCCGAGATCGCCCGCCTGAGCGCTGCGGTGAACGATCCGGTCTGGCGCATGCCGCTCTGGCCGCCCTATGACGGCATGCTCGATTCCAAGATCGCGGACCTCAACAATGTCTCCGGCGGCGCTTTCGCCGGCTCGGTGACGGCGGCGCTCTTCCTCAACCGCTTCGTCGAGAAGAGCCACTCCTACGCCCATTTCGACATCTATGGCTGGAACCCCTCGACCAAGCCCGGCCGGCCCGAAGGCGGCGAGTGCCAGGCGGCACGGCTGACCTACGCGCTGGCGAAGCAGCTTTACGGCCCGCGTTAAGCCTGCCGCGCGGCTCTGCTTGCGCGGCGATCCCGGTGCGATAATGATACGGCCCCGTAACGATCGGGGACGGCATGGTGCTGGAGATTAAGCCGACGCAGGCGCTCAGGCTCTGGCGCGAGGTGCATCTCGATCTGGTGCGCGACACCCAACCCGATTTGTCGGTGCGCCAGATCGCCATCCTCCTGACCATTTATCTTGAGTTGCCACCGCACACCGTACGCGGCCTCGCGGCACGGCTCGGCGTCACCAAGCCGGTGATCACCCGCGCACTCGACAGCATGGGCAAGCTCGGCCTGGTCAGCCGTAAGCGCGACGAGCTCGACAAGCGCAACGTGGTCATTCAGCGGACGGTTGCGGGAGCGCTGGCGGTCGAGCATCTCGCCGATCTCGTCACGGCCCGGGCGCGTGAACTGGGGCCAGCCTGAACGCTTCGCCCGTTAACCGGACAGGGTTACAGTGCCGGCATGAGCACGAATCTCGACCGCCGCCTCACCCCCGCCCGCCCGGACCTGGCCGCCCGTCATCTCGACGGCAAGGTCGAGGCGCTCGCCTTCGTCGACCCGATCCCGATGAGGGTGGTGACAGCGTCAGTGCCGCTGCGGCGTGAGCCGAGGCCCGATGCGTCCCTGGACACCGAGGCGCTCGCCGGAGAGGCAGTCAGGGTCTACGAGCAGCATGAAGGCTGGGCCTGGGGCCAGCTCGTCGGCGATTCCTATGTCGGTTATCTCCCCGAGGATTGTCTCGCTGGCGACGCGCCGGTGCCGACGCATCGTGTCTGTGCGCTCAGGACCTTCATCTATCCTGGCCCCTCGATCAAGCTGCCGCCGCTGGAGGCGCTGTCGCTCAATGCCGGAGTCGCGGTCTCCGGCGAGAGCGGCGATTTCTTCATCACCAGCCATGGCGGCCACATCTTCAAGCAGCATCTGTGCCCCCGCGAGCAGCACGAGCCGGATTTCGTCGCCGTCGCCGAGCGCTTCCTCAACATCCCCTATTTCTGGGGTGGCAAGACCAGCCTCGGCCTCGACTGCTCCGCCCTGGTCCAGCTTTCGCTGGCGGCTGCCGGCGTGGCCGCGCCGCGCGATTCCGACATGCAGGAGCAAGGCCTCGGCGAGGCCGTTGCGTTCGATGACGGACTGGATGGCCTGCGCCGCGGCGATCTCGTCTTCTGGAAGGGCCATGTCGGCATCATGACCGACCCCGACACGCTGCTGCACGCTACCGCCTTCACCATGAGCGTGATCAGCGAGCCCTTGCGTCCGGCGCGCGACCGCATCCTCGCCCGCAATGGCGGGCCTATTACCGCGATCCGGCGGTTATCGCCTCAATAACCCCGGCTCGGGTCGACGACGTTCTGCAGCTCGCCGCCGGCTTCCAGACGCCTGATCTGCGCCGCGATCTGGTCGGCGACGGTCTCGGGCGCCGACATGGCGGAGTTGTGCGGCGTCACCGTCACGGCCGGATGGGTCCAGAGCCGCGACTCCTGCGGCAGCGGCTCGGTCTGGAACACGTCGAGCACCGCTTCCCGGAGCTCGCCGGCATCGAGTGCGGCGAGGATGTCTGTCTCGACCTGCAGTTTCCCGCGGCCGGCATTGATCAGGGCCGGCCCACCGAGCCTTCCGTCGCGCGCCAGCTTGGCGAGCAGTGGGCGGTTCAGGATGCCTTCGGTCTCCGGCGTATGCGGCAGCAGGACGACCAGGATGTCGGTGCGGGCAAGGAAAGCCGCTAGGCCTTCCTCGCCGGAGAAGGTGGCGAGCCCCTGAATCGTCTTCGGCGAGCGGCTCCAGCCGGCGACGTCGAAGCCGATCACTTGCAGCTTGCGCGCCGCGTCTTGGCCGAGCTCGCCCAGCCCCATGACGCCGACGCGGACCTCGCGCGCCGCCGGCTGGTGGCGATCGTCGTCCCACGATTTCTCGCGCTGCTGGCGCTCATAGCGGCGCTGCTGGCGCAACTGCATCAGGCAGTGCATGACGACGTATTCGCTCATCCGCGTCGTCAGGTCGGGGTCGATCACCCGGGCGATCGGCGCCTGCGGCAGGCGGCTGTCGGTGAAGAGATGGTCGACGCCGGCGCCGAGCGAGAAGATCGCGGCGAGATTGGGCAGGCCGGCGAGGCTGCCCTCAGGATGCTTCCAGCTGGCGACATAGTGCACGGCGCGCCGGTCGAAGGGCTCGCCGAGCGTGACGATCGGCAGATCGGGCAGCAGCGCCGCGAAGCGCTCGCGCCAGCTCTCGACATGCCAGCCGGTGATGGCCAGAAGCAGGCTCATGAGCGAATGCCTTCCTAAGCAGGGATGATCAGCGGCCCACGCGTAACAGCGGTCTCGCCGCGGCGATAGGCGCTCTTCAGGCGGATGCGGGCGGCGTCGAAGCCGGCTTCGCTGCGGGCATGGATGATGCCGAGCGGCCGGTCCGGACCGACGCGGTCGCCGAGCCCGGCGAGCTCGGTAATCCCGACGGCATGGTCGATCTCGTCCTGCGGCCGGGTGCGCCCGCCGCCCAGCGCCACCACGGCGAGGCCGACGCCGCGCGTGTCGATCGCCTCGACCAGACCGGGCCGATCGGAGAAGACCGGGCGGACGATCGGCGCCCGCGGAAAGTGCCGTTCGGGATGCTCCAGCAGGTCGGCCGGGCCGCCGAGCGCCGCGATCATGTGGATGAAGCGCTCCGCCGCCGCACCGCTGGCGAAGGCGTCCTCGATCCTGGCGATCGCCTCCTCGCGCGTAGCAGCCAGCCGGCCGAGCAGCAGCATCTCGGCTGAGAGCGCTACCGTGACCTCATGGAAGCGCGGCTCGCGCCGCCGTCCGGTCAGATGGTCGAGCGCATAAGCGACTTCGAGCGCATTGCCGGCAGCCGAGGCGAGCGGCTCGCTCATATCGGTGAGCAGCGCCCGCGTCGGCAGGCCGGCGCCGTTGCCGACATCGGACAGGCTCTGCGCCAGCGCCTCGGCCCTGTCGAAATCGCGCATGAAGGCGCCGGAGCCGAACTTCACGTCCATGGCGAGGCCGGAAAGCCCGGCTGCGAGCTTCTTCGACAGGATCGAGGCGGTGATCAGCGGGATCGATTCGACCGTGCCGGTGACGTCCCGGATCGCGTAGAGGCGCTTGTCGGCCGGGGCGAGGTCGGCGGTTTGGCCGATGATGGCGCAGCCGGCCTCGCGCACGACATGGCGAAAGAGATCGATGCCAGGCTGGGTGACATAGCCCGGCACGGCGTCGAGCTTGTCGAGCGTGCCGCCGGTATGGCCGAGGCCGCGGCCCGAGATCATCGGGACATAGCCGCCGCAAGCCGCCACCGCCGCAGCGAGCGGCAGCGAGACGGTGTCGCCGACGCCGCCGGTCGAATGCTTGTCGAGCGCCGGCCCCGGCAGATCGCGCCAGTCCAGCACCGTGCCGGAATCGCGCATGGCCAGTGTCAGCGCGACGCGCTCCTCGGCATCCATGTCGCGGAAGAAGATCGCCATGGCGAAGGCGGCGGCCTGGCCTTCGGTGACCGAGCCGTCGGTCAGGCCCGCGATCATCTGGCGGATGTCCTGGGCGCTCAGGCGCTCGCCGTCGCGCTTGGCGGCGATGATCTCCTGCGGCAGGCGCATCAATAGGCTCCGTCGGTCCGCTCGGCCGGTACGGTGCCGGCGATGATGTCGGCGAGCACGCCATAGAGGCCGCTGGCGCCGAAGCGGAAGGTCTTGGCCGTCGCCCAGGCCGAACCCATGATCTCGTCGGCAAGGTCGAGATAGGTTTTGGCATCAGCGAGCGTGCGCAGACCGCCGGAGGGCTTCAAGCCCACCGGCCTGCCCGAGACCTTGATAGCCTCCAGCATGGTGCGGGCCGCCGCCGGCGTGGCGGAGGTCTTGGTCTTGCCGGTCGAGGTCTTGATGAAATCGGCGCCGGCGGCGATGGCGAGCTCGGATGCCGCGCGCACCGCGGCCTGATCCGGGTATTCGCCGGTTTCGAGGATGACCTTGAGCGTCTTGTCGCCGCAGCTGCCGCGCGCCTCAGTGACCATCTCGCGGGCGATCTCGGCATCGCCGGCAAGGAAGGCGCGCCAGGGCAATACCAGATCGATCTCGTCGGCCCCATCCGCGATCGCCTCGGCGATGTCGCTGCCGATCAGGCTGCAATTGCCGTTGCCGGCCGGGAAGTTGATCACGGTCGCGATCCTGACCGGCGACGCCTTCAGCGTCTGGCGCGCCAGCTTGAGGAATTGCGGCCAGATGCAGATCGCCGCGACCGTGCCGGGCGCTGCGACTGCCCGTGCACAGAGCTGCAGCGTGCCGGTCTCGTTCGCCTGGTCGGACAAATCCGTCAGGTCGAGCAGGCGCAAAGCGCGCAAGGCGAGGTCGGCGTCCGACATGATCAGAGCTCGCTCAGGAAGGCGCGCAGCACCCGCCGCAGCGCCGTGGTCGCGGTCGCCGCGACGTCGCGCGTCTCGCCATGGCTGGGCGCGCCGCCCAAAATACCTGCGCCCATATTGGTGATGATCGAAAGGCCGGCGACGCGCAGGCCGTAGCGCCGCGCCAGGATCACCTCCGGCACGGTCGACATGCCGACGAGGTCGGCGCCGAGGGTCTTGGCCATCTTGATCTCGGCCGGCGTCTCGAAGCTCGGCCCGGAGAACCACATATAGACGCCCTCGCCCATATTGGCGCCGCTTGCGGCGGCGGCCTTCTTCAGCCGGGCGCGCAGATGCGGGTCATAGGCGTCGATCATCGGCACGAAGCGGCCGTCGCCGGTATCGCCGACCAGCGGGTTCGGGCCGTTGAAATTGATGTGGTCGGTGATCAGCGCGAGGCTGCCCGGCCGAAGATCGGGCCGCAGCGAGCCGGCGGCGTTGGTCAGCACGAGCGGCGGCGAGCCGAAGGCGGCGAGCATGCCGAGCGGCACGCGCATGATGGCGGGATCGCCGGTCTCGTAGAAATGCGCGCGGCCCTCGAAGACCAGCACGCGCTTGCCGTGCAGCACGCCATAGCTCAATCGCTTGGCATGGCCGGAGACCGAGCCTTTCGGGAAGCCGGGGATTTCCTCGAACGGGATCGAGATCGGCTCGACCATGTCGTCGATGATCCGGCCGAGTCCGGTGCCGAGCACGATGGCGCAGTCGATGCCGCCATCGATGCCACGATCGATCAGTGTCGATGCCGCTTGGTCGAAAAGCGCATCAGCCGCCATGTTGTTGCTCCATCGGCGCGTTGGCCGCGCTCATCGGGTCGCCTTGAGGGCGCCCGCAAATCAGGTCGGCAAATTGGCCGGTCCGAACGAGGCTGGCAACAGCCCGGCCAGTGAAAAGCGCGCACGGATGCCTTCGGGCCCGGCAATGGCGATAGGCGTCTCCGCTGCCGCGAATTCGCGGATGCGCTGGCGGCAGGCGCCGCAGGGCGTCACCAGCTCGGCGCCGTCGCCGATGACGACGATCGCTCGGATGGTGCGCGCGCCGCCGGCGATCATCGCCGAGATCGCCCCGGCTTCGGCGCAGGCGCCGACGGGATAGGCGGCGTTCTCGACATTGCAGCCGGGATAGACCTTGCCATCATCCCCCAGGATGGCGGCGCCGACCTTGAAGCGCGAATAGGGCGCATAAGCCTTCTGCTGCACGGCCTTGGCCGCGGCGAAGAGGGCGTCGAGATCGGGTTCGGCGGACACTCAGCGTTCCTTGACATAGGGCAGGCCCGAAGCCTTCGGCGGCGTCGCCTTGCCGATGAAGCCGGCGAGCAGCACCACGGTCATCACATAGGGCAGGGCCTGGATCGCCTGCACCGGCACCTGCCCGATGCCGGGCAGGACCACACCCTGCAGTCTTATCGCGACGGCATCGAGCAGGCCGAAGAGCAGGCAGGCGAACAGGGCCGGCCAGGGCCGCCAATTGGCGAAGATCACGGCGGCGAGGGCGATGAAGCCCTTGCCGGCGGTCATCTGCGGCAGGAAGCCGGCCGATTGCGAGACGGCGAGATAGGTGCCGCCCAGCCCGCAAAGCGCGCCGCAGATAATCACCGCGGCATAGCGCAAGCCGGCGACGGAGACGCCGGCCGTGTCGACTGCGGCTGGATTCTCGCCGACGGCGCGCAGGCGCAGGCCGAAGCGGGTGTGCTTCAAGGTCAGCGCCGTCAGCACGAGCGCGAGCACTGCGAGATAGACCGGCGCCGCGTGGCCGGAGATCGCGATGTCGTAGATCGGGCCGAAGACCGGGATCTCCTTGAGCGTCCCGACCAGCGGCAGATCGAGCTCAGGAAAGCGGGCGGCGCCTTCGAGGTTCGGCGTGCGCCCGCCCTGGCCATACCAGGCATTGCCGAGGATGGCGGTTAGCCCGACCGCCAGCATGTTGATCGCGACGCCGGAGACGATCTGGTTGCCGCGCCAGGTGATCGCGGCGAAGCCATGCACCAGCGAGAGCGCGATCGCGGCGAGCATGCCGGCGCCCAGGCCCGCCCAGGCCGAGCCGCTATGGTAGGCGACGGCGGCCGAGGCGAAGGCGGCGATCAGCATCTTGCCTTCGAGGCCGATGTCGACGACGCCGGAGCGCTCCGACCAGAGCCCGGCGAGCGCGGCGCAGAGCAGCGGGATCGACAGGCGGATCGTCGAATCCAGGATGACGGCGAGGGTCTGGACGATCTCCATCGCCTAGCTCCTGGCCGTCATTGCGAGGAGCGAAGCGACGAAGCAATCCAGGGGGACGTCGAGCTCTGACGCCCCTGGATTGCTTCGCTGCGCTCGCAATGACGCGCTGGAGGCGATCGCGCTCATGCGGCCTTTCCCCGGCCTAAGGACAACACGCCGGCCACGAGGCGCCGGAACAGTCCGTCGAGCGCCCCGGCGAAGAGGATGACGATGCCGCCGATCACCACGACCATGTCGCGGGTGATGGTCGGCTTGTCGAAGGAGAGCTCGGCTCCGCCCTGGTAGAGCACGCCGAAGAGCAACGCCGCGAGGCCGACGCCGACCGGATGGCCGCGTCCCATCAGCGCGACCGCAATGCCGACGAAGCCGTAGCCGGCGGTGAAGTCGAGCACGAGCCGGTGCTGCACGCCCATGGCCTCGTTGACGGCGAGCCCGCCGGCGAGCGCGCCAGAGATCGCCATCGCCACCATGATGATCCGCGCCGGCGAGATGCCGGCATAGGCGGCGGCGCGTGGATTGGCGCCGACGGTGCGGATCGCATAGCCGAGCCGCGAGCGGTAGATCAGCGCCCAGACCGCGACGAGGGAGGCCAGCGCCAGCAGGAAGGAGGTGTTGAGCGGCGTCGAGGGCAGCTTCAGCCCGAAGGCGCCGAGCAGCTCATGGATCGGCGTCAGCACCGCCTGCTTCGGGAAATCCGGGGTTTCCGGCTGCATCGAGCCGGTCTTCCCCATCACCTCGACCAGGAGGTAGACGATCAGCGTCGCGGCGATGAAGTTGAACATGATCGTGGTGATCACGACATGGCTGCCGCGCGTTGCCTGGAGATAGCCGGGGATGAAGGCCCAGAGCGCCCCGCCCGCCGCCGCGGCCAGAATGGCGAGCGGCACCAGCAGGATGCCTGGCAGCGGTGCAAGCCAGAGGCAGGCGAGCGCGGCGAAGATGCCGGCAATGGTCGCCTGGCCCTCGCCGCCGATATTGAAAAGGCCGGCATGGAAGGCGACGGCGACGGCAAGGCCGGTGAAGATGAAATTGGTGGTGTAGTAGAGCGTGAAGCCGAGGCCTTCGAGGCTGCCGAGCGAGCCCTTCAGCAGCAGCATCGTCGCTTCCAGCGGGCTTTCGCCGATCGAGAGCACGACGAGCCCGGCAACGACCAGCGCTGCCGCGACCGAGACCAGCGGGACGAGGGCGGTGTCGGCCCAGCGGGGCAGATCGATCGGGGTGGCGCTCATGCCGCCCTCTCGCTGACGCCGGCCATCAGCAGGCCGAGATCGCGCTCGTCGGTCGCCACCGCCTCGCGCTCGCCGGTGATCTGGCCGCCGCAAAGGGCGAGGATCCTGTCGGAGAGCGCCATCACCTCCTCCAGCTCGACCGAGACGAGCAGGATCGCGACACCCTGGTCGCGCAGGGCGATCAGGCGGCGATGGATGAACTCGATCGCGCCGATATCGACGCCGCGCGTCGGCTGGCCGACCAGCAGCACCTTCGGCGCCCGCTCGATCTCGCGGGCGAGCACGATCTTCTGCTGGTTGCCGCCGGAGAACTTGGCGGTCTTCAGGGCCGGGTCGACGGGGCGGACGTCGTAATCCTGCATGCCGGTGCGCGCATGCTGCTCGACCAGGGTCGGCGAGAGAAAGGGCCCTCGCCCGAAAGCCGGGTCGTTATGATAGCCGAGAATCGCGTTTTCGGCCGCGGCAAAGGCGGTGACGAGGCCGGTCCGCAAGCGATCCTCGGGAATATGCATCAGGCCGAGCTTGCGCAGATTGGCCGGGTTGCGGTCGGCAGCGTTGAGGATCCGGCCGCCGAGCCGGATGACCCCGCGCGTCGGCTGGATCAGGCCGGCGAGCACGTCGAGCAGTTCGCTCTGGCCGTTGCCGGCGACGCCGGCGATGCCAACGATCTCGCCTTCGTGCAGGGTCAGGCTGGCGTCGCGCAAGGTTTCGCAGCCGCGCTCGTCGATCACGGAGAGGCCTGCTGCCTCCAGCACCGGCGCGCCGCGCTGGCGCGGCGTCTTCTCGACACGCAGCAGCACGCGCCGGCCGACCATCGCTTCCGCCAGCTCGGCCGGAGAGGTCCGTTCGGTCTCGACATGGGCGACCATCTCGCCGCGCCGCATCACCGAGACGCGGTCGGTCACCGCCATGATCTCGCGCAGCTTGTGGGTGATCAGGATCACCGTCTTGCCCTGGGCCTTCAGCGCTCGCAGCAATTCGAAGAGCTGGTCGGCCTCGGCCGGGGTCAGCACGGCGGTCGGCTCGTCGAGGATCAGCACCTGCGCCCCGCGATAGAGCGCCTTCAGGATCTCGACCCGCTGCTGCAGGCCGACCGAGAGCGTACCCACGATCGCGTCGGGATCGATCGCGAGGCCGTATTCCCCTGAGAGGCGCGCCAGCTCGGCCCGCGCCTTGCCGATGCCGCGCTTGAGCAGCGCCCCGCCCTCGGCGCCGAGCACGATGTTCTCGACCACGCTGAGCGGCTCCACCAGCATGAAATGCTGGTGGACCATGCCGATCCCGGCAGCGATCGCATCCGATGACGAGCGGATACGCCGCGGCTCGCCGCCCACCCGGATCTCGCCGGCATCGGCCTCGTAGAAGCCGTAGAGGATCGACATCAGCGTCGACTTGCCGGCGCCGTTCTCACCGACGATGCCGTGGATCGAGCCGGCGGCGACCGAAAGCGAGACGTCCTTGTTGGCCTTGACCGGGCCGAACGCCTTGCTGATGCCGCTGAGCTCGATGGCGGGATGCGGGCTCGTCACCGGTCGCGCCGGCTCACATCGTGCACTTGGAATCCGACATGTAGTCGTGGACCTTGACGGTGCCGGCGATGATGTCGGCCTTCGCCTTGTCGGCGGCGGCCTTCATCTCCGGCGTGATCAGCGCCTTGTTGTTGTCGTCGAGGGCCCAGCCGACGCCGTCCTCCTTCAGCCCGAGCACCGAGACGCCCGGCTTCCAGGTGCCGTCGCGCGCCTCCTTGAACGAAGTGTAGGCGGCGACGTCGACGCGCTTCAGCATCGAGGTCAGCACTTTGCCGGGGTGCAGCATGTTCTGGTTGGAATCGACGCCGATGCCGAGCTTGCCGGCATCCGCCGCGGCGCGCAGCACGCCGATGCCGGTGCCGCCGGCGGCGTGGTAGATCACGTCGGCGCCGCGGTCGATCTGCGACTTGGCGAGCTCGCCGCCCTTCACGGGGTCGTTCCAGGCGGCCGGGGTCGAGCCGGTCATGTTCTGGAAGATCTCGGCGTCCTTCTTGCCGGCCTTGACGCCCTGGACATAGCCGCAGGCGAATTTGCGGATCAGCGGGATGTCCATGCCGCCGACGAAGCCGACCTTGCCGGTCTTCGAGGCGAGGCTGGCGAGGAGGCCGACCAGATAGGACGCCTCATGCTCCTTGAACACCACCGACTGCACGTTCGGCAGCTCGACCACCATGTCGATGATCGTGAACTTCAGGTTCGGGAACTCGGCCGCGACCTTCTGCAGCGCGGTCGCCTGCGAGAAGCCGACCGCGATGATCGGCGAATGGCCGTCGCGGGCGAAGCGACGCAGCGCCTGCTCGATCTGCGCATCGTTGGTCGGCTCGAAATCACGGAACTCGACACCGGTCTCGGCCTTGAACTTCTCGGCGCCGACGAAGACGCCCTCGTTGAAGGATTTGTCGAACTTGCCACCCTTGTCATAGACGATCGCCGGCTTGATCGCGGTCTGGGCGACGGCCGTCATGGCCGAAAGGGCGACGCCCGCCAGAGCGAGGGCGAGAGATTTCAAACGCATCGAGCCGTTCCCCTGTCACACGCGGAATGGTTGCGCCATTCCTGCCTGCGATCACGATGGCACGGCTTGCGGGCGGGGCCAAGCGGGCTTGCGGGCCCGCTCGGCGATATATGTCACATATGAACAGTCGCCTCAGCCACGCTGGATCGAGACGCCGCCATCGGCGAGGAAGGCCGTGCCGGTGACGAAGCTCGATGCATCGCTGGCCAGAAAGAGCGCGGCGCGGGCGATCTCGTCCGGCTGGGCCATGCGCTTCAGGGCATGAATCCCCTCGACGAAGGCGAGCACCTCGGGGCCGGCGCCGGGCGCGTTGGTCGTCGCGGCCGGCGTGTCGGTACCACCCGGCAGCAGGGCGTTGACGCGGATGCGCTTGCCGCCGAGCTCGGCCGCAAGCGCCTTCACGAGGCCGATCTGCCCGGCCTTGCTGGCGGCATAGACCGACATGCCGGCAAGTCCGGCGGTGTAGCCGACAAAGCTTGAGGTGAAGATCAGGGAGCCGCCGCCGCGCGCTTCCAGCGCCGGGACCTGGTGCTTTGCGCCGAGAAAGGCGCTGGTCAGGTTGATCGCGATCACCTCGTGCCAGTTCGCGCTCGCCATCTCACCGATCGGGCCGAGCTCGCCGATGATGCCGGCATTGTTGAGGGCGATGTCGAGCCCGCCGAAGCGCTCGGTCGCGGTGTCGACTAGGCGCTGCGCCAGCGCTTCCTCGCGGATGTCGCCGGAGACGGCGATCGCTTCGCCGCCCTCCGCCTTGATCTCGCCGACGAGCGCATCGAGCTCGCTCTGCCGCCTTGCGGTGACGACGAGCCTGGCACCCTCCGCTGCGAACAGCTTTGCCGCTGCCCGGCCGATACCGGAGCTCGCGCCGGTGATGATCGCAACCTTGTCCTTCAGTGCCGTCATGTCCTGGTCCTCGTTCAGGGAATGCGGCGCGGGTGATCGCAGGCTGGCGGCCCGTGCAGACACCCGCTTCCTGTCACGGCAGGGCACCCGATTGCTGGCGAGGCTGGAAGAGCCTAGCTTGCCGGCCATGACGCTGAACGATGCCGAGATCGAGCGCTATGCCCGCCATCTGGTGCTGCCGGAGATCGGTGGCCCCGGCCAGGCCAAACTCAAGCGTGCCCGCGTGCTGGTGATCGGCGCCGGAGGCCTGGGGGCGCCGCTGATCCCCTATCTCGCTGCGGCCGGCGTCGGCACGATCGGCATCGTCGATGACGACCATGTCTCGCTCTCGAACCTGCAGCGCCAGATCATCTTCGGCTCGGAGGATATCGGGGCGCGCAAGGTGGTCGCCGCCGCCAATTTCGTCACGCGGCTCAACCCGCGCGTCGCGATCGAGGAATACGTCACCCGGATCGACCCGCACAACGCCCGCGCGCTCATCGCCTTCTACGATGTCGTCGCCGATGGCTCCGACAATTTCGCGACGCGCTACGCCGTCTCCGATGCCTGCTTCCACGAGAAGAAGCCGCTGGTGACGGCGGCACTCGGACGCTTCGACGGCTCGCTGACGACAATCAGGGCGCATGAGAAGGCCCCCGACGGGGGGCCCAATCCGACTTACCGTTGCCTGTTCCCGCAGGAGCCGCCGCCCGGCACGGTCGCGCCCTGCGCCGAGGCTGGCGTGCTCGGTGCGCTCGCCGGCGTGATGGGCTCGCTGATGGCGCTGGAGGTGATCCGCGCGATCACCGGCTTCGGCGATCCGCTGGTCGGCAAGCTCCTGCTCGTCGATGCGATGGCGATGCGCTTCGAGACGATGAAATATGGCTGGGATCCCGACAATCCGCTGAACGGGACCGCAGCCGGGGTCGCCGCCTGAGCTATTTCGAAGCGCGCTTCGCCTCGATCACGTCGAAGAGCTGGGCCGCGAGGTCCGGTCCGCCGAGCTTCTTGATGGCGCGCACGCCGGTCGGCGCGGTGACGTTGATCTCGGTCAGCTTGCCGCCGATCACGTCGATGCCGACCAGCAGCAGGCCACGCTCTCTGAGGGCCGGGCCGATGCGCTCGCAGATTTCGAGTTCGCGCTTCGACAGATCGGTCGGCCTGGCCGCGCCGCCGCGCACCATATTGGCGCGCAGATCGCCGACCGCAGGCACGCGGTTGACCGCGCCCGCCGCCTTGCCGTCGATCAGGATGATGCGCTTGTCGCCTTCCGACACCTCCTTGAGGAAGGCCTGGATTACCCAGGGCTCGCGGAAGAGATTGGCGAAGAGGTCGCAGAGCGAGCCGAAATTCGGGTCGCCCTTGCCGGTCTTGAACACGGTCGCGCCGCCATGGCCGTAGAGCGGCTTCATGACGATCTCGCCGAACTCCTCGCGGAAGGCCTCGATCTCGGCGCGGTCGCGCGTGATCAGCGTCGGCGGCATCAGCTCGGGGAAATGCGTGACGAACAGTTTTTCGGGTGCGTTGCGGACCTCTGTGGGGTCGTTGACCACCAGCGTCTTCGGATGGATGCGCTCGAGCATATGCGTCGAGGAGACATAGGCCATGTCGAAGGGCGGATCCTGGCGCAGCAGCACCACGTCGAGCGTCGAAAGGTCGGTGCGCTCGGGCTCACCCAGCGTGAAATGGTCGCCCTCGACATCGCGGACCTCGACCGGATTGATCACGGCGGTGACCTTGCCGTCGCGCAGGGTCAGCTTGTCGGGCGTATAAGTGAAGAGCTTGTGGCCGCGCGCCTGCGCTTCCAGCATCAATGCGAAGCCGGTGTCGCCGGCGATGCGGACCTTCTCGATCGGGTCCATCTGGATGGCGACGTTCAGTGGCATGGCGGAAGCTCCGGTTGCGGCCGTTATATCGGCTGCGACAGCCCGTTGGTGCAAGTGCCCCAGCCTTGCGTCAAAGCACCAGCTCGAACACGCCTGGCACATGGCGGGGCAGGTGCCAGGGCGCGAGGAAGACGGCGTCGGCCCGCAGATTGCGCTGCATCGCCCAAGGATTGCGCGCCAGCCATTGCCGGATACGCGCCTCCATCAGCCGGCGCTTGTCCGCCGTGATCGCACTCGCCGCGTCGTCGAGCGCGGCGCGCGCCTTGACCTCGACGAAGACGATGTCGTTCCCGCGCGTCATGATCAGGTCGATCTCGCCGCCCTTGCCGCCGAAGCGGCGCTGCAGCAGGCGGTAGCCCTTGAGGCTGAGGAAGGCGACGGCGAGCCATTCGCCGCGGCGGCCGGACAGGCCGGAACGGCGTGCGCGGCGGCTCCGCAGCGCCTCGCTCATGGCGTGCGCGTCAATTCGAGGGCGCGGGCATAGACCATGCGGCGCGGCTGGCCGCTGGCGGCCGCGACCTGCGCCACCGCTTCCTTCAGCGAGACCTTGGCGAGCGCGGTACGCAAGGCTTCGTCGAGCGTGTCGCCCTGCGCGGCCGCGGCGGAAGCGTCGGGCGGGCCGATCACCACGACGATCTCGCCGCGCGCTTCCTCGGCCTCGGCGTAGTGGGTCGCGAGCTCCGGCAGGGCGCCCCGCCGGACAGTCTCGTAATATTTGGTCAGCTCGCGCGCGACCGCTCCTGGCCGCGCGCCGAGCACCGCAGCGGCGTCGGCCAGCATCTCGGCGAGCCGGCGCGGCGATTCGAAGAAGACCAGCGTGCCGGGAATGGCGGAAAGCTCGGTGAGGCGCCCCTTTCGCGCGGCGCTCTTCGGCGGCAGGAAGCCCTCGAAGAAGAAGCGGTCGGTCGGCAGCCCCGCCAGCACCAAAGCCGCCAGCACGGCCGAGGGGCCGGGAATGCCGGTGACCGGCAAGCCTTCCGCCACGACTTCGGCGACCAGTTTGTAGCCGGGATCGGAGACCAAGGGCGTGCCGGCATCGGAGATCAGCGCCAGCTTGCCGCCCTGGCGCAGCCTCTCCAGAACCTTCGGGCGCATCTGCGCGGCGTTGTGCTCGTGATAGGGCAGGAGCGGCGTCGCGATGCCGTAATGCGCCAGCAGCGTCTTCGAGGTCCTGGTGTCCTCGGCCAGCACTGCATCGGCTGCGGCGAGCGTCGACAGCGCCCGGAACGAGATGTCCTTGAGATTGCCGATCGGCGTCGCGACGATGTGCAGACCGGGCGCGAGCGGCTCGGCCTCGGCCCGGAGCCCGAAGGCCGCATAGCTCGGGGCGCGACCAACGGGAGGCGGGGCGGAAGACATGCCGGACATGGCGGCGAAACTGCCACACCGATCGATAAGATGCCACCATTCCCCGGCGTTCTGCCCAGCAACCTAGAGTTAACAACTTGAAAATAGCCTTGCTCACTGGCAGGACTTGTCCACGGTTCGGAACAAGATTCAGCCGGGGTGGGCGCGTCTCGCGCCTTGCCGAGGAGTGGAGACGAAAACCGTGTCGCGTCAGAGCAAGCTCCTCACTCCGCCCAGCCGTCGCCTCATCCTGTTGTCCGGCGTCGGCGCCGTGCTCGCCGCCTGCAGCGGCGGAACCGGCGGCTTCCCCGGCTTCGATAGCCCCTCCGCGCCCCAGGCCGGCGGCAATGCGCCGCCCAGCGGCCCGACTATCGGCACCGGTTCGGTCAAAGTCGGCCTGATCCTGCCGTTGACGGCCGAGGGTTCGGGCGCGACCGTCGGCAATTCGCTCAAGAACGCCGCCGAGATGGCGCTCGCCGAATTTCCCGGCGCCGACCTGACCTTGCTGGTCAAGGATGATCGCGGCACGCCGGACGGCGCCCAGGCCGCGGCGCAGGAAGCTCTGCGCGAAGGTGCCGAGTTGATCATCGGCCCGCTTTTCGCGCCTTCGGTGCAGGCCGTCGGCCAGGTCGCCCGCAGTGCCGGCAAGCCGGTGATCGCCTTCTCCAGCGACAGCAACGTCGCCGCTCGCGGCGTCTATCTGCTCTCCTTCCCGCCGGAGAACGACGTCAATCGCGTCATCGCTTATGCCTCGGCGCAGGGACGCAAGTCCTTCGCGGCGCTGGTGCCTGAGACCGCCTATGGCAAGGTCGTCGAGGGCGCCTTCCAGCAGGCCGTGGCCAATCGCGGCGCCCGCGTCGTGGTGATCGAGCGCTTCGGTTCCGACCAGAACAGCATGCGCGCTGCCGCCACGCGGCTGGCGCCGGCGCTGCAGCAGGCGGACGCGCTGTTCGTACCGGCCGACGCGGCGACGATGTCGAGCCTCGGCCTCCTCCTGCAGCAGGCCGGCTACGACCCGGCCAAGGTCAAGCCGCTCGGCACCGGTGTCTGGAACGACGCCAATGTCGCGCGGGTCCCGGCGATCCAGGGCGGCTGGTTCGCCTCGCCCGACACGGCCGGCTTCAACGCCTTCGCCGGCCGTTACCAGAAGCGCTTCAACAGCGCCCCGACCCGCACCGCGACGCTGTCTTATGATGCGGTCTCGCTGGCAGCGGCGCTCGCCCGCACGCAGGGCAGCCAGCGCTTCTCGGAAAGCGTGCTGACCAATGCCTCCGGCTTCGCCGGCGCCGACGGCGTCTTCCGCTTCCGCCCGGACGGGCTGAACGAGCGCGGCCTTGCCGTGCTCGAACTGCGCAATGGCCAGATCGTCACGGTCAACGCCGCCCCGCGCGATCTCGGCCCGCGTACGAATTGACGCCGCGACCGGGCGTCAGTCTCGGGCGGTGCGCAGCGCCATCCCGAGAATCTGCTGCAGAATGAGGCGCCCCTTCAAGGGCGCCTTTTTTGTCATAAGATGCTCGGGCCTGCGCCCGAGCATGACGGCAGGCGTCACCCGCCGATGTTGAACGCCGCCAGCGCCGCCATGTTGACGATGTCGGAATCCTTCGCTCCGAGCGGGACGATCTGCACCGGCTTGTCGAGGCCGACCAGCAGTGGGCCGATCACGGTGGCGCCGCCGAGCTCCTGCAGCATCTTGGTCGAGATCGAGGCCGAGTGGAACGCCGGCATCACCAGGACGTTCGCCGGTCCGGTCAGGCGGCAGAACGGGTATTGCGCCATCAGGTCGCGATTGAGCGCGACATCGGCAGCCATCTCCCCGTCATATTCGAAGTCGACGCGCTGGCCGTCGAGGATCGTCACGGCGTCGCGCACCTTCTCCGAGCGCTCGCCGGCCGGATGGCCGAAGGTCGAGAAGGCGAGCATCGCGACCTTCGGCTCATAGCCGAGCCGGCGGGCGACGCCGGCCGCCTCGATCGCGATCTCCGACAATTCCTTCGCCGTCGGCATCTCGGTGATCGCGGTGTCGGCGACGAGCACGGTGCGCCCGCGCGTGATCGCGATCGAGACGCCGATCAGGCGATGGCCCGGCCGGTCGTCGATGACGCGGCGGACCTCTTCCAGAGCGATCGAGTAGTTGCGGGTGACGCCGGTCACCATCGCGTCGGCGTCGCCGAGCGCCACCATGGCGGCGGCGAAATGGTTGCGGTCCTGGTTGATCAGGCGCTGGCAGTCGCGGAAGAGATAGCCGTGCCGCTGCAGCCGCTCGTAGAGATATTGCGCATAGGCAGAGTTGCGGTGCGAGAGCCTGGCGTTCTGGACCTCGATGCCCTTGGCGGCGAGGTCGACGCCCAGATGCTCCGCGGTCTCGTTGATGCGCTCCTCGCGTCCGACCAGGATCGCCTTGCCGAGCTCCTGGTTGACGAAGGAGGCGGCGGCGCGGATGACCTGCTCCTCCTCGCCCTCGGCGAAGACGACGCGCTTGGGATAGCGCCGGACGCGCTCGAAGATGCGGTTGAGCGTGCCGGTGACGGGATCGCGCCGGGCCGAAAGTTGCGCCTTGTAGGCGCCGGTGTCGACGATCGGCTTGCCGGCGACGCCGGTGTCCATCGCCGCCTTGGCGACCGCCATCGGCACGACATGGATCAATCGCGGATCGAACGGCACCGGGATGATGTAGTCCTTGCCGTAGCGCGGGCGCGCGCCCTGATAGGCGGCGGCGACCTCGTCGGGCACATCCTCGCGGGCCAGCATGGCCAGAGCTTCGGCGGCGGCGATCTTCATCTCCATGTTGATGGTGGTGGCGCGGACATCGAGCGCGCCGCGGAAGATGAAGGGAAAGCCGAGCACGTTGTTGACCTGGTTCGGATAGTCCGAGCGCCCGGTCGCCATGATCGCGTCGTCGCGGATGGCCGCGACCTCCTCCGGCGTGATCTCCGGATCGGGATTGGCCATGGCGAAGATGATCGGGTTCTTCGCCATCGAGGCGACCATCTCCGGCGTCACCGCGCCCTTCTGCGACAGACCGAAGAAGGCGTCGGCCCCCTCCATCGCCTGCGCCAGCGTGCGTCGGTCGGTGACCGCAGCATGGGCCGATTTCCACTGGTTCATGCCCTCGGTGCGGCCCTGGTAGATCACGCCCTTGGTGTCGCAGAGGATGACATTGTCGGGCTTGAAGCCCATCGCCTTGAGCAATTCGATGCAGGCGATCGCGGCGGCCCCGGCGCCGTTAATGACGAGCCTGGTCGACTTGACGTCGCGGCCGGTCAGGTCGAGCGCGTTGATCAGGCCTGCGGCGGCGATGATCGCGGTGCCGTGCTGGTCGTCATGGAAGACCGGGATGTCCATCAATTCGCGCAGGCGCTGCTCGATGATGAAGCATTCCGGCGCCTTGATGTCCTCGAGATTGATGCCGCCGAAGGATGGACCGAGATAGCGCACGGCCTCGATGAACTTGTCGGGATCCTCGGTGTCCACCTCGAGATCGATCGAATCGACGTCGGCGAAGCGCTTGAACAGGATCGACTTGCCTTCCATCACCGGCTTGGAGGCGAGCGCGCCGAGATTGCCGAGACCGAGAATGGCAGTGCCGTTCGAGATCACCGCGACCAGATTGGCGCGGGCGGTGTAGTCATAGGCGCGGCTGTGGTCCTCGGCGATGGCGAGGACCGGCACCGCGACACCCGGCGAATAGGCCAGTGACAGGTCGCGCTGGGTCGCCATCGGCACGGTTGGAATGATTTCGAGCTTGCCGGGCCTCCCCTGCGAGTGGAAGAGCAGCGCCTCCTGATCGGTGAAGGTCGGACGGGCGCGCTTGGTCGGGAGGGAGCGATCGTTCATGCGTCTGTTCTTTTTCACAGGCGTTTCCTCGGGGGGAACGACCATAGGGCAGCGCCGCTTTCCTCGACAAGGCGCGAATGTGGGACAGCAGTTTTACCGCGGCGGCAGGGATCGGCGCGGGATCAGGACAGCTTCAGAGGCCGGCGCGCATGCGTGCGACGCTGTCGCCGACATAGCGGTCGAGCTCGACCGCCTGTTCTGAGACCAGGCGCGCCGCGGCGACGACGCGGGCGGCGGCCTCGCCGGTGGCGCGGGCCTCGCCCCCGGCGCTGGCGACGTTCTCGGTGACGGTGGCGGCGGAGCCTGCGACGGCCTGGGCGTCGAGGGCGATCTCCGAGGCGATCCCGCCCTGGCGGGTGACGACCTGGGCGATCGCGTCCGAGGTCGTCTCGATCGTCCCCATCGTGCCTTCGATCTGCCCGACGGCGTCGGCAACCGCCGCGGCGGCCCCGCGGATCTCCTGCAGCGTCGCGGCGATGTCCTGCGTCGCCTGCTGGGTCTGCTCGGCCAGGTTCTTGACCTCGCCGGCGACCACCGAGAAGCCGCGCCCGGCGGCGCCGGCGCGCGCCGCCTCGATCGTCGCATTGAGCGCGAGCAGGTTGGTGCGCACTGCGATGTCCTCAATGAACGCAAGCACGGCGCCGACCTTGTCGGCGGCGACCGCGAGCCCGTCGACATCGGTCCTGGTCGAGCGGACATGCTTGGCCGCCTGCCGGGCGGTCTGCGCGGCAAGATCGGTCTGGCGCGTCAGCTCGCGGATCGAGGCGTCGATCCGCTCGGCCGCATCGGCGACGCTGCCGACGCGCTGGGAGGCGAGCTCGGCCTGCTGCGTCGCTTCCCCGGCGCGGGCGGTAGTGCGGTCGGCATTGGCGGCCATGCCTTGCGCCGCCTCCAGCATGCTGCGGGCGGAGTTCCCGACCCGATGCAGCGCCTTGCCCACGGTCGCTTCGAGATTGACGGCGAGCTCCTCAAGTGCGGCCTTGCGCAGCGTCTCGATCTCCTGCCGGCCGGTCGCCAGCGTCTTCTCCGTGGTCACATCGAGCAGGATACCGTCCCAGATCGTGGTGCCATCGGGCAGCCGGCGTCTGGTCGCCTCGCTGCGCAGCCAGACGATGCCGCCATCGGCGGCCTCGTAGCGCAGCTCGGTGCGCCGGTGCCCGAACTCGTCGGTCTGTTCGTCCTCGTTCGCCGACGAACAGCGCTGCCTGTCCTCCGGCAGGATTCTTGACAGCAGAATCTCGGGATCGCGCTCGATGGCCTCGCGGTCTATGCCGAGGAGCTCGCCAAGGCGATAGCTGATGAACCGATAGCTGCCCTGACCGTCCGGCGCGACGATGCGCTGGTAGAGCGTGCCCGGCACATGGTCGAGCAGGGTCTTGTAACGATAGGACGTCTCGCGCCGCTCGCGGTCATTGCTCAGGACGAGGCCGACGAGCACGGTCCCGATCGTGCCGACCACGATCATGATCGGCACCGCCTCGGTGAGGAAGCGTTCTGCCGCTGCCCTGCTCGGCATGAAGATGACCGAGGCGAGCAGGCAGCCGGCGCTGACCAGGCTGAGCCGGACGAGATCATGGACCGTCAACGAACGCTTCTGCCGGCCGAGCCAAGCGGCATAGATCACCCCCGCGACCGCATGCAGAACGATCCCCGCGATCCCGGTCGGCATCCCGACACCACCGAGATTATAGCGCGCCGCAGCCAGCGGGACGGCGGTCAGCAGCGCTGCGATCGGCCCGCCGATCGGCCCGGCCAGGATTGCGAAGGTATTGCGCGAATCGACCACCAGTCCGGGCTGGATCACGAAAGGATTGGCCATGCTGCACAGCGCGGCGACTGCGAAGAGCACGCCCACGGCGAGCTGGCGTAGCAGCGGACGCCGGTCGATCCAGCTGGCGCTCGCTGTCAGGATCAGGGCCGCCAGCAGCAGGAAGGACAGGCTTTCGATCAGATTGATGAACAGCGACATGACGGGCCCTTGGCCGGGAACGGCCCATCGACCCTGCTAAAATATGTTGAAAGCAGTCCTAACGGATGGCCTTGCCGGCGTGATTTGCTAGCGTGCGCGCCCCATGCGCCACACCACGCCATCAGACATCGCGGAAGCCAAGCCCGCCCCTGCGGCCGATGCAGGCCGCGTCACGCCGATGATGGCGCAGTACGTCGAGATCAAGGCCAATAATCCGGACTGCCTGCTGTTCTACCGGATGGGCGATTTCTACGAATTGTTCTTTAAGGACGCCGAGATCGCCTCGCGCACCCTCGGCATCGTGCTGACCAAGCGCGGCAAGCATCTGGGCGAGGACATCGCCATGTGCGGCGTCCCGGTCGAGCGCGCCGACGACTATCTGCAGAAGCTGATCGCTGCCGGCCACCGCGTCGCCGTCTGCGAGCAGACCGAGGATCCGGCCGAGGCCAAGAAGCGCGGCGCCAAATCGGTGGTGAAGCGCGACGTCGTCCGCCTCGTCACGCCCGGCACCATCACCGAGGAGCGCCTGCTCGACCCCGGAAGGGCGAGCCTCCTCGTCGCCGTGGCGCGCCGCCGGCTCTCGGATGAGATCCATGCCTATGGCATCGCCGCGGTCGACATCTCGACCGGCCGCTTCGCCGTGCTGGAGACCGACCAGCGTGGCCTCGCGGTCGAGCTCGCCCGCCTGGAGCCGCGCGAGATCGTCTGTCCCGACGCGATCCATGACGACCCCGAGCTCAGGGAATTCTGGCGCGATGTCGCTGCTCCCGTGACGCCGCTGGCACGCGAGGGGCTCGACCCGGCTTCCGGCGAACGCCGGCTGAAGGAGTTCTTCGGTGTCGCCACGCTCGATGCCTTCGGCGCCTTCAGCCGCGCCGAGATCGCGGCTGCCGCGGCTGCGCTCGCCTATGTCGAGCGCACCCAGCGGGGAGCCCGCCCGCCTCTGTCGCCGCCCGTCCGCGAGGGCATGAGCGCGACGATGCTGATCGACGCGGCGACCCGCGCCAATCTCGAACTGACCCGTACCCTCGCAGGCGAGCGCACCGGCAGCCTGCTCGCCACCATCGACCGGACGGAGACGCCGGGCGGCAGCCGCCTGCTCGCCGAGCGCCTGGCCGGGCCGCTCACCGATCCCGAGGCGATCGGCCGGCGGCATGACGCCGTCGCGCTGCTGGTCGAAGTGCCCTCGCTGCGCGAGGCGCTGCGGCGCGATCTGTCGCGCGTGCCCGACATCGCCCGGGCACTGGCCCGGCTCTCGCTCGACCGTGGCGGCCCGCGCGATCTCGCTGCGCTCGGCGCCGGGCTCGATGCCGCCCGCGGTGTCGCCGCTGCGCTGCTGCGCCAGGGCGATCTGCCTGACGAATTGCGCGAGGCGGCGCTGGCGCTCGGCCGCACCGATCCCGATCTTGCGACCCGCCTCTCCACGACGCTCGCGGACGAATTGCCGCTGCTGAAGCGCGATGGCCGCTTCGTGCGCGAGGGCTTCGATCCCGCGCTCGACGAACTGCGCCTGCTCCAGGTCGATTCGCGCAAGGTGATCGCACAATTGCAGGCGCGCTATGCCGCCGAGACCGACTGCCGGACGCTGCGGATCAAGCATAATTCCATGCTCGGCTATTTCGTCGAGGTGCCGCAGGCCGTCGGCGAGAACTTCCTGAGAGAGCCTTGGCGCGCCGTCTTCGTGCACCGCCAGACCATGTCGGATGCGATGCGCTTCTCCTCGCTCGAGCTCGGCGAGCTCGAGGCCAAGATCGCCTCAGCCGCCGACCGGGCGCTGAAGCTGGAGCTCTCGATCTTCGCCGCCCTGACGGAGGCGGTCCTCGCGCAGGCCGAGCCGATCAAGGCGGCGGCGCAGGCGCTCGCCGTGATCGACGTCGCGGCGGCCCTGGCCGAGCTTGCGATCGATGGCGGCTGGACGCGTCCGCAGGTCGATGACGGCGCCGCCTTCACCATCAAGGCCGGTCGGCATCCCGTGGTCGAAGCGGCGCTGAAGCGCCAGGGCCAGCCCTTCGTCGCCAATGACAGCGAGCTTTCGGCAGCAGGCAAAGGCCGAGATGGTCGCATCTGCCTGATCACCGGCCCGAACATGGCCGGTAAGTCGACCTTCCTGCGCCAGAACGCGCTGATCGCCGTGCTTGCCCAGATGGGCTCCTTCGTGCCGGCGCAAAACGCCCATATCGGCGTGGTCGACCGCTTGTTCTCGCGCGTCGGCGCCGCCGACGATCTCGCCCGCGGGCGCTCGACCTTCATGGTCGAGATGGTCGAGACCGCCGCGATTCTCAATCAGGCCGGCCCGCGCGCCTTGGTCATCCTCGACGAGATCGGCCGTGGCACCGCGACCTTCGACGGTCTCTCGATCGCCTGGGCGGCGATCGAGCATCTGCACGAGGCCAATCGCTGCCGGGCGCTGTTCGCGACGCATTATCACGAGCTGACGGCGCTGGCGGAGCGGCTCGACCGCGTCGTCAACGCCACCGTGCGCGTCACCGAATGGAACGGCGAGGTCGTCTTCCTGCACGAGGTCGTGCCGGGCGCCGCCGATCGCTCCTATGGCATCCAGGTCGCAAAACTTGCCGGCCTGCCGCCGGCCGTGGTTGAGCGCGCCCGCGCCATCCTCTCCGAGCTGGAGAAGAGCGAGCGCGAGAAGCCTGTCGCGGCCCTGGTCGATGACCTGCCACTCTTCGCGGTGCAGATGAGAAAGCCCGCGCCGGCGGCAGCTCCGCCCGCCGGTCCCGATGAATTGCGCGAGGCGCTCGCCGGGCTCGATCCCGACGAGATGACGCCGCGCGAGGCGCTGGAAGCGCTCTACAAGCTCAAGCGGCTGAACTGAGCCTGCGTCCGATCCCTTCCGCCGCCGCGACACCGGTGGCGAAGCAGGCCTGCAGCAGATAGCCGCCCGTCGGCGCCTCCCAGTCGAGCATTTCGCCGGCTACAAATATGCCGGGCTGGCGCTTCAGCATGAAATCCGGATCGATCTCCCCGGCCCGGACACCGCCGGCGCTCGAGATGGCACGGGCGAGCGAGGCCATGCCGGTGAGGCGCAAGGGTGCGGCCTTGATCAGGGGCGCAAGCGCTTCAGGCTCGGCCGGAAGCGGTCCGCCCGCAGCCTCGCGCAGCACTGCCGCCGCCACCGGGGACAGCCCGGCCGCCTTGCGCAGGTGATTGCTCAGCGTTTCGCCCGGGCGGCGCTTGGCCAGCCGGGTAGCAAGCTCCGGCTCGGTTAGATCGGGGCGCAGATCGACCATTGGGATCGCCTCGCCCTCGCGGGCGATCGCCTCGCGCAGCGGGCCGGACAGCGCATAGACGGCGCCGCCCTCGATACCGCCGGCATCGATCATCGCCTCGCCGAGGACGCGCTGTCCGGCGAAGCTCAGCGCGATCCGCTTCAATGGTAAGCCGGCAAATTTATCGCGCATCAATGCCGACCAGGCGACGGTGAAGCCGGCATTGGCCGGCCTCAGCGGCGCGATCGCGACGCCTTTCCGCTCCAGCAATTCGACCCAGGACCCATCCCCGCCAAGCCGCGGCCAGCTCGCGCCGCCGAGCGCCAGCAGCGTCGCGCGCGGTCTCGCGATCTCCTCGCCGCCACCGCGGACGGAGAACCGCAGCGCACCGCCTTCGTCCCATCCCGTCCAGAGCCGGCCCGCATGCAGCCCCACGCCGAGCCCGTCGAGCCGTGCCAGCCAGGCGCGCAGCAGCGGCGAGGCTTTCATCGCTTTGGGGAAGACGCGCCCGCTCGACCCGACGAAGCTCTCCGCGCCGAGCCCGTCGGCCCAGTCGCGCAGCGCCTGCGGCGGGAAGGCGCGGATCGCCGGCTCAAGCCAAGGGCGGGCTTCGCCATAGCGGCCGAGCAGGGCGTCGAGCGGCTCGGAATGCGTCAGGTTGAGCCCGCCGCGGCCGGCGAGCAGGAACTTGCGCGCCGGCGAGGCCATCCGCTCGTAGATCGCGACCTTGTGGCCGGCTAGCGCCAGCCTCTCGGCCGCGATCAGCCCGGCGGGGCCGGCGCCGATGATGGCGACGTCCGGTGCGCTCAATTGCCGAACACGGTGTTGAGCTGGCTGCCGACCATGATGAAGGTGGTGCGCTTCGGCATCTCCTTGAGCCGGACCGCGCCGATATAGGTCATCGCCGAGCGCACCCCGCCCATGATCTCCTGCATCGTGCCCTCGACCGGGCCGCGATAGGGCACCTCGACGGTCTTGCCCTCGGAGGCCCGGTATTTGGCGACGCCGCCGGAATATTTCTTCATCGCCGTGTCCGAGGACATGCCGTAGAACACCATCGCGACCGGCACGGTCTCGCCGTCATGGGTCTCGTAGCGGATTTCGCCCTCGCATTCGTCATGGCCGGCGAGCATGCCGCCCATCATCACGAAGTCGGAGCCGCCGCCATAGGCCTTGGCGACATCGCCCGGCACGGTCAAACCGCCATCGCCGCAGACCAGGCCCTTCAGGCCATGGGCGGCGTCGGCGCATTCGATGATTGCCGAGAGCTGCGGATAGCCGACGCCGGTCATCTTGCGGGTGGTGCAGACCGAGCCCGGACCGATGCCGACCTTGACGATATCCGCGCCGGCCAGGATCAGCGCCTCCGTCATGTCGCCGGTGACGACGTTGCCGGCCATGATCGCTGCGTTCGGGAAGGCCTCGCGCGTCGCCTTGACGGTGTCGACGAATTTTTCGGTGTAGCCATTGGCGACGTCGAGGCAGATCTTGTCGATCGGCGCCTTGGCATGCACCGCCTTGAGCTTGTCATGGTCGGAATCGGTGGTGCCCAGCGAATAGAAGGCGTTGGCCGATCCCTCCTCCTTGAAGAAGGCAATCAGCTCGTCGGCGTCGTAGTGCTTGTGCAGGGCGACCATGGCGCCGTGCTTCAAGAGCGCGCGTGCCATCGCCATGGTGCCGACCACGTCCATGTTCGCGGCGATCAGCGGAAAGCCGCTCCATTCGCGGCCGGTATGCGCGAAGCGGAAGCTCCGGTTGACGTCGACCTCGGCGCGGCTGCCGAGCGTCGAGCGCTTCGGCCGGATCAGCACGTCGCGGAAGTCGAGTTTCGGATCGTTCTCGATGCGCATGATCAAAGCTCCGGCGGCTGGCGCAGGTCAAAAAAAGCGCACGCGGCGAAAGGGAGCGTGCCGGGATTCATAGCCGGTCGGGCCCTCCTGAGCAATGTGCCGGCCGCGGACGGGTTTCTCGCGGAAGAAACTTTAGCGACCTCTAAAGTTTCTTCTGGACAGGAGGCGGGCGCCACGATACTTAAGCTCATGCTTCACCAACCGGACCAGCTCGATCTCATGTTCCAGGCGCTGGCGGACCCGAACCGCCGGCAAATGGTGCAGCGGCTCTGCGAGGGGCCGGCCAGCGTCAGCGAGCTCGCAGCGCCGCTTGCGATGACGCTGTCGGCGGTGGTGCAGCACCTCGCCGTTCTCGAAGGATCCGGGCTGGTGCGCACGCAGAAGATCGGGCGGGTCCGCACCTGCCAGCTCGACACCCAGGCGCTGCGGGCGGCGGAGCGCTGGATCAGCGAGCGCCGTGCCCTCTGGGAGCGACGTTTCGACCGGCTCGGCGCTTTCCTCGCCGAGCAGGATCTGAAGGAAGGAGACGGAGCATGAGCGAGCGGACGGCCGTCCACGCCGATTTCACCATCGAGCGCCGCTACGGAACGAGCCCGGCGCGAGTCTTCGCCGCCTTTGCCGATCCGGTCGCAAAAAGGCGCTGGTCGACCTGCCATGACGAGGGCGGGCTCGGCGAGTACACCCTCGATTTCCGCGAGGGCGGCTTCGAGACGATGCGGGGCGCCCCAGGGCCGGATGGCATCTATGCGATGCGGGCGATCTATCACGAGATCGTGCCGCATGAGCGCCTCGTCTATTCCTACGAGATGTTTCGCAACGAACTGCGCCTCTCGGTCTCGCTGGCGACGCTGGAATTCCGCGGCGAGGGCGCTGGCACCCGCCTCGTCTTCACCGAGCAGGCCGTCTTCCTCGACGGCCATGACAATCCGCAGATGCGTGAGCAGGGCACCGGTATCGGCTTCGACCGGCTCGCTGAGGAATTGGCGCGGCAAGCCACCCCCTCCTGACGTTTCCATCAGCTTTGATCTTTTCAACCCGCGCCACCCTGGGCGCAGGAAGGACCAGTCATGTCTTTGACGCTCTATTTCCACCCGCTCTCCTGCTACTGCCAGAAGGTGCTGGTGGCGCTCTATGAGAACGGCACGCCGTTCACGCCGAAGTTGGTCAATCTCGGCGATCCCGGTGAGCGCGCCGACTTCCTCGCGCTCTGGCCGATGGGCAAGTTCCCGCTGCTGGCAGACGGCGCGCGGCTGGTGCCCGAGAGCAGCGTCATCATCGAATATCTCGCTCTGCACCGTGCCGGCCCGGAGGCGTTGCTGCCGGAGAATCCGGTCGCGGCGCTCGACATCCGCCGGCTCGACCGCTTCTTCGACCTCTATGTGACCAGTCCGATGCAGAAGATCGTGCTCGACCGCATCCGGCCCGCCGAGAGCAAGGATCCGCTCGGTGTCGATGAGGCGAAGGAGATGCTGAAGCGCGCCTATGGCGTGTTGGAGGCCGAGCTGGGTGATCGAAGCTGGTCCGCCGGCGAGCGCTTCACCATGGCCGACTGCTCGGCCGCGCCGGCCCTGTTCTATGCCGAGCGTTGTGTCTCCTTCCAGAGCAGCTATCCGCGCCTCGCTGCCTATTTCGAGCGCCTGCGGACAAGGCCTTCCTTTGCTCGCGTATTGGCCGAGGCCGAGCCCTTTTTCCAGTTCTTCCCGCGCAATCCCGGCGATGCCGAGCTCTCCCGCTAGGCCGGCCGCGTCACTCTCACGATCACTGAAAGGAAACGATCATGACTGCCAATCCCGTCGTCCATGCCAGCTTCACCATCGAGCGCACCTATGCCGCATCCCCGGCCCGTGTCTTCGCGGCCTTTTCCGATCCCTCCCAGAAGCGCCGCTGGTTCGCCGAGGGCGAGGGCTGGGAGGTCGAGCAGTTCGATGTCGATTTCCGCGTCGGCGGCCATGAGCGCAGCCGCTTCCGCTTCCAGGGCGGCCCGCCGATCACCAATGACAGCGTCTATCAGGTGATCCAGCCGAACGAGCGCATCATCCTCGCCTACACCATGACGATCGACGGCACACCGCTCTCGGGCTCGCTGCTGACCATGGAATTCGTGCCCGAGGGCACCGGCACGAGGTTCGTCTTCACCGAGCAGGGCGCCTATCTCGACGGCAAGGATGCTCCGATCCAGCGCGAAGAAGGCTCGCGCGAATTGCTCGAGGCGCTGGCGAAGCTGCTCGGCGAGCCGGCGGACGCGGCGGTATGAGGCGGTGCAGGCTGAATGGAGCGCCGACTTCATTCAGCCGCAGTTCATCCCCGGCCGGCTAACCGGCATGCTGGCGGCATCTGAACCGGGAAAACCCGGCTGGTGCCGCTTCCGATGCCGCGATCCGGGGGGATCACTCGACTGTGCTGAAGGCCGTCGATCCGAACACCGTGCCTGCCGGCCCGCCATCCGACTGGCAGGTCACAAAAAGCTTCGCCCGCCTCACCGGCGGCTTCTGGCGCGGCGGCACCGCCGGCCGGGCCTGGCTCTGGTCGCTGACGCTGGCGAGCGCGATCATCCTCTCCGTCTTCGCCAACGTCACCGTCAACCGCTGGAACGGCTGGTTCTTCGATGCGCTCGAGAAGAAGGACGGCGAGAGCGCGCTGATCGCCATGGCGGTCTTCCCCGTGCTGGTGCTGATCGCGGCGGGCCTCGGCGTCATCATCCTGATCTCGCGCGAGACATTCCAGGTCCATTGGCGCGCCTATGTCACCGGAAAGCTCGCCGATGGCTGGATCGGCGAGCGCCGCTTCTACCGCCTCGGCCTCTCCGGCTACGAGCCGGCCAATCCCGAATACCGCATCGCCGACGATGTCCGCTGGGCCACCGAGCCGGTGGTCGATTTCGCCATCGGCCTGCTCTCGGCCGTCATCACCGCGATCACCTTCATCGGCATCCTCTGGTCGATCGGCGGCTCGCTCAGCGTCGAGGCCCATGGCGTCCCCTTCGAGATCCCGGCCTATATGGTCCTGGCGGCGATCATCTACGCGGTGCTGGTCTCCGGCCTGATCACCTGGGTCGGCCGGCCGCTGCCGCGCCTGATCGCCGCGCGCAACGAGGGCGAGGCGCGCCTGCGCTTCTCGCTGATGCGCATCCGCGACCATGGCGAGACGATCGCGCTCTCGCGCGCCGAGACCGGCGAGCGCCGCGCCGTCGCCGCGACCTACGACACGCTGGTCACGCGCTGGCTCGCGATGATCCGCCAGCGCGGGCGGCTGACCTGGATCACCAATGGCAGCGGCGCGCTCGTGCCGGTGGTGCCGCTGCTGCTGGCGGCGCCGAAATACCTCTCCGGCGAGATGTCGCTCGGCGATGTCGTCCAGGTCGCCGCCGCCTTCGTCGCCGTGCAGAACGCCTTCAACTGGGTGCTCGACAACTTCATGCGCATCGCCGAATGGCTGGCTTCGGCCCGGCGGGTCGACGAACTCGCCGTCGCGCTCGGCGCGATCGAGGCTGGCGCGGCCGAGAGCGACATTGCCGTCCTCGCCAGCGAAGACGGGGGCCTGCGGCTGGACGACCTGACTCTGACCGATCGCGACGGCCGCACCTTGCTTGCCGATGTCTCGACGGCGCTGCCGGCTGGCGCGACGCTGCACGTCGCCGGCGAGATGGGGCATGGTAAGGCCGCCCTGATCCAGGCCGTCGCAGGGCTCTGGCCCTGGGGGCGCGGCGCGGTGGCGCTGCCGGACGGCGCACGCATCGCCGTGTTGCCGCAGCATCTGCACCTGTCGGAGGGTAGCCTGCGGGCTGTGCTCGATCCGCTCGGCGACCACGGCACCGTGCAGGCGGAGGCCGTCTTGCGGCAATACGGCCTGCCCGGCCTCGTGCCTCAGCTGGATGTGTCACGCGACTGGGACAAGGCGCTGACCACCGGTGACCGCCAGCGCCTCGCTCTGGCGCGGGCCGAACTCGCTAAGCCCGATATCCTCGTGCTCGACGAAGCCACGAGCGGGCTCGAGATCGAAGCGGCGCTCGAACTGCTCTCCCGGCTGCGGGTGGCGCGGCCGCAGGCGGTGATGCTGCTGATCGGCCAGAGCCCCGGCTTCAGCGAGGCGGCCGACCATCACCTCACCATGCGCCGCGCCGGCGGGGTTGCCCGCATCGCCGCGTCCGACATGCCGCGCCCGGCGACATGGGTCGAGGTCGGCGGCTGACGGTCAAACCAATCCACTCATCCGCGCCGGCCGGCCGGCCTTTTCCGAAACGGAGTCAAACGCATGCTGAACATCTGGGACGTCTATTGGGGCCTGCGGGTCGAGCAGTGCCCCTGCGACGTGCATTTCGTCGAATGGCTGGAAGAGCAGGGCCTAACGGGCAAGCGCATCTATCATTTCGGTACCGGCGGCCATCACTATGTCGGCATCCGCTGCGCCGAGCCGGAGCTGGACAGCACCGTGCTCGGGATCACAGCTTCGCCCAAGGAGTACGAGGCCTTCGTCAAGCTCGCGATCGACAATCCGACGATCACCAAGAGCTACAGCGCCTATTTCGGCGACATCTACACCAGCAATGCCCGGCTGCTGCCGCGCTTCGACATCGTCACGCTGTTCCACTCCTGCGAGTTCCGCAGCGAGAAGAACGACGCCTATGGCGCGCTGACAGATCTCGAGGTGATGCAGCTCTTCACCGACCAGACCGATGCCGGCGGCCATATCCTGTTCTATACCGGCTCCTTCGCCTATGAGGCGGCCAAGCCGATCATCGAGGACTGGGCCAGGTCGCGCCCGGTCGAGGAGATCGGCGAGTTCAAGACGCTCCGGGTCTTCCGCAAGACCGCCTGAAGCGGTTGCGCCGGTCGCTGAACGGCGCTAATTCCGTCCCATCGCCCCATACCAACCAAGGAGGGCTGCGTGATCACGTTCTTTCGTCACCATCGTCAGCGCGGCCCCGTCCAGGCCCTGCAAGCCAGCTTGCAGGGCTGACCGCACAGGCGTTTCCTCAGGTTATCGTCCAGGTCTGCCCTTCGTGAGGGCGTAGCGTCTTCGAGCCCGGAGCTCGGTCAGCTGCGTCCATCCCCTCATCGAGCCAGGCGTTCCGCATTCGTAGTGCTCGGGGCAAGGACCCCCGGCCGAATGACGGCGCGCGGCTCGGGCAGTTCCGAGACGACCATGACCCTGATCACCCTGCGCAATCTCGGCGTCACGCTGGGCGCACCCCTGTTCTCCGATCTCTCCTTCTCCCTCGTCGTCGGCGACCGCCTCGGCCTTGTCGCCGCCAATGGCCGCGGCAAGTCGACATTGCTGCGCTGCCTCGCCGGTTCGCTCGAACCATCAGCCGGCGAGATCATCCGCTCGCGCGGCCTGCGCATCGGCCATGTCGAACAGGACGCGCCGCCGCAACTGCTGCAGCAGCCCGTCGACCAAGTGCTGCTCGACCGGTTGCCGGCCGACCAGCGCGAGAGCGAGCATTGGCGCGTCGAGGTCGCCCTCGACACGCTGTCCGTACCGACGGAGTTGCGCCGCCGCCCGCTCGGGCAATTGAGTGGCGGCTGGCAACGGCTGGTCCTGCTCGCCCGCGCCGGCATCGCCGAGCCGGACCTTCTCCTGCTCGACGAGCCGACGAACCATCTCGACCTCGCGCGCATCGGCCTGCTGGAAAGCTGGCTCGCCGCGTTGCCGCGCGACGTTGCCGTAATCCTGTCGAGTCATGACCGTGCTTTCCTCGACGCGACCACCAACCGCACGCTGTTTCTGCGCCAGGAGCGCTCGCAACTGTTCGCGCTGCCCTATTCGCCGGCGCGTGCAGCGCTTGATGAGACCGACGCCGCGACGGCGCGCCAGCACGAGCGCGACCTCAAGGCCGTCCAGCAGATGCGGCGGCAGGCGGCGAAGCTGAACAATCTCGGGATCAATTCCGGCAGCGACCTCCTGCTGAGCAAGACCAAGCAATTGAAGCGGCGGGCCGACGAGCTCGAAGCGACGGCGCGTCCCGCCCATCGCGAGCGCTTCGCCGGGGCGATCAGGCTCGCCAGCAGCGCGACGCATGTGCGGGCGCTGGTCGAGCTCGACGACGTCGCGGTCGAGACGCCGGACGGACGGCTGCTGTTCAGGACGGGCAAGCGCTGGGTCAGCCCAGGCGACCGCATCGTGCTGCTCGGCCTCAATGGCGCCGGCAAGTCGCGCTTCATCGCCATGCTCCATGCCGCCATTCGCGGTGAGGATCGGGCGGGGATCAGGGCGACACCTTCGCTGGTGCTCGGTCATGCCAGCCAGAGCCTTGCCGAACTGCCCGATGCCGACACGCCGCACGGGCTGATCAGCCGGCGCTTCGATGTCGGCGACCAGCCGGCGCGGGGCCTGCTTGCGGGAGCCGGCATCGCCATCGATCGCCAGGCCGGGCCGATCGGCGCGCTCTCAGGCGGGCAGAGGGCAAGGCTCGCCATGCTGGCGCTGCGCCTCGCCAGGCCGAATTTCTACCTGCTGGACGAGCCGACCAACCATCTCGACATCGAGGGGCAGGAGGCGCTGGAGGCCGAACTGAATGCCGGCGACACCAGCTGCCTCCTGGTCTCGCATGACCGCAGCTTCGTCCGGGCCGTCGGCAACCGCTTCTGGCGGATCGAAAGGCGGCGGCTGGTCGAGATCGACGATCCCGAGGCCTTCTTCCGGGAGGCGATGGAGGCGCAGGGCTGACCACCATGTGACGATCGCCACAAAGCGGCCGGCGCGTCCTGCGCCGGCCTCATGGCGCGCATTCGCCGCGTCGTCCTGTCTTGTGCATCGCGGCGAAGGCGCTATCTCTCGGGTCCGGCCGTCAGGCCAGTCGCCAGCAACCCGCCTTGCCCGCCGCATTCTGCGTGCGGGCGCAACCCGACAAGAGCATCGATGTCCTTCGGCCCGCACGAGCCAGGAATGCCGCTGCGCAAGCGCAGCCGCTGGTGGTGGCTTGGTCCGCTCGCCTCTTCGGTGATCTTCGTCGCCTCGCTGGTGGTGCTCTACTACATCGTGCGCGAGATCGAGCCGGGCGAGCTCGCCCGTGCCTTCGCCAATGCCAGCCAGCGCCAGCTCCTGCTCGCGCTCGGCTTCACCGCGCTGAGCTATCTGCTGCTCACTGGCTATGATGCGCTGGCGCTGCGCCGGCTCGGCCTGTCGATTCCCTACCGGACGACGGCGCTCGCCTCCTTCACCAGCTATTCCGTCGCCTTCACATTGGGTTTCCCGATCGTGACTGGCGGCACCGTGCGCTACTGGGTCTATTCGGCCAAGGGCGTGCGCGCCTCGGAGGTCGCGAGCCTCACCGTCATCGCCGGCCTGACCTTCTGGCTCGGCCTCGGCATGATCCTCTGCGCCAGCCTGTTCTACGCGACGGAATCGGTCGCCGTGCTGGCGCGGACCTCGCCGCTGGTGATCCAGGCGGTGGGCGCCGCCGTGGCGCTCGGCACGGCAGGCTATCTCTTCTGGGTCGCGACCGGCGAGCGCACCTTGCGGGTCAGCGGCTGGAACCTGCCCCTGCCGGGCCTGGGCGTCACGCTGGCGCAGATGCTGCTCGGCGCCGCCGAGGTCTGCGCCGCCGCCGCCGTGCTCTATGTGCTGCTGCCGGGCGGCCACAACCTGCCCTATGAGAGCTTCCTGGCGGCCTATATCTTCGCCTGCCTGATCGGCATCGCCAGCCATGCGCCGGGTGGGCTCGGCGTCTTCGAGGCGACGATGCTGATCGCGCTCAGCCGCCTGCCTTTCGAGCAGGTGCTGGGCGCGCTGCTGCTCTTCCGCATCATCTACTACATCCTGCCGTTCATCCTGGCGCTGGTGCTGCTGGCGCTGAACGAGATGATCCGGCGCATCCGGCGGCACGAGATCTGACGCCGCTTCACCAGCCTTGATCGGGCAAATCTCCTTGACGCGGCTGCGGGTCGGATGCCACCTCGACTCCGCCGGGCCCGTGTCGAGGAAGCTGCCGGCCCGGGGTAAGCGGTGGACGCGACCAACCTCATCGACGAGATCTACGAGGCTGCCGTCGTGCCGGAGCGATGGGCTGGTGTGCTCGACCACCTGGCGGCGCGCGCCGGCGGTGTCGGCACGATTCTGTTCGCGGCCTCGCCGAACCGGTTCCAGTGGACCGCGTCGCGAGCCATCCAGGATGTCACGGCCGAATGGGTCGCTTCGCCCTTCGTCGCGGACAATCTGCGGGGCAAGCGCCTGGTCCCGCTCTATGAACCGCGTTTCCTGACCGATCTCGACGCGATCGCGCCCGAAGAGCTCGAACAGGATCCGTTCTATCGCGATTTCCTCAGACCGCGCGGCTGGGGCTGGTGCGTCGGCACCTCGATCCGTTCGACCAGCGGCGACAGCATCGTCTTCTCGATCGAGCGCCTCTATGCCGACGGCCCGGTTCCGCGCGAGACGGCCGCGGCGCTCGACCAGTTCCGCCCTCATCTGGCGCGGGCCTCGATCATCGCGGCGCGCCTCGGCCTCGAACGGGCGCGCGCCAGCGTCGCGGCACTGGAGCTGATCGGCCTGCCGGCGGCGATCATCACCGGACGCCACAGCGTGCTCGCGGCCAATGAGCTGATCACCGCCTGCGGAGCATTCGACATCGGCGCCTTCGACCGCGTGCGCCTGTCCGATCCCATGGCGAACAAGCGCCTGCAACTGCATCTCGACGTGGCCGGGGATGCCGGCCTGTCGTTCCCGATCCGAGCGACTGCCGGGCGGCCCGCCTTCGTCGCGCATCTGGTTCCGCTCAGGCGGGCCGGGCTCGACATCTTCTCCGGCGCGGCCCAGCTGTTCTACCTCACCGAAGTCGGGCGCGGGGCGGCGCCGTCCGCCGCCATCCTCGAAGCCCTGTTCGATCTCAGCCCGGCGGAAGCCAAGGTCACGCGGCTGCTCCTGTCGGGCGGCACGGTCGCCGGCATCGCCAGCACCCACAAGATCCGGCCGGAAACCGTGCGGGGCCAGCTCAAATCCGTCTTCGCCAAGACAGGCGTGCGCCGCCAGGCCGAGCTGATCCAGCTCCTCGGCGGCATCCAGTCTCCAGGCATGCCGGGTGTCGGCCTGTAGGCTTCCATCGCCGGCGAATAGCACTCAATCTCGCGGAGGCAATTGCGCTGCACCACCGCTCCGGCCTATGACGCCTCGCCGCAGATCACGCATCGGAAGGCAGGAGCCGCATGCACGCTTTGGTCGACCCAAAGGCGCCGGTCACGGCGGCGCTGATCGAGGCCATCGGCGTCCCCGCCGTATTGCTCGACCCGCAGGGCGTGATCCAGGCGCTGAGCCCGACCGCGCCGGCGCTGGTGACTGCGCTCGCCAAGGGCAAGCCGCTCGCTTTGGTGATGCGCGACCCAGATCTGATCGATGCGATCGAGCAGGTCTCGCGCCATGGCGGCCGCCGCGCCGTCGAGCTGATCGAGCGCGTGCCGGTCGAGCGCACCTTCCGCATCCATATCGCCGCGCTTGCCGGCAGCGGCTGGCGCCGGGCCGTGCTCCTCACGTTCGAGGACTTGAGCGAGCAGCGCATGACCGAGCGCATGCGTGTCGATTTCGTTGCCAATGCCAGCCATGAACTGCGCACGCCGCTCGCCTCCGTGCTCGGCTTTGTCGAAACGCTGCAGGGGCCGGCCCGCAACGACGCCGTCGCCCGCGACCGCTTTCTGACGATCATGCGCGAGCAGGGCCTGCGTATGGCCCGTCTCGTCGATGATCTGCTCTCGCTCTCGCGCATCGAACTGCGCGCCCATCTCGCGCCGGAGACGCCGGTCGATCTTTCCAGCATCGCCCGCGAGATACTGGACTCCCTCGTGCTGATGGCACGCGAGCGCGAGGTGACGCTGAAGCTCGACGTGCCGCAGCAGCCCGTTACCGTCGCCGGCGACCGCGACGAATTGCTGCGGCTGATGGAGAACCTGGTCGAGAACGCGATCAAATACGGCCAGCGCGGCGGCGAGGTCGGCATCACCGTCGCGATCTCCGGCGAGGAGGCCAGCCTCAGCGTGCGCGACGACGGGCCGGGCATCGCGCCGGAGCACCTGCCGCGCCTGACCGAGCGCTTCTATCGCGTCGACACCGCCGCGAGCCGCGAGGCGGGCGGCACCGGCCTCGGCCTCGCCATCGTCAAGCACATCGTCCTGCGCCATCGCGGCCGCCTGACGATCGAGAGTGTGGTCGGCCAGGGCGCGACCTTCCGGGCGATCCTGCCGCGCCTGCGCGACGCGGCCCGTTAACGATTTGTGACGACGGCCGGTCCACTTTCATGACGATGTGTCATCCAGTTGTCATACAGCCGGTGTTCTAGCAGGGCCGCTGCACTTGCGATCCGAAAGAGGACATCTGATGCGCAAACTTCTCATTCTCACGGCCGCTGCCATCGGCCTGACGGGCGCTGCCCAGGCTGCCGACATCACTGGCGCCGGCGCGACCTTTCCCTTCCCGATCTATTCGAAGTGGGCCGAGGCCTATAAGAAGGAGAGCGGCGTCGGCCTGAACTACCAGTCGATCGGCTCGGGTGGCGGCATCCGCCAGATCAAGGCGAAGACCGTCGCCTTCGGCGCCACCGACGCCCCGCTCAAGGGCGAGGAGCTGACCAAGGACGGCCTGATCCAGTTCCCGACCGTGATGGGCGGCGTCGTCCCCGCCATCAACATCGCCGGCGTCGAGCCCGGCAAGCTCAAGCTCTCGGGCGAGCTGATCGCCGAGATCTATCTCGGCAACATCAAGAAGTGGAACGATCCGAAGATCGTGGCGCTGAACGCCGACCTGAAGCTGCCCGACGCCAACATCAACCCGGTCTACCGTTCGGACGGCTCGGGCACGACGTTCGTCTTCACCGACTACCTCTCCAAGGTCTCGGCCGATTGGAAGTCGAAGATCGGCACCAACACGGCCGTTCAGTGGCCGGTCGGCATCGGCGGCAAGGGCAATGAGGGCGTCTCGGCCTCGGTCAAGCAGGTCGCCAACTCGATCGGCTATGTCGAGTATGCCTATGCCAAGCAGAACAAGCTCGCCCACGCCCTCGTCAAGAACGCCGACGGCAACTTCCCGGCGCCGGACGACAAGGCCTTCCAGGCCGCTGCCGCCAACGCCAACTGGAACGAGGCTCCCGGCTTCGGCATCTCGCTGAACAACCAGAAGGGCGCCAACGCCTGGCCGATCACCTCCGCCACCTTCCTGCTCGTGCACGCCAAGCCCGAGAAGCCGGAAGAGGTGCAGGCCGCGCTGAAGTTCGTCGACTGGGCCTATAAGAGCGGCGACCAGCTCGCGCTCGATCTCGACTACGTGCCGCTGCCGGCCAACGTCAAGGATCAGGTCCGCAACGCCTGGAAGGGCGTGACCGACCCGGCGGGCAAGCCGATCTTCTGATCGCTTCCGCGTGACGATACGGGGCGGGGGCCGGACAAGGGCCCCCGCTTCCGCGACGACCAGAGCTCGTTTCGCCCCGATAGTCGCCTTTCGAGACCGGAGTAACCACGGATGTCTGCCGTGACCGATCAGTTCGCCGTGCCGAGTGCACCGGTGCGCAAGACCCCGATGGGGACCTTCGATCTCATCTTCCGCAATGCCAGCTTCCTGGCGGCGCTGTTCGTGCTGGTGCTGCTCGCCGGCATCATGCTCTCGATGGTCGTAGGCGGCTGGCCCGCCTTCCGCGAATTCGGCTTCGGCTTCATCACCTCCAGCGTCTGGGACACTCAGAACGAGCAGTACGGTGCCTGGCCGGCCATCGTCGGTACCCTCTCGACCGCGCTGATCGCGCTCGTCGTCGGCGTTCCGCTCTCGCTGGGTATCGCCGTCTTCCTGACCCAGCTGGCCCCGCCCTGGTTCAAGCAGCCGGTCTCGACCGCGATCGAGCTGCTCGCCGCCGTGCCCTCGATCATCTACGGCATGTGGGGGCTGTTCGTCTTCGCGCCGCTGTTCGCGGCCTATGTCCAGATCCCGCTCTCGAACATCGTCGAGGGCATGCCGATCATCGGCACGGTCCTGTATTCGCGCTCGCCTTCGGGCCTGGGCATCCTGACCGCCGGGATCATCCTGGCCTTCATGATCATCCCCTTCATCGCCTCGATCACCCGTGACATGCTCGACCAGATCCCGTCGGTGCTGCGCGAGAGCGCCTACGGCATCGGCGCGACGACCTGGGAAGTGGTGCGCCATGTCCTGGTGCCGCAGGCCGGCG
>PNLY01000046.1 GCA_013823325.1 Methylobacterium sp.
TTCGGACTTCGTCGCGAAGGCGACCCGCCGCCTGTTCGCCGCCCTGCAGATCGAGCACATCACCTCCGCGGCGTTCTCGCCCTGGCAGAAGGGGCCGGTCGAACGTGTGATCCGCACCTTCCAGACCGATCTCGGCCGCACGCTGCCGGGCTTCATCGGCCACAGCGTCAGCGATCGCAAGGTGATCGAGGCCCGCCGCGCCTTCGCCGCCCGGCTCGGCACTGACGACGCCAAGGCCTTCGCCGTCGAGCTGACGGGCGAGCAGCTACAGGCGGAATGCGATGCCTGGGCCGAGGGCCAGTATGGCCGGCGCGACCATGGTGCGCTTGGAATGAGCCCTTTCGCCAAGGCGGCGAGCTGGACCCAGCCGGTACGGCGGGTCGACGCCGAGGCATTGACCGTGCTGCTGATGCCGGCGCCCGGCGGGGACGGCATCCGCACGCTCGGCAAGCGCGGCGTCCGGATCGACGGCTTCCACTATCTGGTCGCCGGCGTCTCGGTCGGCACCCGCGTGTTCGTGCGTCTCGACCCTGCCGACAAGGGGCGCGTCTGGTGCCACGATCCGGAGACGGATGCTTTGCTCGGCGAAGGTCGGTGCCCGGAGTTGCTCGGCGAGGATCCCGCTGCCATCCGTGCCGAGGTCGCCGCAGAGCAGAAGCGCCTGATCGACGAGCGCACCGCAGCCATGCGGGCCGAGCGCCGCCACATCACCAGCCGCACGGTGCTCGACCTGCGGCGCCAGCGCGCGGCCGAGCTCTCGGGCAACCTCGTCGCCTTCCCGCAGCGCGCCGAGCAGCACTCCACACCCTCGCTCGAAGCCGGCGCCGAGATCGCCGCGCTGCGCCGTGGCGAGGCGCCGCGTCCTGCGCCTCAGACGCCTGAGCAACTGCGCCTGCAGGCCGAAATCGAGGCCGATCTCGCCGGCGCGCCGCTGCCCCCGGTCGTTACGCCGCTGCGGCGGGAAGAGACGCCTGCCCAGCGCTTTCGGCGCGCGCAGGCGATCGAGGCCCAGCTGGCGACCGGCGAGGTCGTAGCCAACGCCGATGCGCTCTGGCTCGGCGGCTACCAGGCCGGACCTGAGTACCGCGCGCAGAAGACGATCGCAGAGGATTTCGGCGAGGCAGCGTTGCGTTGACGCCTACGGAAAAGAGAGCGGCCCGCCGTTGCAGCGGCGGGCCGATGGAAGAGCAAAACAGATTGAGGATTGCGATGAACCAACCCGAAAAGGCCCGCTTCGCTCCGCTGAAGAACGTGACCGCGTTGATGACGCTCGTCAACCGGCTTCAGGCGCGCAGCGTGGACCTGCCCGGCTTCGGCATCTTCCACGGCCCCAGCGGCTACGGAAAGACGAAGGCGGCGATCTACGCCTGCAACAAGACCCGCGCGCCCATGGTTTCCATCGGCGACAGCTGGACGCGCCGGAAATTCCTGGAACATGTCCTGCGCGAGATCGGCATTGCCAATCCGCGCGGCACCGTCGCTGACATGACCGAGCGCGCTATCGAGATCCTCGGCGAGAAGATCGACCGCCCCTTGATCATCGACGAGGCCGACAAGGCGGTCGACAAGGGCTTCATCGAGCTCATCCGAGAGATCCACGACTACAGCCAGGCGCCGATCATCCTGATTGGGGAGGAACAGCTTCCGAACAAGCTGATGCAGGTCGAGCGCGTACACAACCGCGTCCTCGACTGGCAGCCGGCGCAGCCCTGCGACCTCGACGACGCGGCCCATCTGGCCGCTGTCTATGCGCCGCAGCTCACGATCGACGATGCGCTGCTCGACCAGGTCCGTAAACAGTGCGGCGGTGTCGCCCGCCGCATCTCGACGACGCTGGCGGAGATGACCGAGTTCGCTCGGAACCATGGGTTCAACCAACTCGACCTCTCCAACTTCAGCGGCCGCGTCCACACGGGCCAGCCGACGAAGCGGAGGGCAGCGTAATGGTCAGCACCGTTCGCCTCTCGGACGACGCGCACGCCACGGCTTGGCGCGCCATGACGGTCCTCACGAAAGATTACGGGCGGTTCACGGTCGCAACCGTCGCCGCCCTCACGCCTCAGGCCAGTTATCCGGCGATCGCAGAATGGCACGGTTGGCTCGCTCGCGAGATGATCGTTTCAGCGGAGGGGCCGGCTTGGCGTGTCGAGGTGGCGGGCGAGGCCCCGCCGCGCAACCGCGGGACTAACGGCCGCGGCTCTCAGCAGCAGCGACAGATTTGGACCGCGATGCGCGCCTTGCGCGCGTTCTCGGCCGCCGATTTGGTCGAGGCCGCTACCACTGATGTCTGCGAGGTGACCGCCTTGGCAGTCGCGCGGTTGGTCCGAGCACTCGAACAGGTCGGCTACTTGCAGCGTGCCGGCGACCGGTTGCGCCTGCCTCCGGGAAAGGACACCGGCCCGCGCGCGCCCATCCCGCTCTCTGGCGGGGGCATCTTTGATCTCAATTTGGGTCAAACCGTTAACCCTAACAATCTGCGGGGGCGGTCGTGACTACAACTCGCAACCGCACGACGGCGATGGAGCGGGCCAGCGCGGCTTGGGGGGAGGCGATGCCTCCTGAAATACGCGCGCTCGCTGAGGCTTGCATGCGTTCGACGGCGCGCGAGGTCGCCCAGAGGCTTGGATATAGCGACGCGGTGGTCTCCCACATGTTGTCCCGCCGCTATCCCGGCGACGTCCAGGCGGTCCTGATCCGGATCCGCGGTGCACTCCTCGGCCAGCAGGTCGATTGCCCCGTCCTCGGCCCGATCGGCAAGGACCAGTGCCTCCAAGAGCAGGCCAAGCCCTTCTCGTCCTCGAACCCGGCGCGCGCGCGGCTTTTCCGCGCCTGCCGGGACTGCCCCTCAAATCGCAAGAACTCCGGAGACGCCTGATGATCCGGTCAGCCTTCAAGCTCGTGTGCATCTGCCTTGTTCCGCTCGGCGGCTTCGTCGCCGGCGCGATGCTACATTTCGTCCGCGATCCGGAGGTCTACGCCTTCGTGTTGCTCGCGGGCACATGCGCCAGCCTGGCCGGAGCAGTCGGCTTCGCCCAGCTCGATCGCGAGGAAGCGCTCCGCCACGCGCGCCATCTCGGCCGCGTTCCCGCCATCCCGGGCCGGGAGGGCTGAGCCATGCAGGCAAAGCCTCTGTCCGCCGATCTGCGCGAGCTGCGAGACCTGTTCCGCACCTATGTCGCGTCCCACCGGCGGCCGACGATCGACGCCTGCAGGGATCTCACGGTGTCTCTGTGCCTGCTCGCGGAAAAGGCCGAGCGCCTTGAGCAGCGCGCGGCCGATGCCGACGAGATGGAGGCGATTGCCCGCGATCTCGACATCGTCGCCAGCGCGGCCGTCTCGCCGTCTCTGCAGCAGGCACTGATAGGTCAGCAGGCCGAGATCCAGCGCCAGCTGGACGGTGGCGGGCCGGTTCATGTTCCGCGTCCCGGCCTCGCCGCCCTCGCCATGCCGATCGGCGACAGCAACGTCGTCAGCTTCCCGCGCGCCCCGCGGCCGGCCGGCCGCGACGACGGAGGCCACGCGGCATGAGCGAGCGCCATGTCACCTTCGACATGATCGTTCAGGCGGTCGGCGCCGTCGCCGGGGTCACCCGCCATGAGATCATGGTCGCCGGCCGTGCCGGCGCCGACGAACGGGTCCATCTCCGCTACGCGTGCTGGTGGCTCGCCAGCAAGATGACGTCGCTGGGTCCGAGCACGATCGGCCGGATGTCGGGCGGCCGCGACCACACCATGGTGATCCACGGCCAGCGCCGGGCCGAGGAACTGCGCGCCTCGAGCGAGACCTTCCGACTCTCGACGGATGCGCTCCTCGGCACGCTGCAGGCGCTCGAGCGCGCCGGCCTGCTGCGCTTCGCCGTCTCGATCGACCCGCTCGCCACCGCCCGCCGCGTGCTGGCCGCGCCCGAGCGCGAGGCGGTGCGCGTCTCGACCTATGAAATCGTCGCCATGTCCCGGCTCATCGTCGAGCAGGCCGATGGCGACACTTCCGAACCTTCAACCGAGGAGACCGTCCATGTCTGAGAATGCGCCTAGCCAGCCCGTCGTTCCGGCCGGCATCATCGACGTGGGCGGTCAGCCTCACATGCGCGACGCGAAGGGGCGCCTCGTCCCGGTCGAGCTGGTGAAGCCGGCCGACAAGCTAGAGGACGAGATGGTGCGCAAGGTGATGGCCTTCGCGCTCGATCTCTCGGCCCAGATCGCCCGCTTCAAGGAACACACCTTCGCCGACCTCAACGGCTTCCAGCAGCTGCTGGAGCAGGAGTACGGCGCCCGCGCCGGCGGCGAGAAAGGCAACGTCACCTTCCAGACCGTCGACGGGCTGATGCAAGTCAAGGTGCAGATCGCCGACCTGATCGAGTTCGGCCCACAGCTGCAACAGGCGAAGTCGCTGATCGACGAATGCTTGGTCGAGTGGGGCGCCGACAGCCGGCCGGAGATCCGCGCGATCGTCTCCCGCGCCTTCGCGGTTGAGAAGGAAGGTCAGATCAACAAGGCCAACCTGTTCCTGCTGCTGAAGCTCGATATCGGCGACAAGCGCTGGACGCGGGCGATGACGGCGATCCGCGACGCGATCCGGGTCACCGGCACGAAGGAGTATGTCCGCTTCTACCAGCGCCGGCGCCCGCAGGATCGCTTCGAGACGGTCACCATCGACCTCGCGGCCGCGTGAGGGCGCCATGGCCGCTCCCCGCTTCACCAATGAGCAACTCGCGGCCGCCGCCGAGCGCGAGGTTAGGCTCCGCGAGCGAGTCTATGCCCGGCAAGTGCAGATCAAGCGCATGAGCCAGGCCAAGGCCGACGAGGAAATCGCCTTGATGAAGGCCATCGCCGCCAATCTACGCGCGCAAGCGCAGCGCGATGGCCTGTTCGGAGGCGCAGTCCAGTGAGCATTCTCCTCTCCCGCGCCCGCGACGGGCACTGCCGCTGGATCGTCTGCGAGGGTGTCCAGCCCCGCCGAGGCGAGCCGATCGACATCTTCGGCGGCCGCCGCGTCTGCGGTGAGCCCACGATTTGGCCGACGTCCTACTGCGCCGAGCACTGCCTGCGCGTCTACGCCGCCGCTCCGGCGGTCAGAGACCCCATCGACTTCACCAGCCGCAGCGCCCCGCCGGCGTTCGACCGCCAACCCGAGCTGACGGAGATCTTCGGATGACCCTGCGCACCGTCGAACCCTTGGCCCTTCCGGAAGGCTGGACGCCGGCCGAGCTCGAAGCGTTCGTCCCCCGTTTCGAGTGGATCGCGCCGACATCGCTGCTGGTCGATCCGACTTATCAGCGCAACCTGACCGAGACTTCCGTGAGGCTTATTCACCGCATTGCGGCCGGCTGGTCCTGGCGGCGCTTCAAGCCGCCGATCGTCGCCGAAACCAATGCGGGCCTGCATATCCTCGACGGCCAGCACACCGCCATCGGCGCTGCCACCCATGGCGGGATCCCGACGATCCCGGTGATGATCGTCGAGGGCGCCGACCAGTTGGAGCGTGCTCGCGCCTTCCTCGGCCACAACCGCGATCGCGTCGGCCTCACGGCTCTCAGCCTGTTCCACGCCGCCGTCGCCGCCGGTGACGAAGGCGCGATGACTGTCATGCAGGTGTGCGGGCGGGCCGGCGTCACCGTGCTGCGCAATGTTCGCCCGCAGGGCATCTTCGAGGTTGCCGAAACCGTCGCCGTCGCGGCTCTGAGCGCTCTTTGCCGGCGCCGCACCGCCATGCAGGCCAGGGTCGTGCTTGAGACGCTCGCGCAGGCGCGGCTGGCTCCGGTGACCTCGGACGCGATCAAGGCGGCCGAGGAGCTCCTGTACGGCTCGACCTATGCCGGCGAGATCGCCGCCGACGATTTGAAGGCGACGCTCCTGGCCCGCTGGCCGGACATGCAGCGCAAGGCGGCGGATCTTGCCTTGGCCAAATCCCTGCCGAAATGGCGGGCGCTGACGATCTCGCTCTACCAGAACACGAGGAAGCGCCGTGCAGCCTGACGTCGAACTGGCGGCGCTGCGCGCCCGCAATGCCTGGCTCGAGGAGCGCGTCGCCTTCCTGGACCGCGTGTTGGTGGCAGCCTTGGCTCTGCCGCTGGAGTGGCGCCTGACGGTCAACGAGGCCCGCCTCGTCTCGGCGCTCTATGGGCGCAGCGAATGCACCAAGGATCAGCTCATGGCGGCCTTGTATCGCAACGACGGCCGCGACGAGCCGATGGAGAAGATCGTCGACGTCTTCATCTGCAAGGCCCGGGCGAAGATGCGCCCGTTCGGCGCCAACATACTGACCCGCTGGGGCCATGGGTACAGCCTGGACGGTGCCGCCCGCGCTGCGATCGACAAGCTCAACCAGAAGGTGCCGGCATGACCCCGCGCGAGCGTCTGCGCAGTAAGATCGCCGCCCTGCAGGCCAAGACCGAAGCCAGCGGCTGCACCGAAGCCGAGGCGATGGCCGCGGCCGCGCTGGCAGCACGACTGATGGCCGAGCACGACTTCGACCAGGCTGAGATCGAGATGACCGAGGCAACCGCTGCCGACAACTCGACCCGGACGACGAACCGCACCACCTGGCGCGACAAGCTCTCGGGCGCCATCGCCTATTACACCAACTGTGCCATGCTGATCCGCTGCGATCGCGGCGACATCCTGTTCGTCGGCCGCGAGCCCGGGCCCGATATTGCGGCCTATCTCCGCGATGTCTGCTTCCGCGCGGTGGATCGCGCCCTGCGCGAGTTCAAGGAGACGCCGTTCTACACCCGCCGCCGCAAGCTCTCGACCCGGCGCGCGGCCGCGGCCGATTTCATCGACGGCATGGTGCTGCGCCTGACCGTCCGGCTCGGCGAGCTGTTCAAGCCCATCCGAAACGAGGCCGCCCGCCAGGAGGCGAAGCAGGCGCTGGCAAAGCGCGAGCCCGGCACTGTCCCTGTCGTGTTGAAGGAGCGGAAGGAGCGCTACGCCGGCGCCAGCTCGGCCGGCTGGCGCGCCGGCGCCGATGTCGGTCTGCACCACGGCGTGGGCGGCTCGGCCGTCCCCCTCGTGATCGAGGATCGCTCATGACCTTGCCCACCGCCACGCTCGCCATCCAGATCGAAGAAGTCCGCCTCGCTGAGACCCGGGCGCATAGCCTGCGCCATGGTCTGCCGGTCGTCGAGAAGCGGCCGCGGGATGTGGTGGCGCGCAGCGCCGAGGTGCTGAACTGCGCCAGGCGAAGCCTGGAAACGCTGTCGGAGCATGCCGACGAGATCCGCGCCTTCCTGAAATTGCCGGCGGATGCCCGCGAGGCCGTGCTCCGCCATGGCGAGACTATGGGCCAGATGTGCCTCGAGCTCGCAAAGCGCGAGGCGATCGCCAAGGCGGGAGGGCCGGCACGATGATGGGCCTGACGCCGCGCCAGGCCGACTGCCTGGCCTTCATCCGCGGGCGCCTCGAGGCCGGCCACGTCGCGCCGTCGTACGAGGAGATCGCGGCGCATCTGCGCATCGTCAAGAGCAACGTCCATCGCATGGTCCATGCGCTCGAGGAGCGCGGGCATATCCGTCTGATCCGCAACCGCGAGCGCTCGATCGCCCTGGTCGCCGACGGTGTGACCAAGCCCATGGAGGCCGGGCTCGCCTTGCTCTCGCGCGTTACCGGCAAGAGCCGCGACCAGCTTGTCGCCCAGGCGGTCGAGGAGTTCCTCGAGCGGCAGGTGCGGCGATGACGCAGCATTCCTTCTCCTTCTCGCCGGCCGTCATGGCGCAGCGTTCCGAGCCGGCCGACTCCCTCGACTTCTTCCCGACGCCGCCCTGGGCGACCCGCGCCTTCGTGCACCATGTTGCCCGGCCGGAGCTGGGGGTGCTGATCCCCGATCAGATCCTGGAGCCCGCCTGCGGCGAAGGGCACATGGCCGAGCCGCTGAAAGAGGTGTTTCCCTTCGTCGCCGCGAGCGACGTCCATCCCTATGGCTATGGCGAGGTCGAGGACTTCCTTCAGGCCGGCGGCAACCGTGGCGCCTGCGACTGGATGTTCACGAACCCGCCCTTCAACGCGGCCGTGGCTTTCGCTCGCCAGGGGCTGGCGCTGGCGCGCTGTGGCGTCGCGATCCTCGTGCGCACCCAGTGGCTGCACACCATCGAGCGTTACGAGCTCTTCCGCGAGTTTTCGCCCTTCGTAATCGCCTATTACGTCGAGCGCGTGCCGATGCACCGCGGCCGCTGGGAGCCGGACGGCGACACGGCGACGGATTATTGCTGGGTCTGCTGGAAGCATGGCGCCGAGCCGCGGGCGCCGCTCTGGATCCCGCCCGGGCGCCGCGTCGTCTTCTCCATGCAGACTGACGCCGCCCGCTTCGCACGGCCGGCGCCGGCCCCGTTGCTCGAGCACGGGGCTTGAGCCATGCCCCGCTTCTTCTCCTCCCGTCCCGCTCCCTCCGATGCCGCGCCGCTCATGGCGCTGCTGGCGCGTGGCGAGCTCGGGGAGATCAACGCGAGGCGCCAGCAGCTCATGACCGTCATCGAGACCATCAAGCCGAGGCGGTCGACCATCCTTGAAACCGAGTTGAAGCGGCTCACGCGCGAAGCCGTGAAGCTGCAGGGCGTGATCCGAAAGGCCGGGCTATGAGCCATCGCGACATGCTGGCGAAGATCCACATCGCCAGGAAGGACCTGGCGCTCGACGACGACGCCTATCGCGGCCTGCTGCAGCGCGTCGCCGGCGTCGGCAGTGCGCGCGATCTCTCCGATCGCCAGGCTGATTCCGTCATCGCCGAGCTGAAGCGCCTGGGCTGGAAGCCGAAGGCTTCAGTGAGGGCGCCCGCGCAGCGCGCGGATCTGCGCAAGCTCTATGCGCTCTGGGGCGCACTCCATGCCGGCCCGCTCGACCGCGACGCCCTGCGCAGCTGGGTTGCAGCCCGGTTCAAGGTCTCGGCGCCGGAGTTCCTGAAGCCGGATCAAACCCGCGAGGCGATCGAGCAGCTGAAGGCCTGGCAGAAGCGGGTGACGGTATGATCCACATCAGCGACCACGCTTTGGTCCGTTTCCTCGAACGCTCCGGCGCCCTGGATGTCGAGGCCGTCAGACGAGCGCTCGCGGCATCGCTGGAGCGGGCCCAGCGGGCGGCCGCGCGCGTCGGCATCGACGATTACGAGATCGTCGCCGACGGGCTGCGCTACGTCGTCCGCGAAGGCACCCTGACCACAGTCACGCCGCCGGAGAGGTTCCCGCCGCGATGACGACGCTGCCGCCGCCCACAGACGAGATCGCGCGCCTGGTCGAGCTGATCGGGCCGGAAGCGGCGCTGCGCCTGGTCGAGGCGCGCGGCGGCGCGCGGGTCTATGTCTGCGATCCCGCCGCCGGCGGTGCGATCGTCGACATCATCGGGGTTGACGCGACGGCCGCATTGCATGCCAGATATGGCGCCGACACGATCAAGGTTCCGATCGCCCGGCCGTGGCGGGTGCTCTGCTACCTCGCCATGGGGATGTCGCAGGAGGCTGCGGCGCTCAAGGCTGGCTGCAGCCGCAATTCGGTGCAGCGCGCGCTGGATAAGTTCGGCCATCCCGATGGCCGCGCCGGCCGCCCCGCCACTTCACAGCTCGACATGTTCGACAAGACTGGCTGACGGCCCCGCGCGGGGCCGTGTCTCGCGCATCACCCGGCGCGCATCTTCGGCGCACGTTCCCGCGCCGGAGACCAGTCGATGCGTCACTGCCTGCTTGCTTGGCTATGCCTGCTTGTTGTCGTGCTCGCTGCCGGCTGGCACGGCGCGGCGAGCGCCCATCAGGCCATGTCCGGCTGGTCCTATCCGTACGCCTGCTGTTCCGATCGCGATTGCGCCGAGATCTCGCCTGACACCGTACGCGAAGGGGCTGGTGGCTATCAGGTGACGGTCCGGCCCGGCAGCCACCCGATGTGGCCGAAGGTCCGGGCCGATCCGCTCGTGCTCGCGATCCCCTATCGCGAGACCAAGGCCTCGCCTGACGGCCGCTTCCATCTCTGCATCGACGGCTCCGGCAAGCTGCTCTGCTTCTTCGCCGCGATCGGGGGCTCCTGATGCGGTTCGCCCTCGTTTGGAACTGGCGCCAGATCCTGCGCTACGCCTGGTCGATCCGGCTGCTGCTGCTCGCCGGCTTGCTCTCCGGCGCTGAGGTCGCGCTGCCGCTGCTGCAATCCGTCGTCCCGGTGCCGGCAGGCGTATTCGCGGCACTGTCCTTCTTCGCGACCGCCGGCGCCTTCGTCGCCCGCCTGATCGCGCAGGAGACCGTCTCCGGCGCCGGAGCCCAGCAATGAGCGCGGTGCTATCCATGCGCCCGCGCACCCGCCTGCAGAAGGGCACGGCAGCCGCAGCGCTCACCGTCACGTTAGTGGGCGGCTTCGAGGGGCTGCGCCTCAACGCCTATCGCGACGTCGTCGGCGTGGCGACCGTCTGCTACGGCGAAACCCGCGGCGTCAAGCTCGGCGACCGGCACAGCAAGGCCGAGTGCGACGCGATGCTCCTCAAAGGCCTGCAGGAGTTCGAGCAGGGCGTGCTGGCCTGCACGGCCGTGCCGATGCCGGAGAAGCGCCAGGTGGCGATCGTCTCCTTCGCCTACAATGTCGGCACCGGCGCCTACTGCAAATCGAGCGTCGCCCGCCTGCTCAATGCCGGCCAGCCGGCGGCGGCCTGCGATGCGCTGCTGAAATGGAACAAGGCCGGCGGCATCGTCTTCCCCGGCCTGACCCGCCGGCGCCAGGCCGAACGCGCCCTCTGCCGCGAGGGCCTCTGATGTTGGCGGCCTGGGCGTTGCGGAACTGGAAGGGGCTGGCCGCCGGCGGAGCCGTCCTGGTGCTGCTCGCGCTCGCGGGCCTCGGCTTCTGGCGCGGCATGGTCGCGATCGAGCGCCTGCAGGAGCAGGCCGCCACGACGGCACGGGCGGAACGCGACGCCCATTGGCGCGCCGAGATCTCCGCCGCGAATGCGCAGGCGGAGCGCGCCAGGGCAGACCAGGCACAGGCCGTGGCCGCGATCGAGGTCAGGGCAGCAGGCGATACCGCCCGCCTTCAAACCGAGTTGAACGAGATGGAGAAGGCCAATGCGGCCCTTGCTGGTGGCGACCGTTGCGGGCTGGAGCGCGATCGCGTCCGCCTGCTCGACGGCGCCAAGCCCTGAGCCGGTGGTGAAGCTGGAGATCGTCCGCCCGCAGCTGCCGGCGGCTGCGCGTCAGCCCTGCACCGCGCCGGTCGCGCTACCGGATCGGGCGCTTGCCGCGGCCGAGGTGACTTCGAGCTGGGGCCGCGACCGCGCGGCGCTGCGGATCTGTGAGACCAGGCGGGCGGCTGCCGTCGCGGCCGTCGATGGAGTGGTGCGGTGAACGACTTGCTGTCCTTTCTGCAGGCCTATGGCGGCGTGCTGTCACTGGTGGGCTCGCTCGTCATCCTGCTCCTATCGACGAAGTTCGTGACCAAGGTCGATCACGACCGGGCGACGGAGTCGCTGGACGGCAAGTTCAACCGCGCGATCGACAAGGCCGACAAGATCGAGGATCGCGTGGCGGCGCTCGAAAACGAATTCCGGCACCTTCCGGACCGCGGCTCTGTCCACACCATCCAGCTCGCTCTGGCCGATGTGAAAGGCGAGCTGAAGGCCATGGGCGAGCAGATGAAGCCCATCGCCGCCACCTCCGAACGCTTACAGGAATTCTTGCTCGAGCAGGCCCGCAAATGAGCTTCGACACTCTCGTCCGTCAGGAAGCCCGCCTCATCATCCTGCGTGCGCTCGAGGAGCAGCCGGACGGCCGGCTGAATTCCGAGCTGCTGCGGGTCACGCTCGACTCCTTCGGCATCAGCAAGAGCCGCGACTGGGTCCACGACGAGCTCAACTGGCTCGTGTCGATGGCGGCGATCACCGTCGTCACCGCCGGCACGGTGCGCGTCGCCCAGCTGACGGCGAAGGGTTCCGATCATGTGCATCGGCGCCTTGTGATCGAAGGCATCAAGCGCCCGTCGCGTCCGGAGGCCTGAGCCATGGCCGGCAGCAAGAACCGGCTCTCCTCGCTCGATCTCGTCCCGGAGGATGCACAGGACGATATCGTCTGGGCGATCGGCGAGCTCAATCAGCGTACCCGCACTCAGGCGGAAATCCTGCTGGACCTGAATGCTCGGCTGGCGCTCAAGGGCGTCGAACCGATTAGCTCCTCTGCCTTCAACCGAAAGGCCGTGAAGCTGCGGGCGGTGCAGATCCGGCTCGACGAAGCCCGTTACATCTTCACCGGCATCGCCGACCAATTCACGCCCGAGAAGGTCGACGACAACAGCATCGTACTCGGAGAGTTCATCAAGATGCTGGTTTTCGAGCTCACCCAAGCCGATGCCAGCGAGCGCACGCCGAAGATGGCCATGGAGCTGGCCCGCGCCTTCCATGACACGGTGAAGGGCCAGGCGATGTCAGCGGCCCGCCGCAGCAAGCTCGAAAGCGAGTTCAAGGAGAAGGCCGGGGCGGCCCTTGCCAGCGTCGCCAAGAAGGCCGGCCTGTCGGCCGAGCGAGTCGAGGAACTGCGCGACGAATTCCTCAACCTGGCGGACAAGCCGAGATGAGCGCGACGGTCCAGGAGGAGTTCAAGATCGGCCGGGCGATCTCGGCCGAGGAGTGGAAGGCGCTGCGCGAGCAGTCGCTCTACGGCCTGCCGCCAGAGCTGCAGGAGCTGCCGCGCTCCGAGATCCTGCTCGGCTATCAGAAGCGCTCGATCCGCGCCCGCCTCCTGCACGAAGTCACCTTCATCGAGAAGAGCCGGCGCACCGGGCTGACCTGGGCCTTCGCCGCCGACGCGGTGCTGGTCTCGGCTGCCGAGCGCGTCGCGGGTGGCATGGACACCTTCTACATCGGCTACAATCTGGAGATGGCGCGCGAGTTCATCGACGTCTGCGCCATGTGGGCCAAGCTCTTCGCCAAGGCCGCGCTCGATACCGGCGAATATGTCTTCGAGGATCTCGACCCGGCGACCGGCGAGACGCGCCAGATCAAGGCCTTCCGCATCCGCTTCGCCTCCGGCTTCGAGATCGTGGCGCTGCCGTCCCGGCCGCGCTCGCTGCGCGGCAAGCAGGGCTATGTCATCGTCGACGAGGCCGCGTTCCATGACGATCTCGCCGAGCTGCTGAAGGCGGCGATGGCGCTGCTGATCTGGGGCGGCATGGTCGTGGTGATCTCGACCCATAACGGCGAGGCCAACGCCTTCAACCAGTATGTCAAGGACATCCGCGCCGGCCGCTACGATTACGGCCTGGTGCGCATCGATTTCGACGAGGCGCTGCGCGAAGGGCTTTATCAGCGCATCTGCCAGCGCAAGGGCGAAGCCTGGACGGCAGAAGGCGAAGCCGGCTGGCGCGCCAAGATCATCGCACACTACGGCGACGGCGCCGATGAGGAGCTTTTCTGCATCCCTGCGGAAGGCTCCGGCGTCTGGATCCTGCCGGCCGTCGTCGAGGCCAATATGAAGCCCGACGCCAAGGTGCTGCGCTGGGAGATGCCGAGCGCCTTCGCTGCCCAGCCGGCGCATTTGCGCCGTTCGGCGGCAGAGGCCTGGCTGGCGGCGAATGTCGAGCCGCTGCTGCATCGCATCCTGCCGGACGCGCCGAGCTATTTCGGCATGGACTTCGCGCGCGTCGCCGACGCCACCGACATCTGGCCGATCCAGATGGCGGCCGGCATGCATCGCTACTGCCCGTTCGTGATCGAGCTCCGCAACATCCCGTTCGACGAGCAGGAGTTCGTCCTCTGGTGGATGATCGCTCGCCTGCCGCGCTTCGGCGGCGGCGCTATCGACGCCGGCGGCAATGGCGCCGCGATCGCCGAGCGCACCGCCCAGCGCTGGGGCATGGAGCGCATCGCCCAGATCAAGTTCTCGGTCGACTGGTATCGCGACAACATGCCGAAGCTGAAGGCGACGCTGGAAGCTACCGGCATGGACGTCCCGAACGATGTCGAGGTCGGCAACGACTTCCGCGTCGTCCGGATGATCGACGGCGTCGCCCGCATCCCGAGGGTGCGGACGACCGAGAAAGGCGAAGGCGCAGCCGAGGGCAAGAAGCGCAAGCGCCATGGCGACGCCGCGATCGCGGCCGCACTGGCCCATTTCGCCTCGGTCATGCCGATCGTCGTCTACGATTACCAGCGGGTCACCGAGGCTGGCCTCGCCGGCGGCGGCCTTGGCGCCAGCCCCTTCGCTGAGTCCTTCGGCGGCTTGTTCCCCTCGCTTCGCGGAGGCCTGTGATGCCGCGCTATTCTCGCGTCCTCGGTCCTGATGGGGAGCGCGTCGACATGGACGCGCTGTTCGGGGAACCGCAGGCCGCGCCGCAGCTCTACGGCTACCGCCAGGTGCAGTCCGTCCAGCATGTCGACGGCTTGACGCCCTGGAAGATGGCGGTGATCCATCGCGCCGCCGCCCATGGCGAGCCGCAGGCCTGGCTGGAGCTCGCCGAGGACATCGAGGAGCGCGACCCGCATTACCTCTCGGTGCTCGGCACCCGCAAGCGCCAGGTCTGCCAGCTGCCGATGACGGTCGAGGCGGCGAGCGACGCGCCCGAGCACGTCAAGCACGCCGATTTCGTCCGGGAGTGGCTGAAGGAGGGCGTCCTGGATGATGCCCTGTTCGACATGCTCGATGCCATCGGCAAGGGCTTCTCGGTGCTGGAGATCGACTGGGACGTGTCGCCCAAGCGAGTTCAACCGGCCTCGCTCGTCCATCGGCCGGCGCGCTGGTTCAATTTCGACCGGACCGATGGCGAGACCATCCTCCTGCGCGAGGGCGCCACCGGCCAGCAGCTCACCCCGCACAAATTCGTGGTGCATCGCCACAAGGCGAAGAGCGGCCTGACCATCCGCTCCGGCCTGGCGCGCATCGCCAGCTGGTCCTGGATGTTCAAGGCCTTCACCACGAAGGACTGGCAGATCTTCATCCAGAACTACGCGGCGCCGATCCGGGTCGGCAAATACGACCCGACCGCGAGTGACGTCGACAAGGAGGTCCTCGCCCGCGCCGTCTTCAACATCGCCGGCGACGCCGCGGCGATCATCCCGAAGGGGATGGAGATCGAATTCGTTGGACTGAAGGACACGACGAAGAGCGCCGAGGCCTATGAGAAGCGGTGTGACTGGCTCGACCGCCAGGTCTCCAAGCTCGTGCTCGGCCAAACCACGACCACGGATGCGGTCTCCGGCGGACATGCCGTCGCCCAGGAGCACCGGCTCGTCCAGGAGGATATCGAGCGTGCCGACGCGCGGGCGCTGTCGACCACCGTCAAGCGCCAGATCATCCGGCAGATGATCGCCTTCACCTTCGGCCCGCAGGAGTTCTATCCGGATTTCCGCATCGGCCGACCGGACGAGGTCCCGCTCGGAGAGGTGGTGAACGCCCTCGACAAGCTCGGCCCTAAGGGTCTGACGGTCGAGGTCTCGCAGCTGCGCGACCGGCTGGGCTTCACCGAGCCGGCCGCCGGCGCCGAGGTCATTGGCGGCCGCCCGCCCGCACCGTCCGCTCTTCCGCAGGATCCAGTCGTACCGGCGCCGCTCGACCAGCTGCGCCATCTCGTCAGCCGCCATGCCAGCGCACCGGAGCCGGAGTTCGTCGATCGCCTGACCGAGCGCGCGGCCGAGGATGCGGCCGGCGCCCTGGCCGGCCTCACCGGCGAGATCCGCGAGGCATTCGACGCGGCAACGGACATGGCCGACCTGGCCGACCGCCTGGCGCGCCTGGAGCTCGATCCTGAGCGCCTGGCGCAGGCGATGGGCCGGGCGATCGCGCTCTCGCATCTGGCCGGCCGGGCGGCCTTGCTCGACGAGCTCGTGGACGAACGCGATGCCGGCCGCGGCTAGCAAGGTGGCCCCTCCTCGCGGATTATGCGCTGGCGGGCCACAGGCGCTTCAATTCCGGTTTGAAGGAATTCTCCGGGGCATCGGGGCCCGAAGCGGCCACGGGCCTCAGCGGGCTTCCTACGGGCTCGCGTCATGACGACGACGATGAGCGCCATCGGCCTGCCGTTCGACGAGGCGATCGACTATCTCCGGCAGAAGACGAACGTCACCTCCACCGGCTGGACCGATGTCTGGCAGAAGGCCAACGCCAAGGCGTTCACCGTCGCCGGCGCGACCTCGATGGCGCTGGTCGAGGATTTCCGCCGCGAGGTGGCGAAGGCGCTCGAAACCGGTTCGACGATCCAGGAGTTCCGCAAGACGTTCGACGACATCGTCCGGCGTCATGGATGGGATCATGTCGGCAAGCCGGGCTGGCGCTCCCGGGTGATCTTCGAGACCAATCTCGGCATGGCGTATTCGGCTGGCCGCTACGCCCAGCAGACCGAACCGGCGACGCTCGCCGCCTTCCCGTACTGGCAGTATGTCCACTCCGGCGCGAAGCACCCGCGCAAGCAGCATCTCGCCTGGAACGGCACCGTGCTGCGTGCCGACGATCCGTTCTGGGACTGGGCCTATCCACCCAATGGTTGGGGCTGCGGCTGCCGGGTGCGCCCCGTCAGTGAAGCGGGCTTGAAGCGCCAGGGCCGCTCCGGCGTCGACCAAGCGCCGGAGCGCCTGCCTATTACTCATGTGGACCGGAAAACCGGCGAGGTGCTGAAGGGCTCGCAGGGCGTGGATATCGGCTTCGACTACAATCCGGGCCAGGTCTGGAAGAATGCGCCGGGCACAGCGGTTCCCGGCCTGACGCCGACCGCGCCAGCTTTGCCTCCCTTGACTGATCCCCACGATGTCGAGGCCTTCGCCGAGCGAGTTCTGGCTGGCCAAGTGCAGAGCCATGCCGAGAGCGTTGCAGCGGCGCGGCTTCCCGAGCACCTGGCCGAAGTTCTAGGCGGCGGGCGCCGCGATATCGAGCTCAGCGCCTTCCGGATACTGAAGGTCGCAGGCCGCGCCGACGAGGTCGGTGGCCGGGCGAGCAACCCGCATCCCGAGATCACGCCGGATGACTGGTCCAGCCTGCATCAGATCATCCGCGACGGCACGGTTCACCTCGACGCCGCGCAGCGCGGCCGCCATCGGCAGCTCGTCTTCCACTGGTTTGATCCAGGCACCGTTAAAAAGCGCCAGCTCATGCTGATCGTCCGCCGCGTCCCGCGGCCGGGCGGCGGGGAGCGGCTGATAATCCCGAATTTCGAGCAGACCGGCGAACGGCGGCGCAAGCGCGTCACCGCCAAGCTGCGCGAGATCCGGAAATGAAAGAGGCGGGGCGATCAGGGGGTCGTTACATCCCCGCGGTGCAGATGACCGGCGCACGAAGCAGCTTGCTTGATCGCCCCGCTTCAAAATGGAGCCAAACGAGGTTGAACGCAAGGTGAGCTTCACCGTCACCTTCTCCTTCGATTGGGCCGCCGCCAGCTCGGCCTTCCAGCGCCTTCAGCACGTCATGGCGGACACGACGCCGATCACGCGTGCGATCGGCGTCGGCCTGGTCGCCTCGACGCAGGATCGCTTTGACGACGAGGTCGCGCCGGACGGCTCGGCCTGGGCTCCGCTCAATCCGCTCTACGCTGGCGGCAAGCGAGGCGCCGGCATCCTGCGCGAGAGCGCCATGCGCGGCGGCTTGCAGGGCTCGATTACCTACCGCGCCGCCCGCACTGAGGTTCAGGTCGGCAGCAACAAGATCTATGCCGGCGTCCATCAGGGCGGCGCCGTCGTCACCGCGAAGAATGGCCCGTTCCTCGTCTTCAAGATGGGCGGCAAGCTGGTGAAGACGCCTTCCGTCGAGATCCCGGCGCGTCCCTTCGTCGGCATCAGCAGTGACGACCAGGTCCTGATCCTCGACGTGGTCGAAGGCGGTCTTGCCCGCGCCCTCGGTTCCGGGCCATCATCCGGTAGCAAGCGCTGATCGCTTCGCGCTGACACCCCCTTCTTGCGATCTGGATGGACGGCCCCGCGCGGGGCCGTGTCGCGCGCCTTTGCCGCCGGCCACATTCGGGGGCGATGAAGACGATTGTTTCCTCCCTTCACTTCCAGATCCCGGCGACGGGTGAGGTTCCCGAATGGGTCCACCTCACTCCCGTCGGGACCTTTTCTGGAGTGGATGGGCGCGGGCCGTTCAGGCTCGAGGATGCAGCCGCCGTCATCGCCGATAGCCTCTCGGCCGGGAAGCTCCCGATCGACGAGAACCATGCCACCGACACGGCTGCGCCAGAAGGGCGCCCGTCGCCGGCGCGCGGCTGGATCGTCGCGATGGAAGCCCGGTCGGATGGCATCTGGGGCAAGGTCGAATGGACCAATGCCGGCCGCGAGCTCCTGGCTGACAAAGCCTATCGCGGCATCTCCCCGGTGCTGCTGTCGACGAAGGTGGAAGGCCGCGTGCTCAAGATCCTGCGCGCCGCGCTGACGAACGATCCGAACCTCAACCTGACTTCTCTTCACTCGCGGAGCGAACCCATGGAATTCGTCGCAAAGCTGCGCCAGGCACTCGGCCTGAAGGACGATGCGGCCGAGGACGCGGTGCTGGCAGCGGCGACGTCGGCCCATGCCGCCGTCGCCGGCCGGGCCGATGACCTCAAGCGCTTCGCCGAGGCCGCCGGTCTCGCTGCGGCGACGAGCGCCGACCAGGTCGTGACCCACCTCAACGCGACCCGCTCCGCCGGCGGCGATGCCGTCACTCTGCGCCAGACCGTCGTCGACCTGCAGTCGCGGCTCGACACGGTCACAGCGGAGCGCTCGAAGGACAAGGCCACCCAGGCGGTAGACGCCGCGATCGCGGCCGGCAAGCCGATCGTCGCCATGCGCGACCACTACATCGAGCGCCACCAGAAGGACCCGGCCGGTGTCGACAAGGAACTGGCCGCGCTGCCCTCGATCAATTCGGGCGGCATCGTAACGCCGCCGAAGGACGCCCCTCTCGCCGCCGGCACGTCCGCCGCCGAGATCATCGCCAAGGCCGAGGCGCACCGGGCCGAGCAGGCCAAGAACGGCATCACGATCTCGTCGACCGACGCGATCCTGTTTGTCTCCGGGAGGAGCTGATGAACTCGCCGACCCTGATCAAGACCTATCTCGCGGGTGCTGCGGTCCGCGCCCGCCGCTTCGCCGTCTTCGGCGCTTCCGACACGGCGATGATCGAGGCCGCGGCCGCCACGGACCTGATCGTCGGCGTCTTCGAGAAGGTCGACGCCGCCCAGGGTGACCGCCTCGATGTCGTCCATAGCGGCCAGACCGAGATCGTGCTTGGCGGCAACGTCACCCGCGGCAAGCCGCTGACCTCCGACGCCAACGGCGCGGCGATCGAGGCGGCACCGGCCGCCGGCGCGAATGCTCGTGTCGGTGCATTCGCCATGGCCTCCGGCGTCGCCGGCGACATCATCCCCGTCCTCGTCCAGCCCTGCCTGATGCAGGGCTAAGCGGCCGGCAGCCTCACTCTCACCCGGAGCCGTCAATGGCCACTGCTCGTCCTTTCCTCGTCGATCCCGTCCTGACGGCGATCTCGATCAAGTTCGCCAACCCCGACGTCAACCTGATCGCCGACAGGGTGCTGCCGCGCGTGCCGGTCGGCGGTGAGAAGTTTTCCTGGCTGAAGTTCCCGGTCGAGGACAGCTTCACCGTCCCCAACACTTTCGTCGGCCGCAAGGGACGTCCGAACCAGATCGAGGTCGGCGCGACCGAGGAACAGGCCGCGGTCGAGGACTACGGTCTCGACGATCTCGTGCCGAATTCGGACGTCGCCGCGGCCGCCCAGCAGCGCGCCGCCGGCTTCTCGACCTATGATCCGGAGGCGCGCGCCTCCGAGGTGCTGACCGATCTCGTTCTGCTCGATCGCGAGATCCGCGTGGCGGCGAAGGTCTTCGACCTCAACACTTATCCCGCCGCCAATCGGCGGACGCTCGCCGGCACCTCGCAGTTCTCGGATTTCGCCAATTCCGACCCGATCGGCGTCGTCAACGACGCGCTGGACTCCACCTTCGTGATGCGGCCGAACAAAATGGTGATCGGCCAGGCGGCCTGGACCAAGTTCCGCTCGCACCCGCACATCGTCAATGCGGTCAAGGGCGGCAACCTCAACAAGGGCAATGCCACCCGCGAGCAGGTCGCCGAGCTCTTCGAGCTGCAGGAGGTCATCGTCGGCTCGTCCTTCGTCAACACGGCGAAGAAGGGTCAGGCGGCGGTGATGAACCGGGTTTGGGGCAAGCACATCTCGCTGATCTACCAGAACAGCGTCGCCGGGCCCGATGCCGGCATGACCTTCGGCTACACGGCGCAGTACGGCACGCGCCTCGCCGGCCGCATTCCCGATCCCAACATCGGCCTGCAGGGCGGCAACTCCATCCGTGTCGGCGAGCGCGTCAAGGAAATGATCGCCGCGCCGGCCGTCGCCTACTTCCTGCAGAACGTGATCGCCTGACGGACGGTCGCGGGGCCTTCCTGCGAAAGCCCTCGCCTCGCTGGCGAGGGCTTTGAAAAGGGCCTTCAAGCCTCGTTTCAAGGAGCCAGACCATGGCGAAGCTCAAGCACCTGGTCCTGTCGAAGCTGACCTTCGACGGGAAAGACTACGGCCCAGCCGAGGACGAGAAGACGATCGTGCTCGATGAGAAAATCGCCGGCCCGCTGGTCGACGCCGGCGTCCTCAGCGAAGGCGCCGTGGTCGCTGCGCCCGAGGGCGAGGAACGGTCTGCCGCACTGGTCGAATTCTTCAAGACGCTGGCCATGGGCGACTTCACCGCCGCCGGCGGCCTGCGCGCCGAGGCTAAGCGCCGCGCCATCGCCGCCATCGGTTTCGAGCCGACCGACGAGGAACTGAGGGACGCCGCCAAGGCTTTCGCCGAGGCCCAGGCCAGCGCCTGACGAGATACCCCCCGAGAGCGTGGGGTCCGGTTCGCCTTCGCACGATGGGCGCGCCGGTTAGGGCGGGAGGCGCTTCGGCTCTCCTGTCCCGGACAACCCCTCATCTGACGGCCGCCGGCGTGCGGGGCGGCCGTCGCCTTGGAGTTTCCGATGACCCAGCATTCCGGCCTGCCAGTTCAAGGCTATCGCCCTCAGAGCGGCGAGGCCGTGGCGCTGGTCAACCTGAACAAGCAGCTCGAGGAGCAGGTTCTCCGTGCGCTCGATCTGCTCGCGGCCAATCCCGAGATTGATGTCCGCTGGCTCGCGATCGGTCGCACCTCGATCGAGCAAGGCTTCATGGCCGTCAACCGCGCCGTCTTCAAACCCGCGCGCCTGGGTCAGGGCTGACCATGGCCTACGCCACCGTCCATGACATGGTCGGCCGCTTCGGCGAGATTGAGATGCTGCGGCTCTCGTCCGTCGATGGCGTTCTGCCGGACGTGGTCAACCCCGTCCCGGTCGAGCAGGCGCTCGCCGACGCGGACGGCATCATCGATTCCTATCTGCGCAAGCGCTATCGCGTACCGCTCGCGCCCGTGCCGCAGGTCATCACCCGCGCCAGCTGCATCCTCGCCCGCTACGACCTCTCGGTCGGCGGCGATCGCGAGCCGGCCGACCAGGTCAAGAGCGACCGCAAGGACATCGTCGCCTGGCTGACCCAGCTTTCGACCGGCACGGCGACGCTGGAAGGCGTCGCGCCGATCGAGCAGACGAGCTCGGCCCGCGCCAGCGATCGCCCGCGCATGTTCGGCCGCCATGGCGAGGTCGGGCTATGAGCGTCGTCCTCGATCCCTTCACCGCCTGGACGCACGGCATCGAGGCGCGGCTACGCCTCTTCTTCAAGGCCGATCGCTGGGCCTTCCGTGTGGTGCCGGATCCGCTCTCGATCGAGGAGCTCAGGTCGCTCGTCAGCGAGCGCACGCCGTTGCTGGGGCTGGGCTGGCGCCAGCTGAACCCGAACGCCAACACGGTCGGCCGCCGCTTCCAGGGCGCCGCCGGGCTGCGCCTGACCATCGTGGTGAAGAACCCGACGCGCGCCGCTCGTTTCCTCGGCGACGGCAAGTCTCCCGGTCTCTATCCGGCGATGGCCGGCGCGATCGCTTTGTTGAACGGCTACACCCTGGTCGATGTCGGCACACTCTTCGTGACGGCCTGCTCCCAGGCGTACGCCCAGGGCTTCGGCGACATCACCGCTGTGATCGCCACGCTTGACCTCACGGCGACAATCGTCGTTGGCGACGTTACCGGTGATGGCGCCGCGGCACCCGACTTCCTGAAGCAAGTCTCCGAATTTGAGCCCTGGCCGGAAGGCAAGGATCGCGACGAACCCATCGATGTGAGGACCGCGCCATGATCGACAAGCGCCTTTACCTGAAGGCGGCCGAGGGCCGGATCGTGCGCCGCCAGGAAGACGGCGAGCTCTGGCCGACCGAGGGCGACTGGGCCGAGCGCAGCCAGTTCGTGCGCCGGCGCCTGAAGGACGGCGACCTGGTCGAGGCGCAGCCCCCGAAGCCGGTGAAGCCGGCAGCCGACGAGAAGAAGTGAGGGCGCGATGATCAACTTCAACGAGATCCCGTACGACTGGCGCGTCCCGGGCACCTATGTCGAGGGCCGGCCGGTCTACGACCAGATGGGTCTGGTCTCCTTCCCGGCCGTCGCCTACCTCTTCGTCCAGAAGCTCGCGGCCGGCACAGCGGTCGTTGCGCAGCCCTATGAGATCACCCGGCCGGAGCAGGGCACGGCGCTGTTCGGTCCCGGCTCTGTCGGGCAGCAGATGGTCCGCGCCTGGAAGAAGGCCAACAAGACGAACCGGGTCTTCGCCATCGCACTGCCGGACGATGGCGCCGGCGTGAAGGAGGTCCGCACCTATACCTTCAGTGGTGCCGGCGCCGGCACAATCTCGATGTACATTCAGGGCCGCCGCGTCCGCTACAAGGCGACCTCGACGATGACGCCGACCCAGCACGCTGCCGCGGCGGTGCTGGCGATCAACGCCGATCCGGATATGCCCGTCGTCGCCACCTCGGCCGTCGCGGTGATGACGTTGACGGCCAAGCATGCCGGCGAGGTCGGCAAGCATATCGACGTCCGCTTCCGCAAGACCGCTGAAGACATCCTGCCGGGCACGCTGGCGATCGCCGCGGCCGTGACCACACCCGGCACCGGCAACCCGGACGTCCAGGACATCCTCGACGCGGTCGCAAATACCTGGATCACCGACGTCGTCATGGCCTGGGACGACGCCGCCAATCTCGAGCTCGTCGCCGAGGACTTCGCCGAGCGCTACAAGGCGATGGGCAAGAAGGACGGCCACATCTATGTCGGCCATCGCGGCACCTATGGCGAGCTCGGCACCAAGGGCGCGCTGACCAACTCGCCGCACCTCACGGCGATCGGAGCCAAGGCCGGCCTGCAGGCGCCCTGGGAATGGGCGGCTGCGCTTGGCGGCCTGTGCACCTTCCATCTGACCAACGATCCGGCCCGGCAGCTGCGCTCGCTCGTGCTGCCCGGCATCGATGCGCCAGAGGATGCCGACTGCTTCATCGAGACCGAGCGCGACCTGCTGCTGCGCCAGGGTATTTCGACCTGGACGCGCCTGGTGGACGGCAATGTCGTGATCGAGCGCGTCATCACCACCTACAAGGTCTCGAACCTCGCGGTGGCCGACACCGCCTGGCTCGACATCATGGTGCCGAAGACGCTGACGCGGATCCGCTACGACTGGGCCGCCTATGTCACGCTGATGTACCCGCGCAGCAAGCTGGCGCCAGACGACAGCGTCGCCGCCAACAACAACGATGTCGTCGTGACGCCGAAACGGATGGCCGGCACCTGGGCGTCGCGCTGCAAGCTCTACGAGCGACAGGCCTGGATCGTCGAGGTGGCTCGCACGCTCGAACTCAGCCGCTTCGAGATCGACGAGAGCGACAAGAACCGCCTGAACGGCCAGCAGCGCATCAACATTATCGGCAACCTGATGGTGCTCGCGGCCGCGCTGGAATTCGAGGCCTGAGCAGGCGCTCCAACCACCTTTGAAAGGAGGCCGTCGTGACGCAGGTCCTCGGCATCGTAGACATCGTCTGGCAGGGCCGGAACATCCCGGTCGAGAAGGGCGCCAAGCTCAAGCTCGGCGGGATCATGAACAAGCCCGTTGTCTACGGCCGAAAGGTCGGCCGCGCGCAGGAGTTCGCTGGCTCGGAGATCGAGGCGACGACCGTCCTGGAGCGGGGACAGAAGTTCAAGGAGCTCTACAGCGTCGGCGAGGGCGAACTGCAGGTGCAGTGCGACACTGGCCAGGTCTTCACCTGGCCTGACGCCTTCCTGACCGACCAGCGCGAAATGACCGGCGGCGAAGGCGGCAAGGTGCCGCTGAAGTGGTCCGGCGGTGAACCCGAGGAGATCGTCGCGTGACCAATGCACCCGCCCGTAGGATTTCCGTGATGCCGCCTGGCCACGCGGAGCTTGAGGAGTCTGACGCCGAGATCGGCCGCTCCAGCCGGGACGAAGCGGTCATCGAGGAGGGTGGCGAGGAGGCCGCGTCGAGGGCGGCGAAGCTGCCGGCACGCGCCGTACGCAACGATGACGGCTCGTACACCCTGCCGCTGCTCAAGCCCGTCGAGCTCAAGATCAAGAAGAGCGGGGTGGTGATCCGGACGGAGAACGTCGACGAGCTGCGGTTGCGCGAGCTCACCGGCGCCGACATGCGCATCATCTTGCAGGCCTCGGCCGACATGCAGCCGGTGACCACCCTGGCGCGCGCAGCCGACATCGCGACGCAGAGGATGATGGTGATCTTCGACAACATGGGAGCGCGCGATATCGCGGCGGCGACCGCTATCGTCTCGTTTCTTTCAGAGTGAGTGGCCGGACGACTGGGCTCTGATCGTTGCAGCCGTCGCCCGCTACTACGGCGGCGGCTTCGCCCAGGCCGAGGCGCTGACGCTCGCCGAGCTCCGCTGGTGGCACAATTGCGCTGCCGAGATCGAGCGTCGCGCCCGCGAGGAAAGCTGACATGGCCGGACGTGATATGAAGGTCTCGGTCCTCGTCCAGCTGGTCGACCGGCTGACGGCGCCGCTGCGCGGAATGATGCGCGGCATCTCCTCGATCGGCTCGGGCATCGCCAATATCGGCCGGCAGATCGGTGTCGTCGGTGGCGCGCTCGCTGCCATTTCCTTCTCGGCGCCGATTCAGCAGGCCGCCGCCTGGGATGCTTCGCTGCGCGATATTGCCATCACCGCCGGCAAGACCGGCGGCGAGGTCGAGAAGATGATCGGCGAGATCTCGGCGCAGTATCAGAAGCTCGCGCTGGAAACCGGCCAGCGCTCGGCCGACATCGCCAGCGGCGCCCAGCTGCTCGTCGCGTCCGGTATGGATTCGGGGCTGATCGACAAGCTGATGCCGACGATCGCCAAGGTGGCAACGGCGGCCAATGCCACGCTCGAAGACACGTCGAAGACGGCCTTCGCCCTCTCTGACACGCTGAAGATCGCGCCCGACCAGATGGAGGCGGCGCTCGGCAAGCTCGTGACGGCCGGCAAGCTCGGGCGGTTCGAGTTCAAGAACATGGCGGCCGAGTTTCCTGCGCTCACCAACCAGATGGCGAAGTTCGGCATCACCGGCATGGAGGCCGTATCAAGCCTCGGCGCCTCGCTGCAGATTGCCATGCTCGGCACCGCCAACCCGTCCGAGGCGGCGAACAACCTCAAGAACTTCCTGACCAAGATCAATGCGCCCGAGGCGATCAAGAAGTTCGAGAAGGAGTTGAAGGTCGACGTCACCGGCGTGATGACCGATGCCGCGGCCAAAGGCATCAACCCGGTCGAGGCCGTCATCCAAAAGATGTCGGACAAGCTGAAGGTGCCGCAGGCCGAGATCGACAAGATCATGAAGAAGGCCAATGCCGGCCCCGGCACGGACAAGGACAAGCAGGAGGCGGCGAAGAAGCAGATCGCCCAGCTGCTGGCCGGCACCAAGGTCGGCCGGCTCTATGCCGACATGCAGGTGCTCGACTTCCTGATCCCGACGCTGCTTAACCTGGAGAAGCTGAAGGACTTCAAGCGCCAGGTGCACGAGGCCGGCGCAGACGTCATCAACCAGGACTTCCAGAGCCGCATGCGCGGCCTGTCGCAGCAGCTGCTCCTCTTCGGCGAACTCGGCAGCCAGGCGCTGCGCCGGATCGGCGTCGCCTTCGCCTCGAACCTGCCGCTGGCGAACCGGGCGATCAGCGAGCTGTTGCGGTGGGTGGTGGTGATCGACGGCAAATGGCCTGGCCTGATCGACGGCGCGCTATCCTGGGCGGGAGCGATCCTCGCCCTGGGAGCCGGCATCGCGATCCTGACGCCCGTCTTCTCAGCCTTGGCGGCCGCGATCGCGCTGCTCATCTCGCCGATCGGCCTGGTCGTGACCGGCATCGCCGCACTCGCCGCCGGCGCCGCCTACCTCTACCAGAACTGGGCGACGGTCGGCCCGCAGCTCTCGCAACTGTGGACCGATATCGGCGCACAGTTCTCTGCCGCCTGGGAGAGCATTCGGTCGGGCCAGGCGCTCGAGGGCCTGATCGCCTGGCTCGGGGCGAAGATCCCCGAGCTCGCCACCGCCGTGGTCAACAATCTGCCGGCGATGGTCGACGCCGGCGGCCGGCTCCTGACCTCGCTCGGCGAGGGCATGACGGCCGGCCTCGTGGCGATCGTCGCCATGATCGCCAGCGTGGTCGCACAGATCGGCGCGGCGATCGTCGCAAACGCGGGCGTGCTCGCCCAGGCCGGCGCCAGTCTGATCTCGGCGCTCTGGGACGGCATGAAGGCGAAGTTCGACGAGCTCATTGCCTGGGTGAGCGGCAAAATCTCCGAGTTGACCGGGATGTTGAAACTGCCCGGCTTCCTCGGCGGCGGCGCCGCCGCCCCTGGCGCCCAGAGCGGTATCAAGACCGCGCCGGCGCCGGCGACCGATCCGATGGGCAATCCACTCGGCGGCGGCTTCAACCCGACTTCAAACACCGGCGGCTCGATCGGCGGCTCCAACGGCTTCACCAAGACCGCGGCCAACCAGAACGTCGCAGTCGGCGGGCGCATCGTCGTCGAGGCCGCCGAAGGCACGCGTGTCGTCAACGTCCAGTCGACCAATCCGGCCGTGCCGGTGACGCCGAACCGCGGCTCGATGCTCGGGCGCGCCTGATGCTGGACTTCGCCAATCCGGGTTCGCTGCTGCCGGGCCTACGCCCCGCCGCCTGGCGCGGCGTCACCTTCTGGGTGATCGACGCCAGCCATACGGTCGGCCGGCGCATCCATGCGACGCTCTATCCCGGGCTCGACCTCAAGACCCATGACGATGTCGGGCCCATCGATGGACCGTTTCGGATCTCCGGCCTCGTCATCGGCGACGACTATGTCGCGAAGGTCAAGGCGCTCGAAGCCGTGTTCAGGGCTCCGGGTTCGGGCACCTTCATGCATCCCTGGCTCGGGCCGGTCGATTGCGTGCTGCTGCGCCCGGCCGAGATCTCCTTCGCCTCCGACGAGCTGCGCGTCGCCCGCATCGAATGCGAGTTCGACCCGACCGGCGACGACGTCCTGTCCGGGCTGCCCGGCATCGGCGGCCTGTTCGCCTCGCTCTCCGGCCTGCTCGGCGCGATCGGCGGCGTCATCGGCGCCGCGATCGGCCTGGTCTCCTCGGTGCTTTCGGTCGTGCCGATGGCACTCGCCATCTTCTCCTTCGGCCTCGGCGCGATCAGCACCGTGTTCTCGATCGTCGACCGCGTCATCGGTGGCATAGCCCAGGCGGCCGTCCTGGTGCCGATCGCCCGCGCCGTCGCCGGCGCCTTCAACCGCGCCATCGCCAATGGCGATCGGAAGATCATAGCTGGCGCGGTGGCACAGATCCTCGGCGGCTATCCGGCCCAGCTCGGCGGGGCCTTCCGCCCGCAGCCGCCGGCGGCACTGGGCCCGAGCTCGGAAGCGCCGGCAGCCAAGCCCTATGTGCCGGATCCGCGCGCCGGCGCCACCCTTATGTTCGCGATCGCCGGCCACATCGCCGCGCGTGCCTCTGGCTCGGTCTCGGCCGACCTTCCCGGCCGGGCACCGGTCACCGCGACCGAACGGCTGATCTATCTCGCGGCGGAGACCGCCTTCGTCGCCGAGGGCATCAGCCTGATGGCGGAGATCGACTTCGAGAGCCGACAGGACGCCGCCGCCTGGCAGGACAAGGCAGAGGCCGCGCTCGCCGGCGCCAGCACGCGCGCCGCCGGTCTCGCTAGCGATGCGCCGGGGAGCGTCGCCACACTCTGGCAGGCGCTGCAGGAGACCGGGGGCCGTCTCGCGATCGACATGTCCGAGGTGATCGGCCGTCTGCAGCCGGTGATCACGATCGATCCGCCGCGCGCCGGCGCCTGGCTGCTGGCCCAGCATTACGCCGGCGACGATCCGCGCCAGGTCGTGCCGATGCTGCATGACATCGTCCAGCGCAACCGCCTGCGCCATCCGGCTATTCTCGGCGCCGGGCCGATCGAGGTGCTGAAGCAGGAGAGCGGCCGATGACGCAGGTCTATCTGCCAGCGAAGATCCCGACGCGCCGGATCGCACTGAAGATCGACGGTAAGACCATCGACCGCTGGACGCGGGTCGAGCTCGTCCACGACATGGGCGAGCTCTCCGCCTCCTTCGAGCTCACCGTCCATGACGACGAGCGAGCCAAGGGCACCTGGGAATGGACGACGCCGGCCGGCGATGGCGAGCCGATGAACTGGGGCCGCAAGGCCGAGATCACGATCGACGGCGAAACCTGGTTGATCGGCTGGATCGATGACGTCACCTCGGAAGCCGGCGAGCAGGGCGGCGGCTATGTCACGATCTGCGGCCGCGACAAGACCGGCGACCTCGTCGACTGTCCGCCCGATCCGCGCGGCAAGCACGAATACAAGAAGATCAAGCTCGAGGAGTTCGCCAAGAAGCTCTGCGAGCCCTTCGGCATCAACGTCAAATGCGATGTCGACACCGGCCCGGTGCTCGACAAGGCGACGGTCGAGGCCGGCGAGACCGTGATCTCGGCCCTGGCCAAATACGCCAAGCAACGCGCCGTGATCATCACCAGCGATCGTGTCGGCGGCATCCTGATCACCCGCTCCGGCAAGAAGAAGGCGATCGACGAGATCCATTTTCCCGGCAACGTCACCAGGGTGCGCGCCACCTTCTCGGCGCGCGAGCGCTTCAGCGACTATTTCGTCAAGGGCCAGAGCGAGAAGAATGGAGGCCGCCGGCCGGAAAAGGCGGCCTTGGACGCCTCGGCCGAGCCGCTCGACGAGGCGCCGGAGCAACCGGCGCCGGCAACCGATTCCCCGCTCGACAAGCCGGGGGGCGCCGGCGCCCATGTCATGGGCCATGCCCAGGACACGGAGGTCAAACGTTGGCGGCCGCACATCTCGATGTCGCGCACCCAGGCCAAGGACGTGGACGCCCAGAAGCAGGCCGACTGGGAGATGCGGACCCGCCGGTCGAAGGGCGACAAAATGGACTACAGCTATCGCGGCATCACCGGCGGCCCGGAGCAGAAGCCCTGGCAGATGAACACGGTCGCCTTCTGCGAGGATGACTATGCCGGTCTCTCCTCCGAGCAGCTGATCGCCGGCGTCTCGATCACCTATGACGAGCGGGGCGAGATGACCCGGTTGCGCGTCACCGGGCGGGAGGCCTTCGACCTGCTGCCGGTCGGCGATCGCCGCAGCCAGAAGAAGTCCAGCAAGAAGAAGGGCGGCAGCAAGCCCGGCGGGCTCGACGGCACCGCCAAGCCGCTCTGACAGGAGGAACCATGTCGGCCGACCCTGAAACCGCCCACGCCTATCGCGGCATCGTCGCGCGCGCCGCGGTACGGTCAACCAACGACAAGGGCGGCAGCCAGACAGCGACGGTCGAGGTGCATCGCCATGTCGAGCGTTCCGATGTCGAGGTGCTGGGCATCGCCGGCGTGTCAAGCCGGCCGGCGCCAGGCGGCGAGGCGATCGTGCTTGCGGTCGGCGCAGACCAGGGCGACCTGGTGGCGCTGCCCCTGCAGGCGCCTGGAAACCGTATGGGCGGGCTGGCAGAGGGCGAGGTCGCGATGCACAACCTCAAGGGCGACCGTGTTCATGTGAAGGCTGACGGCTCGATAGAGGCGACCAGCCGCAAGCGGGTGAAATCGAAGGTGAAGGACGCCACCGTCGAGGTGCTCGATGACCGGATCATTGTGAAGCTCGGCTCGGCGGCGAACGCGCCGCGCATCGTCGTCAGGCCGGACTATGTGAAGCTGCGCAAAGGCGACCATTGGCTCGTGGTCAAGGACGACGGCATCTTCTGCTCGGTCGCGCCGGTCGTCGGGCCCGATCCCGAGCCGGGGGTGTAGCTGACGGCCCCGCGCGGGGCCGTGTCCGGTCTTGCGCGCGCGCGACATTGTTCGCGCCATGGCCGCCGACTTCATCGACGTTGCGCTGATCTTCGATCCTGAGACCCGCACGGCTGACGCCGAGCTGGGCGAGGACGGCGATCTGCTGCTCGACGAGACGGCGCTCACCCCTATGCTGATCAGCTTGGGCAGCGACCGCCGCGCTCGACCGGACGATGCCCTGCCGCAAGGTCGCGACGCCCTCAACGTCTCCGCCTCTTTCGTCACCCGCCGTGGCGCTATCGGCGATGCGCTCGACGCCTATAGCCGCCGCACCGGCTCGCGGCTCTGGCTGCTGGAGCGCGCCAAGCAGCACGAGCTGACCGAGCTCTTCGTCCAGGACGCGGCAACCGAGGCCCTACGCTGGGTCGGCGCCGAGACGGGCGCGCCCGCGCAGATCGCGGTGAGCTGGCCGCGCCGCGGCTGGCTGGCTCTGGTCTGCCGCGTTGGTGAGACCGAACTCGAACTGATGCAGCAGGCCGCCTGATGCCGGCGCCGCTGCCCACGCCCGAGGAGTTGACGCGCCGCGCCGAGGCTCGGCTTGAAGCCGCCTTGAAACGCATCCGGCCCGATGCCAGCCCGGCCGCGATCGCCCGCGCTGTTCGCTCCGAGAAGGGTCTGCTCGCCGCGATCGCGCGGGCGCACGCGACCGGCCTCTACGGCACCCATCTGCACCTCAGCTGGAATGTCCGCCAGCTGATGCCCGACACGGCCGAGGCCGAATTCCTGATCCGCCATGCCGCGATCTGGGGCGTGTTCAAGCGCCCGGCGACCAAGGCGGTCGGTTTGGCGCGCTTCACCGGTACGCCGGGCTTCCCCGTGCCGGCCGGCCTCGACATGCGCCTGCCTGGCGGTGGCCTCGCCGTCACCTCGGCCGGCGGCGTGCTCGACGGCACCGGCAATGCCACGATCGCGCTGGAGGCGGCCGAGGGCGGCGTCCTCGGCAACACCGCCGGCGGCGCCACCCTGCCGATCGTCACCGTCCAGGGAGGCCTGGACCCGCAGGCGGCCGTTCTCGATGCCGATGGCATGGCAGGTGGCTCCGAGGAGGAGACTGACGAGTCGCTGCTCGCCCGCGTCCTGGTCGAGATCCGCGAACCCGGCCATGGCGGCAACAAGAACGACTATCGGGTCTGGATCCAGAACGCCTTCGCCGTCGCCAAGGTCGCCACTGTGCCGCTCTGGGTCGGCCCCGGCTCGGTCGGCGTCGTCGTCGCCATGGGAACGGCCGTCGCGCCGGCAGTGCCGATTCCGGCCGAGCTCGACGCCATGGCGGCTCATCTCGATCCGCTCCGGCCGCTTACGGCCGAGGTCCATGTCCGGCCGGTGGTGCTGCAGTCTGTACCGCTGCAACTCGCTGTCTTTCCCGACACGGTGCCGGTGCGCGCGGCCGTCGAAGGCGCGGCCGCGGCGCATTTCGCAGCCGAGGCCGAGATCGGCCAGCTCTTCGCCCGCTCGCGTCTCTCCGAGGCGATCAGCGCCGCCAATGGCGAATATCGCCACTATCTCGTGCTGCCGCCCGGCGACGTGCTGCCGGCCCGCGACGCCTTGCCGGTGCTCGGCGGCGTCACCTGGGACGCGCCGCCATGAGCCGCAGCGAGGACCAGGTCCTGGACGAGCTGCTCTCGCATCTGCCGCCGGGCTGGATCTGGCGGCGCGATCGCGACAGCCTGATCGCTGCACTGCTCTCCCCGCTCGCCGGCGGTATCGCCGATGTCGAAGAGCTGGCGGAGGAGATGCTGCACGAGGTCGATCCGCGCCTCGCCAGCGTCTGTCTGCCCGACTTCGAGCGCGTGCTGGGGCCTGATCCCTGCGGCCGCGACACCTCGACCATGTCGCTCGCCGATCGGCGCCAGCTCGCCCATCAGCGCTGGACGGCGCGCGGCGGCGCCTCGCGGCAATATTTCATCGACCTTGCGGCCATGCGCGGCATCGCGATCACGATCAGCGAGAACCGCGTTTCATATGCCGGAAGGCTCGTGGCGGGCGGCAAATTGGTGGAGCCGCCGCAGCAGTTCGTCTGGACGGTGCATCTGCCCAGCTTGACCCGGAAGCGTCTGTTTACAGCGGGCGCGAGCCAGGCGGGCGAGCGCCTCGTCACCTTCACCCTCAGCGATATCGAATGCGACATCCGGCGGCTCAAGCCGGCGCATACCGAGGTCGTTTTTCGTTACGGGAGCGCCTGATATGGATCGCATCGCCCACAGCACTGCTGTCGACATCGGCGGCGGCCGCCGCGGCTTTCGGAGCGAGGATACGGTTGCCGGCCAGGAAGGCACGGTGGTCACCGCGACGCATCTGAACGCGACGCAGGAAGAGATGATGGCGATCATCGAGAAGGCTGGGCTCGCGCCCGATGCCGGCGATCTGGCCCAACTGCTGCGCGCGATCCGCTCGCAACGGCTCAACTTCGTCACTGCGGCCGGCGTCGGAGGCACCGCCAATGCGGTCACCCTGGCGTTCGCGCCTACCTTCGTCGACCTCGCCGATCTCGTCGGCGTGCCGCTGGTCTCGATCGCCGAGGCCGACAACACCGGCGCGATGACGGTAAGGGTCGACGCCCTGGCGGTGACGGCGCGGACCTGGCCGGACGGGACCGCGCTCCTCCCCGGTGATGTCAAGGCCGGCGCCCTGATCGTCGAGCGCTATGACGGCACCGCCTTCCGCATGCAGCAATGCCTGTCGCCGACGCAGGTCGCGGCGCTGTCGCCGCGCACGAACTTGCTGATCAACGGCGATTTCCAGCTCAACCAGCGCGCCTTCGCCGGCGGCGCCCTCGCCAACAACGTCTATGGCTACGATCGCTGGAAGGCTTCGGGCGCCTCGAACATGGCGGCAGCTGGCTTCGGCCTGGCGCTGACCTCGGGCGAGGTGCACCAGCTCGTAGAGCCGGCCGCCTGGGGCTTCGGCAACCTCGCTTCGACCATGATGACGGTGTCGGTCGAGGCGCCCTCTCATGATCTTGCGGTGACCCTGGGATCGGCAAGCGGCGTCATCACGGCCGGCGCTGGCCGGCGCAGCGTCACGCTGACCACTGGGGCCGGAGACAACGGCAATCTCTCTCTGAAGATCGCGCGTTCGGGCGGCGGCGCCTGCAGTTTCAATCGCGTCAAGCTGGAGGTCGGCGCAGGGGCCTCGCCCTGGATGGCGCGTACGCTGCAGCAGGAGCTGCTTCTGGCATCGCGCTATTTCACGGCATGGCGGATTGCAACCGTGAATGGTCGGTTCGGTCTCGGCATGCTGATCGACAACGGCGACTTCATGGTCAATCTGCCTTTGCTCGTGCCGCTGCGGACCGGCGCCCCGGCAGTCACCTACGCCAGCTTGAATCGCAGTGTCAGCTTCGACAGCCCGATCACAGGCGTTTCTTCGAGTGCCGCCTACGGCAATGTCTTTTCCGTGAGGTTCACCTCTGCCACAACGTCTGGCGGGCCATTTATCTGCGGCCTGCAGGCCGCGACAGCCGCAGCCCATCTTTCCCTGGACGCGGAGCTCTGAATGCCGTTCTCACGCCCAACCAATCTTGACGTTGGCTCTGAGCCGTTGCTCGCGAGCGTCCAGTATCGAGCCGAAGTGCCATACTCCGGATTGTGGTATGGCAATCTCGGCTATTATCAGGGGCCGGCAGCTACCTTCCCGTCGAATATGCAGCCCATGGCGCTCTATGACGCCACGAGCAACAAGACCTTCTTCGTCTGGGCGAACGGCTATTCGCCCGCCTGGGCGACGATTGGCGCCTACAATCACGCCACCGGCGAGATCGTCGACGTCAACAGGGTCATGGACCTAACGGACACCGACGGCCACCGGAATCCGACAATTCACATCGACTCGGCTGGTTACATCTACGTCTTCGCAGCGGCGAAGAATTCGCCGATCTGGATCAAGAAATCCAACGCCCCGCGCGATATTACAGCATGGAGCTGGTCGCCCAGCATCCCGGGAAACTGCACCTATTCCCAGCCCCATGCGCTCGCGGCCGGCGAGATCACGGTTTTCCATCGCACAGGGCCGGACTACAGCTGGAGCTATCGCCGCTCTACGAACGGGGGAGCGAGTTGGGGGCCGGAGGTCCGGGTAGTGAGTCCCGCAAACCCGGTGGTTGATGGCGTCTACGCGCAGACCGCCTCCCGCAGCGGTACCGTGCATATCGTCTGGACCGTGCTCGACTCTACTACGCAGCTCCGCAAGAACTTCTGGTATGCGAAATCAGCCGGTGGCGTCGCCTGGACCAGGGCGGACGGGACCGCGCTGACCCTGCCGATCGATGCGAGGACGGGCGGCGAGCTCGTCTTCAACAGCGGCGCAGATCAGGTGAACACGCAAGACATCCAGATCGACAGTGCCGGCAACCCGATCATCCTGATTTCGCACGGTCAGAACCCGGGAGCTTGGCATTGGAAGCTCGTCAAGCGCGTTGCCGGCACCTGGCAAGCTTATTCCGTCGGCGCCGTTGGTGACCGGCAGTTCGACAATGGCGGGCTGATCCTCGACAGCGATACCCTGTTCCGGGCGCTGCTGCCTACGGGCGCGGGGATTGCGGGGCAGGACGGCGGCAACATCGAGGAGTGGCTCTCGACGGACGCTGGATTGACCTGGGCATTGAACCGTACCCTGACGGCCGACCCTCTCAACCACAACCATGTGAAAGTGGCCCAGAATGGCCAGCCGGGGTTTAGGGCCTTCTGGTCGTATGGAAATCCGTCGATCGCGAGCCCGACGATCGTCAAGTTCCTTGACGAGGTGCGGGGAGTGGACGCTTTGCGGCCCGGTAACCCGTTCAAGCGCTACGTTCTGCCCACGCTGAACGGTGTCGCACTGCCGGAGCAAACTCTGACAGCTGCGGAGCCTGTGACGGTCGTTCTCAGCAATTCGGGTATCGTGGGCACGCCCTGACCGTCACGCGTCGTGGATGGACTTCGACCCTTTTAGCGCGAGCGCCAAACGGCGCCCCGCGCGCATCAGCGGGTATAGGGCCCGCGCAATTCCCCTGTTGTGGAACACGCCGGCGATCACTCGGTTTCCGACATCGCCGCCGCTGGTGAGTTCGGCAATCCGATGCACGGCATCGGCCCCGTAGTGGACCTTGCCCTCGTGGGCAAAGATCATCCCCTCGTCCAGATTGAAGGAGTTTCGCAGCCTGTCCTTGTCGCTGTCAGACAAGGAGCGCGCGTCCAGCAACCGAACTTCGCCGACGTTACGCCGAAGATCGAGCAGCTCCGCATATCGCGAGCAAAACGGGCACTCGCCGTCATAGATGACCGTCGCGCGCTCATCCAGGAACGGGAAGAGCCGCGCTACGTCAGAACCACCAGGCGACATCATAGAACTCATGCACCGCTCCGTCCTTTTCGCGGACTTTGACCGTCAGATAGGCCGGCTTCTCGATCGCATCCTCGTCGAGCAGGAAGGTTGTGCCTCGCCAGCGGCCGGGTGCAGCGCGCGATGGCTGATCCTGCGATGCACTCATCACCCGAGACTTGTACTCGACCGTCAACTCCGGAGAGCTAAGGCCGGCGACATCGAGTTTCAACGCCAGCTTCTTGGTTTCGTCGTCGCGGATGATGCGGCCGGTCACGGCCTTCATCGTGCCGTCGCTCGCCAGGATGGCCTTCAGTCCCTCCTGACGGATGATCGGATCGGGCGCCGCAGGGTAGGCTGGATACTCGATCCGCTGCTGGCGCAGCGAGATCGCTATCGGCATGGCTCGGGGCATCGGGGCTGAATAGCGCCAAGGCATTCGTCGCGTGGCGGCCTGAGGCAGGTATCCCGTCAGATCGAGCGCTTTTCCCAGTAACGTGCGGAGGGCCTCCGGAGAACCGGCGCGCCAGCAGTAGCTCACGAAATCAATGTTGAAGTGACGCAAGCGAACTTCGCCACCGCTGCAGGAGAAGTCGCCGCGGCCGAGCGGTTTCGAGGCCGCTGGAGTGCCTTCGTCCGGTAGCCCAACAGCCTCGCAAGTTGGGTATCGCAGCGCATATTCGCAGCGATAGTCATGATAGCCGCGATGCTCGTCATATGGGGTTTCCGCCCGCACGGAAGCATAAAAATCGAGTGCGGATAGAGGATACAGAGCGACGGTGCCTCGCCGAATTTGCAGCAGGAACATAACGTGTATCGCGCCAAGGAAGAGCGCGAGCCCCACGATGATCAGGCGCCGATACGCGACGAGCTTCAGATCCGACGACTCTGTCGACGGAGGGACAGCCCCAGCGAACCGGGCGCGAAAATAGTCCCAGTCGATGAAGAAGCAGCCGATGAAGAGCCAATGGTACTGCCAGAGCCCCATGATGAAGCCCAGCCCCAAGGTGCTCATCGAGTAGAAGACACCCTCGACGAGGCGGGCGTAGGGCCGACGCAGGGAGAACAGCGCGGCGATCGGGGCGGCTTGCAGAAACAGGTGGAACAGGCCGGCCGCCTTGTAAAGGAACGGGCTCGACCACATCGTTTCCACGTACCAGGGGATATTCTGGACGTCGTAGCCGAGCCAGGTGACAGCAAGCGAAAAGCGCATGTTGTCGCTGTCCCACCAGGCGATGGGGCCGCCCCAGTAGAGCTTGGCCCAGAACGCGCCGTAGAAGAATGCGCATGCCGCCACCAGGCCGGCAACGACGGGCCATGATGCTTCGCCTGGGGCTACTGGGCGCCCGTGGCTCCAGCTAGGCCGCCGTTTCCAGATCGCCCGGTCGATCGAAAGAGAGGCTCCAGCGCGACTGAACATGAACGGCAGCGCGCAATAGAAGATCAGGTTGTAGCCATGAGACCAATACGGCGCGATGCCTTCGCGGACGCAGACGAGGATGATTGTCGAGATGGTCGCGACGATCATGGCCGGCCGGGTCAGGAAGCCGATGACGGCGAGAATGCCGGCGATCGGCGCCACGACCGCACTCGCATCGATCAGCCAATTCGGAGGGCTTTTCCCAAAGAGGATCAGTATGCCGAAGGGGTTGTACTCGACATGCGCGCGCAGCCAGTCGCTCGGCCAGCCAAACGCATTGAAAAGGGCGATCTGATTGATGGCGGAGAGCAGGACAGCGCTAAACAGGAACACCCTGCACATGCCCAGTTGCAGCTCGAACCCTTCTCGAAAGAAGTACCTCTCGGTTCCTTCCTTCAGCGAGCTGAAAGGTGCCCACCTGGCTATGGCGGTCGTCTTCAACTTGTGCCCCCCGCGCCGTCAGGCCCCAACGAGCCCTAGCCGAGGTTCTTAGAGAGCTGCGGTGATGGCGGCAACAAGCCGTTCACCCGATCTGAGGGAGCCCTCTCGGCGGTTCAGAAATGACTTCTGTTGCCATTTGATCGTTCGCTAAGTGCCATTTGATTTTTCGCGCTACAGCCGCGCTCCCAGCCGGCGGCTTTTGCGTGTCCAGGCCGAGCCGAGGCTTCCGATGACCGACGAGAATGATGAGACCGCTCCGGTCCGGCCGGCGGCGAAGCGCAAGCCTGCACGGAGCGGCGGCCGTAAGGCGGTGATCGGCAAGCTCTGGAAGGCGGCGCAAACCCAGCTCGAAGCGCATGAGGCGCATCTTGCCGAATTGCCGGCCGGCACGGCCGCGAGCGAGGTCGACGCCAAGACGCTGGCGACGCTGGCCCGCACCGTGCGTGAGCTGGTCGCGCTGGATTCTGCCGCGGTGGGGGAGGGAGGAAAGTCCGAGGATGAGCCCAGCCCCGCCGAAGGATTGCGCAGGGTCGAAGAACTCAGAAGGGAGCTTGCTCGACGCTTGGCTGGCCTTGCCGCTGAGCATCCGAATATGGGCCGGGCAGCGGGGGCTGGAGACGTTCGGAGCGGAGTTGCTGAAGATTTATGAGTGGGACTGGGCTCGCTGGGCGCGCCCGGATCAACTTCCGCCGCAAGGCGATTGGTTCAGTTGGCTGGTCATGGGTGGCCGCGGTGCCGGCAAGACACGAACCGGTGCCGAGTGGGTGCGCGGCATGGCTCTGGGGCGACCGCCCTTCGCAATGGAGCCGGTCGGCCGCATCGCCCTCGTCGGCGAAACGCAGGCGCAGGTTCGCGACGTGATGATCGAGGGCGTCTCCGGGCTGCTGGCGATCCACCATCGCTGGGAAACGCCGATCTGGTCGCCGTCGCGGCGCCGGCTTGAATGGGGCAATGGCGCGATCGCGCAGGTGTTCACCGCGGAGGACCCGGAAGGCCTGCGCGGCCCACAATTCGGCGCCGCCTGGTCCGACGAATTGGCGAAATGGCCGAACCTTCAGGAGACTTGGGACATGCTGCAGCTCGGCTTGCGATTGGGCGACCGGCCGCGTCAGGTGGTGACGACGACGCCGCGGCCGCTGCCTTTGATCAAGCGGCTGCTCGACGATCCGCGCGTGGCCGTCAGCCGGGCGGCGACACGCGCCAACCGCTTCAACCTGGCGCAGAGCTTTCTCGACAGCGTGCATCAGGCCTATGGCGGCACGCGGCTCGGCCGGCAGGAGCTCGAAGGCGAGATCGTCGAGGAGAGCGCTGACGCGCTCTGGAGCCGGGCGCTGATCGAGGAATGCCGCGAGCGCGAGGAGCCGCCGCTGGCGCGGATCGTCGTGGCGATCGATCCGCCGGCCTCCTCGTCGAAACGGGCCGATAGTTGCGGGCTCGTCGCGGCCGGCATCGACCGCGACGGCATCGGCCATGTACTGGCGGATGGAACCCTCGCCGGCGCCAAGCCGCATGAATGGGCGGCGGCCGCCGTCGCGCTCTATCGCCGACTGGAGGCCGATGCGCTGGTCGTCGAGGTCAACCAGGGCGGCGAGATGGCAAGCAGCGTCATCCGCGAGGTCGATCCGGGCGTGCCGGTGACGCCGGTGAGGGCCTCGCGCGGAAAATTCCTGCGGGCCGAGCCGGTGGCGGCTCTCTATGCGCAAGGCCGCGTGCGTCATGCCGGTGCCTTTCCGGCGCTCGAGGACGAGATGTGTGATTTCGGTCCGACAGGGCTGAGCTCGGGCCGCTCGCCCGACCGGCTCGACGCGCTGGTCTGGGCTCTGACGCATTTGATGCTCGCGCCAAAGGGCCGGCCGCGGGTGAGGGGGCTTTAATCTGGCCGTCATTCCCGGACCGCGCAGCGGAGCCGGGAACCTCAGGACCATCCTGCATGAGATGCTCGGCTCAAGGCCGAGCATGACGCGCTCTTCAACAGCGAGAAACCCATGCTCAATTTCCTTCGCAGCCTGCGCGGCCCCGCCGCGCCGGAACAGAAGCGCTCGCGCGTCGGGCCGCTGATCGCCCTGCACGAGGCCGGCCGCCCGGTCTGGACGCCGCGCGACTATGGCGCCCTGGCAAGGGAGGGCTATCAGCGCAATCCGGTGGTGCATCGCTGCGTCCGGCTGATCGCCGAGGCGGCGGCGCAGGCCCAGCTGGTCGCCAAAGTCGATGGGCGCGAGATGCCGGAGCATCCGGCATTGACGCTGATCGAGCGGCCCAATCCGCGCCAGGGTGGCATCGCCTTCCGCGAGATGCTCTATGGCCACCTGCTCGTCGCCGGGAATGCCTATGTCGAGGCGGCCAGCATCGGACGCGAGCCGCGCGAGCTCTATGCGCTCAGGCCCGATCGGATGCGCGTGGTGCCCGGCCGCGACGGCTGGCCGGAGGCCTATGACTACACGGTCGGCGCCCAGACCATCCGCTTCCGCCAAGACGAGGGTACGCTCCCGCCGATCCTGCATCTGTCGCTGTTCCATCCGGTCGACGACCATTATGGCCTCTCGCCGGTCGAGGCCGCGGCCTGCTCGCTCGACGTCCACAACGCGGCCGGCGCCTGGCACAAGGCGCTGCTCGACAATGCAGCCAGGCCCTCCGGCGCGCTGGTCTATGACGGGCCGGAAGGCGGCACGCTGACCGAGGCCCAGTTCGAGCGGCTGAAGCAGGAGCTGGAGGACGGTTTCCAGGGCGCGCGCAATGCCGGGCGTCCGCTCCTGCTCGAAGGCGGGCTCGACTGGAAGCCGCTGTCGCTGACGCCGGCCGAGCTCGATTTCGTCGCTGCCAAGGGCGTCGCCGCGCGTGAGATCGCGCTCGCCTTCGGCGTGCCGCCGCTGCTGCTTGGCCTGCCGGGCGACAACACCCATGCCAATTTCGCCGAGGCGAACCGCGCCTTCTGGCGCCAGACGCTGATCCCGCTGGTCAGGCGCACGGCCCAGTCGCTGGCGCAATGGCTCGGCCCGGCCTTCGGCGATGCGCTCACCCTCGAACCCGATCTCGATGCGGTCGAGGCGCTGGCGGACGAGCGTGAATCGCTCTGGCGGCGGGTTTCCGCCGCCGACTTCCTCAGCGAGGACGAGAAACGTGAGGCGGTCGGCTATGGCCGCCGGGAGGTGTCGTCATGAGCCCGTTCGACGAAGCCGCGGCGGGCATCGTCGCGCGTGGCGATCTCGGCCATCTCGCGCTGCTGCTCTGGGCCTTCTGCGCCTCGGGCCTCGCGCTGTTTTCCCTGCGCGAGCTGATCGCCGCCAACCGGCGCTTCGACGAGTTCGTGCGCGAATTCGCCCGCTTCAACGCTCGCTACGAGGGAGGGGATTCATGAGCAAGACCGGTGGCAAATCGCCGCCTAGGCCAGCTCCGACGGCTGTCAGATCGGGTGTGGCCGCGCCGCGTCCCGGCCGCCAGCCGCGCGAGGTGTTCGGGCGCTTCTTCGAGATGCTTGGGCAGCTCGACGCCAACGGCCGCAACGGGCGGGGAGGGGCACGATGAGAAGTGTTCCGCCCCGCTATGCCGGGCCGGCGCGCGAGGCCAAGTTCCTGGCGCAGCCGCTGGCCCGGATCGAGCCCGACGGCGCCTTCGAGGGCTATGCCAGCCTGTTCCGCGTCGCCGATCTCGGCAAGGACGTGGTCGAGCCCGGTGCCTTCCGCGAATGCCTCGCCCGCCGCGGCGCGGGCGGCATCCGGATGCTCTGGCAGCATGATCCCACCGAGCCGATCGGCCGCTGGCTCGACTTGCGCGAGGATTCGCGCGGCCTTTATGTCCGCGGCCGGCTCTCGCTCGCCGTGGCGCGGGCCCGCGAGCTGCATGCGCTGATGCGCGACGGCGCCGTCGACGGGCTTTCGATCGGCTTCCGCTCGCAGCGCGCCCGCACCGAGCCGCGCTCCGGTTTGCGCCGGCTGGAGAAGGTCGACCTCTGGGAGATCTCGCTCGTCACCTTCCCGATGCTGCCGCAGGCTCGCGTCAGCGCCGTCAAGGCACTGCGGTCGCCCTGCCACGCTGTCTTTGCCTGAAAACCCACCTGAAGCCGCAGAACCACAGGAGATTCCATGACTGCGCTGAACCAGGCTCCCGAGACCAAGGCGACCGGCGAGGCCGCCGCCATCTATGACGATCTGCGCTATACGCTGGAGGCCTACCGTGCCACCAACGACGAGCGCCTGGCCGAGCTCGAGACCCGCATGGGCGGCGACGTGCTGACCGGCGAGAAGCTCGCCCGCCTCGATGACGCGCTTGACGAGACCCGCCGCCGGCTCGACCGGCTGAGCCTCGACCGGAGTCGTCCGGCGCTGGGCGCGAGCGACGAGCGTGATCCGGCCGTGGCCGAGCACAAGGCCGCCTTCGCGTCCTATGTCCGCCATGGCGAGGCGACCGGCCTGAAGCGGCTCGAAGCCAAGGCGCTTTCCGCCGGCTCCGGCCCGGATGGCGGCTATCTCGCGCCCTCGACCGTCGAAGGCGAGATCCTGCGCCGCCTCGCGACGGTGTCACCGATTCGCTCGATCGCGACGGTGCGCACAATCTCCTCCGGTACCTACAAGAAGGCCTTCTCGACCACCGGCCCGGCTTCCGGCTGGGTGGCGGAGACGGCCGCACGTCCGCAGACCGGCACGCCGACTTTGGCCGAACTCTCCTTCCCGGCGATGGAGCTCTACGCCATGCCGGCGGCGACGCAGACCCTGCTCGACGACGCCATCGTCG
>PNLY01000047.1 GCA_013823325.1 Methylobacterium sp.
CCCTGCCTGGCATCCTGCTGATCGGCATCATCTTCGGCGGCGTCCGCTCCGGCATCTTCACCGCGACGGAATCCTCCTGCGTCGCGGTGGTCTACGCCATCCTCGTCACCATCCTGGTCTATCGCCAGTTGACCTGGACGGCCTTCGTCGAGGCGACGCTCGGGGCGGTGCGCACCACCGCCATGGTGCTCTTGGTGATCGGCGCCGCCGGCTCCTTCGGCTGGCTGATGGCCTTCCTGCAGGTGCCGCAGGCCACGATCGCGGCGATGAAGGCGGTCTCGGACAATCCGATCGTCATCCTGCTGATGGTCAACATCATCCTGCTGGTGCTCGGCACCTTCATGGACATGGCGCCGATGATCATCATCTGCACGCCGATCTTCCTGCCTGTGGTGAAGGCCTTCGGCGTCGACCCGATCCATTTCGGCGTGATCCTGATCCTCAATGCCGGCATCGGACTCAACACCCCGCCGGTCGGCTCGGTGCAGTTCGTGGCCTGCGCCATCGGGCGCATCTCGATCGGCGAATCCATGCGGACGATCTGGCCGTTCTATGGTGCCTCGGTTGCCGTGCTCCTGCTCGTGACCTATGTCCCCGGCATCTCCCTCTGGCTGCCGAGGCTGTTCCATTGACCCGTCTGTCCTCCGCCACGCTCGCCGCTCTCCCCGCCGCCGTCAGGCGGCCGGGCTATGACCGCAGCAAACTCCAGCCTGGCATCGTCCATCTCGGCCTCGGCGCCTTCACTCGCGCCCATCTATGCGAGTTCACCGACGATGCATTGGAGCGGGAGTTCGGCGCCTGGGGCATCACCGGCGCCAGCCTCCAGCGCCCCGACCAGCGTGACCGGCTGAAGCCCCAGGACGGGCTCTACACCTTCCTGAAGCGCGCCCCGGCCGGCCCGGAACTGAGGGTGATCGGCTCGGTGCTCGATGTCCTCGTCGCGCCCGAGAACCCCCGCGCACTGGTCGCAAGGCTCGCCGCCGCCGAGACGAAGATCGTCTCGCTCACCGTCACTGAGAAGGGCTATTGCCATGATCCGGCGACCGGCAGGCTGAAGGCCGACCACCCCGATATCGTCCACGACCTCGAACATCCCGACGCGCCCCGCTCGGCTGTCGCCCTGATCGTCGCCGGCCTTGCCGCCCGCAAGGCCGAGGGCCTGGCTCCGTTCACCGCGCTCTGCTGCGACAATCTCCCCGCCAACGGCCATGTCCTGGCCGGCCTCGTCCGCGACTTCGCGGCGCTGCGCGACGATGCCCTCGCCGCCTGGATCGGGTCCAACGGTGCCTTTCCGTCGACCATGGTCGACCGCATCGTGCCGGCGACGACGGACGCCGACATCGCCGAGGTCGCCAGCCTGCTCGGCCTCGACGACGCCGCCCCGGTGATCGGCGAGCCCTTCCGGCAATGGGCGGTGGAGGACGTCTTCGCCGCCGGCCGGCCGCGCTGGCACGACGTCGGTGCGCAGATGGTCTCGGAGGTCGCGCCCTTCGAGTTCATGAAGCTGCGCATGCTCAACGGCGCGCATTCGAGCCTCGCTTATCTCGGCTATCTCGCCGGGCATGAGACGGTCGCGGCGGCGAGCGGCGATCCGGTCTTCGCCCGCTTCCTGCAAGGGCTCTGGAGCGAGATCATCCCGACCGTTCCTGCCCCGCAGGGCGTCGACCTGAAGAGTTATGCCGGCGATCTGCTTGCCCGCTTCCAGAACCCGGCGATCAGGCACCGCACCTGGCAGATCGCCATGGATGGCTCGCAGAAGCTGCCGCAGCGCCTGCTCGGCACGATCCGCGAGCGTCTGAAGACGGGTGCCCCGATCGATCATCTCGCGCTCGGCGTCGCCGCCTGGATGGCCTATGTTACCGGCACCGACGAGAAGGGCGAGCCGATCGACGTGCGCGACCCGCTCGCCGGCGAGTTCGCGATCCGCGCCAAGGCTCTCGGCCGGGACGCGGTGGCACTGAGCACGGCCCTGTTCGGCATCGGCGCGATCTTCGGCGACGACCTGCCGCGCGAGCCGCGCTTCACGCAGGCCGTCGCCGGGCATCTCGACAGCCTGTTCCGAACTGGCGCGAAGGCGACGGCCGGGGTGCTCGGGTGAAAGACGCGCGTCGTGCTCGGGCTTGACCCGAGCATCTCAGGCCGGAAGAGGCTCCAATTGGCGCCCTCTGGTCAGGAGCTTCTCGGGTCTGCGCTTCGCTCCGCCCGAGAATGACGAGCCTCTCCCCCTTGATCCCCGCCCCGCCCTGACGCCAGATACAGGCGATGTTCGCCCGCATCGCCAAGGTACTGACGACCAGCGTCCTCGCCGCCCTGCTGCTCCTGCCTTCGGTGGGCGCAAGGGCCCAGTCGCAGCCGGCCGCGACCTATGTCGTACCGAACTATTGGGACCCCAATGTCCGGGTCGAGCGGCCCGATCCCGGCCCGCCGCGGGTGATCCGCTTCCTGACCGACGATGATTTCCCGCCGATGCATTTCGCCACGCCGGAAGGCGGCATCACCGGCTTCTCGGTCGAGCTCGCCCGCGCGGTCTGCGAGAAGCTCGCCTTGAGCTGCACCATCCAGGCGCGCCGCTTCGACACCCTGCTGGATTCGTTGGCGGAAGGACGCGGCGACGTCCTCGCCGCCGCGATCCCGGTCACGAGCGAGCTGCGCACCCGCTTCGCCGCCAGCCAGACCTATCACCGCTCACCGGCACGTCTGCTGACGACGCGCGGCAATGCCCGGGCGGATCTCGAACTGGGGAGCTTACGCGGTACGCGCGTCGCCGTGGTTTCGGGCACGGCGCATGAGGCCTTCCTCGAACGCCTCGCGCCCTTCATCCAGCGCCGCACGGCACCGGATCTGCAGGCAGCCCTTGCCTTGCTGCGCAGCGGCGATGCTGAATATGTCTTCGGAGACGGGGTCGCGCTGGCCCTGACCATCGCCGGGCGCGGCGGCAACGAATTCGCCTTCGCCGGCGGCCCCTATCTCGAAGCGCGCTATTTCGGCGAAGGCGTCGGCTTCCTGCTGCGCAAGGACGAGCTCGCGCTGAAGCGGGCGATAGACTATGCGCTGCAGGGCCTCTGGGACGACGGCACCTATGCCAGGCTGTTCATCCGGTTCTTCCCGGTCAGCCCGTTCTGAGCCTCATCCTTGGCAGGCTGGCTCGGCTTGGCCAGGCGCCCTTCCTCGGCCTTGTAGAAATACTGCGAAGCGACGAGCCAGCCCTTCAGCGGGCGCAAGGGCGGGATGCAGGTCAGCAGCACCAGCGGCAAGGTCGTGACCAGATGCACCCAGGTCGGCGGCTGGTAGCTCAGCTCCAGCCAGAGCGGGAAGGCGACCGCCGGGACGCAGACGAACATCATCACGAAGAAGGCCGGACCGTCCGCCGGATCGGCGAAGGAATAGTCGAGCCCGCAGGCCTCGCAGCGCGGCTTCAGCGTCAGGAAGCCGTCGAAGAGCTGGCCCTCGCCACAGCGCGGGCAGCGGCCGCGCAGGCCGGTCTTGAGCGGGGACAGCGCCGGCCAATGCTGATGTGCCATGTCATCCTCCTTGCGGTGAAGCGCCGTTATTGACTGCATTCACCGGAGATTGACCGCTACATAACGCTGATATTGATTGCAGTCAATACGCGCGATCATGCAGCGCTGTCGCAGGCCATGTGCTCGGCACAGGCCAGATCCAACTAGAGCGCGCGGACACTCGCTTCCGGAGCTTGCTCCAGTGCATGCGCCATGAAGGCGAGCACATCGCCGAGCGCCTTGCGGCCGATCGGCCCGCCGAGGCAGATGCGGGCCGCCTCCGGCGCCGGCCCTTTCGTGGCAAAGGCGTCGCTGGCGACGATGCCGATCCCGGTCGCCTGCATCTGCCCGGTGAAGGCGGCGCGGGTCCAGGGCGGCGGCAATTCCAGCCAGAGATTGAAGCTCAGCGGATCAGTCCGGCACAGGCGCGTCGGCAGGATTTCGGCCGCGAGCCGCTGCCGCGCCGCCGTCTCCGTCCTGATGAAGGCGAGCAGCGCATCGGCACTGCCATCCTCGATCCAGCGCGTCGCCAGCGCCGCGGTCAGTGGCGAGGCCATGATGCTGCTGGCGCGCAGCGCGGCCGCGAACGGCCAGCCGGAACGGAGATCCGGGACGACGACATAGGCGAGCCGCAGGCCGGCTCCGAGGCATTTCGACAGGCCGGCAATGTGCCAGGTCAGATCGGGCGCGAGCGCGGCAAAGGGCGCAGGCGCCGTCATCGGCACAAAGCCATAGGCATCGTCCTCGATGATCGCGACGCCATGGCGACGGGCGATTCCCGCGATCTCGCCACGCCGCCGCTCCGGCATGGTGATCGTCGTCGGGTTCTGCAGGACAGGATTGAGATAAAGCGCCTTCGGCTTCAGGCGCGCACAGGCTTCGGCGAAGGCCGCGGGATCGAGTCCATCGCGATCCATCGTCAGCCCCGTCAGCGGCAGGCCGAGCTGGGCGCAGATCGAGCGGATGCCGGGATAGGTCAACGCCTCGCACAGCACGGCATCGCCTGGCTTCGCAAGACTGCTCAGGATCGCCAGCAGCGCCGCATTCGCACCCGGCACGACGAAGAGTTGCTCGGGCGCCGGCGTCAGGCCGCGCCGGCCGAGCCAGAGCGCAGCCGCGGCCTTGTCGGCCGGCGAGCCACCCAGCGGCTGATAGCGCAACAGGCTGACCAGCCGCTCAGCGACTTCGACCATGCCCTGCCGCAGGCGGGCGACCAGCGCCGGATCGTCAGGCTCCGGCGGCAGAGTCATCGAGAGATCGACCAATTCCGGCACCGGAGGTCCCGGAATGGAGCGCTTGTCCGGCGCCGCGGCTTTCACGGGCACCGCTTTGACGAAGGTCCCCTGCCCGACACGCGACTCGACCAGCCCGCGCCGCTGCGCCTCGACATAGCCGCGCGCCACTGTGGTGAAGTCGACGGCGAGCGCCTCGGCCAGCCGGCGCTGCGGCGGCAACCTCTCGCCGGCCGCGAGTGCGCCTGCCGCGATATCTGCGGCAATGCGATCGGCGATGGCGAGATAGCGCGGCTTGTCGCTCTGGGTCAGGTCAGGGAGCCAATCCATTGATGCGATCCGTCGTGAAGCGAAGCACTGAATGGATTGACTGTATATTGTTGCAAAGCCGTTCTGTCACTAGCCGCTGAGGATCGCCTCAGCCGACGATCTCGCCGCGGAAGGCCCAGCGCGTCATCCGGCGCTCGACCAAGGCGCAGGCGGCGTACATCAGCACGCCCATGATCGCGATGGCGAAGAGGCCGGCGAAAGTGGTGGCGGAATCGTTGCGCGCGCCGGCCGAGAGCATCAGGAAGCCGATGCCGCGATTGCCGCCGACCGTCTCGGAGATCACCGAGCCGATGAAGGCGAGCGTCACCGCCACCTTCAGGCTGGCGAACAGATAGGGCATCGCCCGCGGCACGCCGACCTTGGTCAGGATTTCCCATTGGCTGGCGCCGAGCGAGCGCATCACGTCGCGCATCTCCGGCTCGATCGTGGCGAGGCCGGTCGCAACGTTCACCACGATCGGGAAGAAGGAGATGACGAAAGCGGTGATGATCGCCGGCAGCGCTCCGACGCCGAGCCAGATCATCAGGATCGGCACGATCGCGACTTTTGGCACCGCGTTGAAGGCGATCAGCAGCGGGTAGAGCCCGGAATAGACGAAGGGCGAGGCGCCGACGGCAAGGCCAAGCAGCACGCCGAAGCCGATCGCCAGCACGAAGCCGATCGCCGTCGTCCACAAGGTCTCCAGGCAGTATTTCAGGAGGATGTCCCAGCGCTGGACCATCACCTCGAATATCCGTGTCGGCCGCGGCGCCAGGATCTCCGGCACCTCGAAGACGATGCAGGCGAGCTCCCAGAGCAGCAGCAGCCCCGCCATGGCGAGCCAGGGCATGGCGACGAGCAGGACCTGCCTCTGCCGATCAGTCATTTTTCGATCCCGCCGGGGGCTGCATCATGCATGCTCCATATGGATGCGCTCGCGCAGGTCGTGGACGATGTCGACGAATTCGGCGGTGAAGGTCGTCTCCAGCGTGCGCGGGCGCGGCAGCTCGATCTTGCTGACCTTGACGATCCGTCCGGGCCGGCGGCTCATCACATAGACGGTGTCGGCGAGATAGACCGCCTCGCGCAGGTCGTGTGTCACCAGCACGGCGGTGAAGCGGCGCTCCAGCCAGAGCGCCTGCATCACGCCCCAGAGCTCCTCGCGGGTGAAGGCGTCGAGCGCGCCGAAGGGCTCGTCGAGCATCAGGATTTCGGGCTCGTGCACCAGCGCCCGGCACAGGCTGGAGCGCTGCTGCATGCCGCCGGAAAGCTGCCAGGGGAACTTGTCGCCGAAGCCGCCGAGGCCCACCGAGGCGAGCAGCTTCTCGACCCGCTCGATATATTCCACCTTGTTCGCCCGGAAGCGGCGCTTGTGCGGCTCGACCACTTCGAGCGGCAAGAGGATATTGTCGCGCGTCGTGCGCCAGGGCATCAGCGTCGGCGCCTGGAAGGCCATGCCGACGCCGCGGATCGGGCCCTTGACCGGCTTGCCGTGGACCCGGACTTCGCCGCCGCTCGGCGGCAGCAAACCGGTGACCAGCTTCATCAGCGTGGACTTGCCGCAGCCGGAGGGGCCGACCACGGCGATGAACTCGCCCTTGGCGATGTCGAGCGTCGCATCCTCCAGCGCCAGCATGCGCGAGGGGCCGCTGCCATAGGCGAGGCTGACCTTGCGCAGTTCGACGAGGGGGGTGTCGGTGGAAGCCGGCATGGAGGGCGTCATTCTCGGGCTTGTGCCAAGGCTGTCGGACGAGCGCCGACACTCCCTTCTCCCCTTGCGGGAGAAGGTGGCCCGAAGGGCCGGATGAGGGGTCGTGCAGGTCTATCCGTCATGCTCGCCCTTGTGGCGAGCATCCACGTCTTGAACACCGCATTGCAGGAAGGAAGACGTGGATGGTCGGGACAAGCCCGACCATGACGCGGAAAGGTCGTGAGACCCCTCACCGCAACCCTCTCCCGCAAGGGGAGAGGGGACAGGTCGCGGCCGCTCCTCACGGCGCGACCATGCGCTCCGCCTTGGGCGGCAGGTATTTGTTTGAGAACACCTTGTCCGGCGCCGGTGCGGACGGCAGGCCGAAGGCGTCGGCAACGTCAGTGACCGAGCGGGCGAAGCGCGCGGGGTCGACATCGCCCATGCCGTTCTCCTTCACGAAGGGCGTCAGCACGTTCATCTTCAGCGACAGGTCGAGGCGCTCGGCTTCCAGCTTCTCGTCGATCAGCGGATCGCGCTTCTTCACCGCCGCGAGGCCGACGGCCGGATTGGCGGCGACTTCCTTCCAGGCCTTGGCGGTGGCGCGCAGGAACCCCTTCACCACCTCCGGCTTCTCGGCGAAGGCCGGCGAGACGATGATGCCGTTACCGTACACGTCCATCTTGTAGTCGGAGTAGTTGAAGGAGACGATGTCCTCCTGCTTCACGCCGCGCGCCTTCAGGTCGAGCACGGACGAGAAGAAGTGGCCGCTGATGAAATCGACCGTGCCCTGCACCATCGACTGCTCGCGCAGTTGCGGCGTCAGGTTGACGTGATTGACGCTCTTGGCGTCGATGCCGACCTTCTTGGCGAAGGCGGGGAAGAGCCGGAAGGACGCATCGAACACCGGCGCGCCGAGCTTCTTGCCGGCGAGATCGGCAGGCTTCGAGATTCCCGTCTTCTTCAGCGTGTGCACGCCGAAGGGCGGGAAATCATAGGCCATGAAGACGCAGAGGATTTCCTTGCCCACGTTCTTGGCGTTGTACTCGATCAGCGAGTTCACATCGGAGAAACCAATATCGTAGGCGCCGGTGGCGACGCGCTGGACCGCGCCGGCCGAGCCCTGGCCGGGGTCCATGGTCACGTCGAGCCCCTCGGCCTTGTAGTAGCCCTTCTCCAGCGCCACCAGGAAGGGCGAGGTCGGCCCCTGGAACACCCAGTCGAGGGTGAACTTGACCGCAGTTTGCGCCTGCGCCGGGGACATTGCGCCAAGGGCCAAAGCCGCTGCGCCGGCCAGCGCCGCGCGCCGGCTGAATGCCCGCGCCAAATCCGTGCCGGCCCGCCGCGAGCCGGACATCCCCCACTTCACCTCACGAACCATCGAAGCCGACCCCTGCTTATGTTGTACGACGACGCTAACGGGCGCCTATCGGGAGTCAATCGACCGGCCAGGGTTGTCTGCCGCTTTTTCAGGCAGGCGTTTTCCATCTTGCCGGCAGATGGCGCCGCGCTTGTTGCGCCGCACGCGCATATCTGCGAAACCGCGCCCTTCCCTGCCCCATCTTGCGAGACCTGAAGCCAAAATGTCCGCTTTCGAACCCGCGCTGATCGAAGCCGCCCGCGTCTCGGCCGCCTGGCCGTTCGAGGAAGCCAAGAAGCTCGTCGCGCGGCTGCAGAAATCGGGCAAGCAGGAGGTGGTGTTCGAGACCGGTTACGGCCCGTCCGGTCTGCCGCATATCGGCACGTTCGGCGAGGTCGCGCGCACCTCGATGGTCCGTCACGCCTTTCAGGTGCTGACCGACGGCGCGATCCCGACGAGGCTGATCGCCTTCTCGGACGATATGGACGGCCTGCGCAAGGTGCCGGACAATGTCCCGAACAAGGAGCTGCTGGCGCAGCATCTCGGCAAGCCGCTGACCGAGGTGCCGGACCCGTTCGGCACGCATGACTCGTTCGGCCGGCATAACAACGCCCGGCTCTGCGCCTTCCTCGACCAGTTCGGCTTCGACTACGAGTTCAAGTCCTCGACCGACGCCTATCGCGCCGGCGAGTTTGACGCGACCCTGCTCAAGATGCTGGCCCGCTTCGACAAGATCATGTCGATCATGCTGGCGACCCTGCGCGAGGAACGCGCCGCGACCTATTCGCCCTTCCTGCCGATCCACCCCAAGACCCGGATCGTCATGCAGGTGCCGATCGAGGCGCGCGACGTCGCGGCCGGCACCATCACCTGGACCGACCCGCAGAGCGGCGAGCGTTTCACCACGCCGGTGACCGGCGGCCATGCCAAGCTGCAATGGAAGCCGGACTGGGCGATGCGCTGGGTCGCGCTCGGCGTCGATTACGAGATGGCCGGCAAGGATCTGATCGACTCGGTCAAGGTCTCCTCGCAGATCGCCCGCGCCATCGACGGCACGCCGCCGGAAGGCTTCAACTACGAGCTCTTCCTCGACGAGCAGGGCCAGAAGATCTCGAAGTCGAAGGGCAATGGCCTCACCATCGAGGACTGGCTGAGCTACGGCCCGCCGGAGTCGCTTGCGCTGTTCATGTACTCGCGCCCGCGCGAGGCCAAGAAGCTGCATTTCGACGTGATCCCGCGCGCGGTCGACGACTATCTGCAGTTCCTCGGCGGCTATGACCGGCAGGACTGGAAGAACCGGCTCGGCAACCCGGTCTGGCACATCCATGCCGGCACGCCGCCGCAGCCGGAGGTGGTCGCCACCGGCGCGGGCGACAATGCGGTGCGTACGCAGATCTCGTTCTCGCTGCTGATGAACCTCGTCGCCGTCGCGAATTCCGAGGACAAGGCCGTGCTCTGGGGCTTCCTGCAGCGCTATGCGCCCGGCATCTCGCCGCAGACGCATCCGCGGCTCGATGCGCTGGTCGGCTACGCCCTGGCCTACTTCAGAGACTTCGTGAAGCCGGCCAAGCACTATCGCCCTGCCGACGAGACCGAACGCGCCGCCTTCATCGCGCTCGACGCCGCGCTCGCCACGTTGCCGGCGGATGCGGGCGCCGAAGCCGTGCAGGACGCAGCGCTCGACGTGGCGCGCGCCATCCCGCGCTACCAGAACCTCGCGGCCAAGAATGCGACACCTGAGCGGCCCGGCGTCTCCGGCGACTGGTGGAAGGCGATCTACCAGGTGATGTTCGGCGAGGATCAGGGCCCGCGCTTCGGCTCCTTCGCCGCGATCTATGGCCTTGACAACACTCGCAAGCTGATTGCCAAGGCGCTCGACGGCGATCTGATCCGCGAGCACGAGGCCTTCCTGGCGGCGCGCCAGCCGCTCAGCGCATGAGTGCAGCGGCGGCTGAGGCGGTCGAGAAGGCCATCGCCAGCCGCCGCGCCGTGCGCGCCTTCCTGCCTGATCCCGTCGATCCCGCCTTGGTGCGCCGTCTGATCGAACTGGCGGCGCGGGCACCGAGCGGCACCAACATGCAGCCCTGGCGCCTGCGCGTGCTCGGGCCCAGGACCCGCGCCAGGCTGGAGACCGCGCTGGTCGCCGCCGCGCTCGACGATCCCTCCCCGCGCGAGGAGGAGTATCGCTACTATCCGGTGACCTTCCGCGAGCCCTATCTCTCGCGGCGCCGCAAGGTCGGCTGGGACCTCTACGGCCTGCTTGGCGTCGCCAAGGGCGACCATGCCGGCATGCGCCGCCAGACCGAGGCGAACCTGCGCTTCTTCGGTGCGCCGGTCGCGTTGATGCTGACGGTCGATCGCGATCTCGAGATCGGCTCCTGGCTCGACCTCGGCGCCTTCATCCAGACCCTGCTGATCGCGGCGCAGGGGCACGGCCTCGATTCCTGCCCGCAGGCGATCTTCGCCCGTTTCCACGGGATCGTGCGGCGCGAGCTTTCCATCCCGCAGAGCGAGGTCGTCGTCTGCGGCATCGCGCTCGGCAAGGCCGATCCGGATGCGCCCGCCAACCGGCTCGTGCCGGAGCGCGAGCCGGTCGAGGGCTTCACCAGCTGGCTGGATTAGCCCGAGGCTGTTCCGCTCAAAGCAGGAAGTCGGACGCCGTCAGGTTGATCTCGCCGGCGAGCTCGATCTCGAAATCGGCCACGCGATCGCCATTCATGTCGGCCGTGACGAAGGTGTTGCCATCGACGACGTCGTAGCGCACCTCGCCGGCGCCGCCGCTGAAGCCGTCCATGCCGATGAAGACGAAATCCTGGAAGTCAGGTGTCACGGTATCGGCATCCACCGGCAGGCTGATGTCATCCGCGCCTTGCGTGAAACCATAGATGACGTCACGTGTGGCGGCTCCGGGAACGCTCTCACTCTCGGTCCAGTAGACGAAGACGTCGCGGCCCACGCCGCCATGGAGGAAATCCTTGCCGGCGTCGCCCCAGAGCTCGTCCGTGTAGTCGAAATTGGCAGTGTCGTCGCCGCCGCCATAGATCGTGTCCGTGCCGTTGCCGCCGCGGAGGAAGTCGGCGCCATTGCCGCCTTGGATCGTATCGTTGCCGTCGCCCCCGATGAGGATATCGCGCTCCTCGCTGCCGGACAGCATGTCATTGCCGCCCTCGCCATAGGCGATCCCCCCGCCGAGCACGACATCATTGCCGTTGCCGCCATAGATCAGATCATACTGGCCGCCGCCGTCGATCAGGTCGTTGCCGTCGCCACCATAGAGCTGGTCCTGGCCCGCGCCGCCATAGATGCGGTCATTTCCGCCGCCGCCGTGAACGACGTCGTCAACGTCGCCGCCGGACAGCAGGTCGGCGAGCGGGCTGCCGGTCATGTGGTCGTCACCGGCGCGGCCATAGGCGGTCCAACCGGTCGTGCTGGTCTCGGCCACCCAGGAATCATTGCCCTCGGTGCCATCCCAACGGTTCTGCAGAACGTTCAGGCTCATGCCTCAAGTCTCCTTGATAGCTGGCCCACCCGCCTTGATCGCCAATGATCTCCCCACCGGCAGAGTTGATGCCGCTTGCGACGTCATGATGGCAAAAGAGCGCGGCCCGGGAATTCCCCGACCGCGCTCTCAAATTCTGCTCGCCAGCAGCCGGCCCCGGCTGCGAGCCTTCAGCCCGCGACGGCGGTGTACTCGGTCTCGACCGAGGAATCGTGGAGATGGTGGTCGTAGCCGTAGATGTGGATCGAGATCGCGTCGCCGACACCGCGATTCTGCATGCGGTGAATGTTCGGCCCGGTCGGCAGCATGCAGGCGACATAGCCGGCCTGGCGCTCATACTCCTGCGTCGCCACCGCGCGGCTGGCGTCGATGGCGCGATACCAGGTTTCCGTCAGGGCGCCGGTGACCATGCCGAAGCAGCACGAGCAGTGATGGTCGTGGATGCAGGTGGTCGAGCCCTCGCCCCAGACCATCGCCCAGACACTGACGGCGTCGTTGCCGGCGAGCAGGTTGCGGGCATAGCTGCCTTGCTTGCGCTGCAGCGGCAGGGCCTGGATCAGCTCGGGAATTGCAACGAGCTCGTTGAGGACGGCGCGGGCCGCGGCGAGATAGTCGCGTGAGCAGGTACCCTCATGCGTCCGCAGGGCGTTCAGCACCGCACCGCGCCGCTCCTCGCCGAGAAAGCCCTGCATGTCCCTGATCTCCCACCGCATCGAATGACAAGGGAATGATAGGCCGGGCGCGGTGGGAACGGTTTGCGATCTCCGACGCAGGACATGTCGAAATTAGAAACTGCTACCAATCAGCCGGTTATTATGAGAAATATTTTTCGATCACTCGTCGATCCCTGATATTCCATTCCGAGAAAGCCGACCGCCATGGCCAAGCTCGACGCGTTCGATCTGCGCATTCTCGCGCTGCTGCAGGAGGATGCGAGCAAACCGCTGGCAGAGATCGCCGAAGCGGTGGGACTGTCGCCGACGCCGTGCTGGCGGCGCATCCAGAAGCTGGAAGAGGCAGGCCATATCAGGCGGCGCGTCGCGCTGCTCGACCGCACCAAGCTGAAGGCCGGCGTCACCGTCTTCATCGCGGTCAAGACGGCGCGCCACACCATGGAGTGGCTGGAGCGCTTCCACGCCGCGGTGCACGACCTGCCCGAGATCGTCGACTTCTACCGGATGAGCGGCGACATCGACTATCTGCTCAAGGCCTATGTCTCGGATATCGCCGCTTACGACGCGCTCTACAAGAAGCTGATCTCGCGCATCGAGCTCAGCGACGTCACTTCCATGTTCGCCATGGAGGAGCTGAAATCGACCACGGCGATCCCCCTCGGCTTCGCCGCCGAGGAGCCGTAACGGCTCAAGCTCGGAGCGAGGCGAAGCCCTTGCCCTCGGCCGCTAGCTTGCGCAGGAGGGGCGCTGGTTCGAGCGAGGCATCGCCGCTCTCCGCCGCCTGCTGCTCCAGCCGCTTGACGATCGCATCAAGCCCGACGCTGTCGGCCCAATGCATCGGCCCGCCACGCCAAGCCGGCCAGTTGTAGCCGTTGAGCCAGACCGTATCGATATCGCTGGCACGCGTCGCGATGCCCTCGTCGAGGATGCGCGCGCCCTCGTTGACCATCGGATCGAGCAGCCGCGCCAGGATGTCCTCGGCCGTGAAGCTGCGCCGCGTCACGCCCTTGCTGGCCGAGACCTCGGCGATCAGGGCCTCGACCTCAGGATCGCGCTCGCCGGCGCGGGCGCCTTCCGGGTAGCGGTAATAGCCGCGCCCGGTCTTCTGGCCGAACCAGCCGCGCTCGCAGATCGCATCCGCCACCGCTGCGCTCTTGCCGCGCGCCTTGCGGCTGCGCCAGCTGATGTCGTTGCCGGCGAGATCCGACATGGCGAAGGGCCCCATCTTGAAGCCGAAGCCGGTCAGCGCCGCATCGACCTCATGCGGCAGCGCGCCCGCGACGAGCAGGCGCTCGGCGGCGCGGGTGCGCGCCTCCAGCAGGCGATTGCCGACGAAGCCGAAGCAGTTGCCGACCACGACGGGTACCTTGCCGAGCTTGCGCCCGAGCGCGATCGCGGTCGCGACCACATCGTTAGCGACGCCGGCCGGGCGGACGATCTCGAGCAGCTTCATCACATTGGCCGGGCTGAAGAAGTGCAGGCCGAGCACATCGGCCGGCCGGCCCGTCACCGCGGCGATCTCGGCGAGATCGAGATAGGAGGTGTTGCTGGCGAGGATCGCACCCGGCTTCGCAATCCTGTCGAGCGCGCCGAAGATCTCACGCTTGACGCCCATCTCCTCGAAGGCTGCCTCGATCACGATGTCGGCTTCCGCCGCGGCTGCCAGCCCGACTGCCGGCGTGATCAGCGCCATGCGCTGCTCGCGCACCGCCTCGGTCATCGAGCCGCGCTTGACCGAGAAGCCATAGGTGTCGCGCACCCGCGCATGGCCCTTGTCGATCTGCTCCTGCGTGGTCTCGATCAGCGTCACCGGGATGCCGGCATTGGCAAAGCACATCGCGATACCGCCGCCCATGGTGCCGGCGCCGATCACTGCGGCACGCGCGATCGGGCGTGGCTTCACGCTGTCGTCGATGCCGGGCACCTTCGCCGCCTCGCGCTCGGCGAAGAAGACATAGCGCAATGCCTTGGAGCGCTCGTCGCCGAGGAGCTTCACGAACAGCGCCCGCTCGGTCGCAAGCCCCTCCGCCAGCGGCAGCGTCAACGCCCCACGCACCGCCTCGACCAGCGCCGCGACGTTCGGCATCTCGCCTGATTTCGCCAGCGCATCCTTGGCCAGCGTCTCGAAGGCTGCGCGCTCGCTCTCGGTCAGCTTGTCGGTACGCGTGCCGGTCTTCACCGGCGTACCCTTGCCTGCCAGTTCCTGCGCCAGCGCGACCGCGGCGCCTACGGCATCGGCCTCGACGAGCTTGTCGACCAGCCCAAGCGTCAGCGCCTTCTGGGCCGGGATCGGCTCGCCGGAGAGCATCATCGGGAAGGCGGCGGCCGCTCCGATCAGGCGCGGCAGGCGTTGCGTGCCGCCGGCGCCCGGAATCAGGCCGAGCTTGATCTCCGGCAGACCGAGCCTGGCGGCCGGGCTGGCGACGCGGCCATGGCAGGCGAGGCCGACCTCGAGCCCGCCACCGAGAGCGACGCCCTCGATCGCCGCGACGACCGGTTTCGGCGCATTCTCGATCGCCGCCAGCAGATCGGGCAGGATCGGCGGCGCCGGCGGCTTGCCGAACTCACTGATGTCGGCGCCGGCGATGAAAGCCTTGCCCTGCGCAGCGATGACCAGCGCAACCACCTCGCTGTCGGCCATCGCCTGCGTCAGCGCCTGCAACAGGTCGGCCCGTAGCGCGGCGCTCAGGGCGTTGACCGGCGGATTGTGCAGCGTCGCGATCGCCACCTGGCCTTGGCGGGTGAGGGTGACGGTCTGCATGCCTGCCTCCATTGTGCGCTGCGAGCGCAAGGAGCCGGGAGCGAGCGGTGCTGTCAAGCCAGGATGCCCTCCCCCTTCCTTGACCGGTCCCCTCGCCTCCCCCATCGTCTGCCGCCCGCTTCCGGCGGGAGGGACAATTGAGAAGGCTTGCATGACCGAGACCGTTCTGAGCGAGACCCCGGCCGAGGGCGTCAGGCAGATCACCATGAACCGGCCCGACCGGCGCAATGCGCTCGACCGCGCCACCTATCAGGGGTTGATCGACGCGCTCGCCGCCGCTGATGCCGACGCCTCGATCCGCGCCGTCGTGCTCACCGGTGCCGGCGGCTGCTTCACCAGCGGCAATGACATCAAGGATTTCGCCGCTGCGGCCGCGACCGGCGTCGGCGCCGAGATCGCCATCGACTTCCTGACCGCGATCTCGACCGCCAAGAAGCCGATCGTCGCGGCGGCGGAGGGCTTCGCCGTCGGCATCGGCACCACCATGCTGCTGCATTGCGATCTCGCCTTCGCCGGACGCGGCGCCAGCTTCCGCATGCCCTTCGTCAGCCTCGGCCTCTGCCCGGAGGGTGGATCGAGCTATCTCCTGCCGCTGATCGCCGGCAGCAAGCGCGCCGCCGAACTGCTGATGCTGGGCGAGCTCTTCGGTCCCGAGGTGGCGCAGGACGCCGGCCTGATCAACGACGTCACCGAGGAAGGCGGCGCGCTCGCGGCCGCGCTCGACAAGGCCAAGGCGCTGGCGGCGCTGCCGCCGCAATCCGTCGCGCTGACCAAAGCGCTGCTCAAGCGGGGCAGTGCCGCCGCCGTGGCCGAGACGATCGGCACCGAGGCGCGCCATTTCGGCGAGCGGCTGAAGTCGGCCGAGGCGCAAGCCGCCTTCATGGCCTTCCTGACCAAGCGCTGACGCCACGCGATTCCGGGGCGCGTTCGTCGCGCGGTTGTCGCGGGAATCGCGGAACTTCCTGCTCCTCGTCACGTTGACGCGCGTCAGCGATCTCAAGGAGCAGGATGTGAAGCTGAAGGTCGTCGCCACCCTGGTCTATCGCTTCGACCATGAAACGCCGGTGATCGTCGCGATCGAGCCGGCGCGGTCTTCCGACCAGACCATCCTCTCCGATCGCCTGCTGGTGGATCAGTCCGTCGATCTGATCCGCGACCTCGACGCCGAAACCGGCGCGCGCCGCTTCCGCGCCGTGCTGTCGGGTCAGGTCTCGATCCAGTACCAGGGTACGGTCGACAACGGCACGCGCCGCCTCCTGCATGCCGAGGCGCGCCAGCATGCCTGGGCCGAACTTCCGTCCGAGGTCCTGCCCTATCTGCTGCCGAGCCGCTTCTGCCCCTCGGACAATCTGATGCGCTTCGCCCAGCGCGAGTTCAGCGACATCGGGGCAGGCGGCGCCAAGGTGCTCGCCGTCGTCGATTGGCTGCAGGAGCATGTCGACTACATCCATGGCGTCAGCAACGCGCAGACCACGGCGGAGCAGACCTTCATCGACCGGGCGGGCGTCTGCCGCGACTTCAGCCATCTCGCCATCGCGCTATGCCGTGCGCTCAACCTGCCCGCCCGCGCCGTCAGCGTCTATGCAGTCGATCTCGATCCGCCGGACTTCCACGCCGTCTTCGAGGTCTATCTCGACGGCCAGTGGTGGCTGGTCGATCCGACGCGGCTGGCTCCGGTCGACGGCATGGTCCGCATCGCGGCAGGGCGCGACGCGGCCGATATCGCCTTCCTGACCAGCGGCAATTTCTGCGAATGCCTCAACCAGTGGGTCGAGGTCAGCCGCATCGAAGACAGCGAGCCGGCGCAGGCTGCCTGAGCTCAGGCAGCCGCTATCCGCCGCCGTCCGGCGCGCCACAGGCTGTGCGCCAATACCGCCAGGAACAGCACCGCCTGCACCACGACGATGCATGGTCCCGTCGCGACATCGAGATGGAAGCTCAGGATCGTGCCGGCAACGCTCGACGTCACCGCCGCCGCGATCGCGGTCAGCAGCATCAGGTCGAAGCGGCGCGTCGTCAGGAAGCCGATCGCCCCCGGTGCGACCAGCATAGCGACGACCAGGATGATGCCGACGGCCTTGAGCGCCGCGACGATGGTCAGCGCCAGCATGGCAAGCAGACCGAAATGCAGCGCCTTGACCGGCAGGCCGATAGCCCGCGCATGCGCAGGATCGAAGGCATGCAGCAGGAAGTCGCGCCGCTTCGCCAGCATGATGGCGGTGACTGGCAGGGCGATCAGCGCCGTTTCGGCAATGTCGCCCCAGGTCACGCCGAGCATGTTGCCGAACAGGATATGATTGAGGTGCTGGTCGCTGTCGACCTTGACGAAGAGCACGAGGCCCAGCGCGAACATGCCGGAGAAGACGATGCCCATCACCGTATCCTCCTTCACCCGGCTGTTCTCCTTGAGATAGCCGATGCCGAAGGCGCAGGTCAGTCCCGCTGCGAAGGCGCCGATGGCCAGTGGCAGGCTCGCGATATGGGCGAGCACGATGCCGGGCAGTACTGCATGCGAGACCGCATCGCCCATCAGCGACCAGCCCTTCAGCACCAGGAAACAGGACAGCACGGCGCAGACGAGCCCGACCATCACCGCGACCGCAAGGCCGCGCAACATGAACTCGTGCGCGAAGGGCGCGAGCAGCCAGGTTTGAATCAGGCTCATGCCGCGCCTCCGACGCTGGCGACCCGGCGCGCGCCAAGGCGGCCATGCTTTGGCGCGAACAGGAAGGCGGCGAGGAAAAGCAGCGTCTGGAACACCACGATCAGCCCGCCAGTCGAGCCGTCGAGGAAATAACTGACATAGGCGCCGACCGCCGAGGTCGCGACGCCCATCGTCACCGCGATCGCGATCAGTCGGCCGAAGCGGTCGGTCAGGAGATAGGCGGTCGCGCCCGGCGTCACCACCATGGCGATGACGAGGCACGCACCGACCGTCTGCAGCGCCGCGACCGTGCAGGCCGAGAGCAGCACGAAGAACAGGATCTTCAGCCGTGTCGGCGATAGGCCGACCGCACGCGCCTGGTTCTCGTCGAAGAAGACCAGCATCAGGTCCTTCCAGCGCAGCAGCAGGATGGCGAACGAGACGAAGGCGATGATCGCCACCTGGATCACGTCCTCGTCCGAGATGCCGAGGATGTTGCCGAGCACGATCGACTGGACGTTCACCGAGGTCGGATTGATCGAGACGATCATCAGGCCGATGGCGAAGAAACTGGTGAAGACGATGCCGATGACGGCATCCTCGCGCAATTGCGTACGGACCCTGACCAGCGCCATGGCGAGCGCCGCCAGCAGGCCAGAGAAGAAGGCGCCGGCGGCGTAGGGCACCTTCAGGAGGTAGGCGAGCGCGACGCCGGGCACGATCGCGTGCGCCAGCGCATCGCCCATCAGCGACCAGCCCTTGAGCATCAGATAGCAGGACAGGAAGGCGCAGACGCCGCCGACCAGCGCCGAGACCCAGATCGCCTTGACCATGTACTGATAGCCGAACGGTTCGAGGAGCAGCTCCATCACGGCCGGCCGTCCTTCCTGCCGGCGGCAGGCGTCTCGTGGTCGCGATCGCCATAGAAGACGAGCGGGCGCTCGTCGTCGGTGATCACGGTGACGCGGCGATCGTCGGCATCGGCATGCAGGCTCGCGCCTTCCAGCCGGAAATGCCGGAGCGCACCGCCGAAGGCCTTCTGCAGATTGTCCTGGGTAAAGGTCGTCTCGGTCGGGCCAGCGGCGAGCACGGTCTTGTTGACGATCACGACCTGGTCGCAGAAATCCGGGATCGAGCCGAGATTATGGGTCGAGACCAGCATCAACCGCCCCTCCGCACGAAGCTCCCGCATCAGCTGGACGATCTGGTCCTCGGTCTTGACGTCGACACCGGTGAAGGGCTCGTCGAGCAGGATCACCTGCCCGCCCTGCGCCAGCGCACGCGCCAGGAAGACGCGTTTGCGCTGGCCGCCGGAGAGCTCGCCGATCTGGCGGCGGCGGAATTCCAGCATGTTGACGCGATCGAGCGCCTGCTCGGCCGCCTCGCGATCCGCCTTCCGCGGCAGGCGCATGAAGCCCATATGGCCGTAGCGCCCCATCATCACGACGTCGTCGACCAGCACCGGGAAGGTCCAGTCGACCTCCTCCGCCTGCGGCACATAGGCGACGAGCCCGCGCTTCAGCGCCTGGCGCACCTCCATGCCGGCGATGCTGACCAGCCCCTGCGCCGGTTTCAGGAAGCCCATCAGCGTCTTGAAGATCGTCGACTTGCCGGAGCCGTTGACGCCGACCAGCGCGCAGATCGTGCCCGGGCCGAGCGCGAAGGAGGCGTCGTTCACCGCGGTGACGCCATTGGCGTAACGGACAGTGACGCCGCTGACCACGATCGACGGCACCGGCCCCTGCCCAGGGCGGATCTCGGCGGCCTGTCGGTTCACTGGCCGAACCCTTTCGCGATCGTGTCGACGGTGACCTCAAGCAGCTTGAGATAGGTTGGCACTGCGCCGCGCGCATCCGATAGCGAGTCGACATAGAGCACGCCGCCGTACTTGGCGCCGGTCTCGCGCGCGACCTGCTTGGCGGCCTTGTCCGAGATCGTGCTCTCGCTGAACACGGCCGGGATCTTGTTCTTGCGGACGAGGTCGATCAGGCGGCGCACTTGCTGCGGCGTGCCCTGCTCATCGGCGTTGATCGGCCAGAGATAGGCTTCGCGCCAGCCATAGTCGCGGGTCAGATAGCTGAAGGCGCCCTCGCTCGAGACGAGCCAGCGCTTCTCGGCCGGCACCTTGTCGAGCCGGGCGCGCAGAGGCGCGTCCATCGCCTTGATCTGCGCGGCATAGTCGGCGGCGTTCTTGGCATAGGTCGCGGCATTGGCCGGATCGGCCTCGCTGAGCGCCTTGCGGATGTTCTCGACATAGATCAGCGCGCTCGCCGTCGACATCCAGGCATGCGGGTTGGGCTTGCCCTCATAGGGCCCTTCCTTGATGCCCATCGGCTCGATGCCGGTGGTCACCACCGCGCTCCTGACGTTCTTCACATTGTCGAAGAACTTCTCGAACCAGCGCTCCAGGTTCATGCCGTTCCAGAGCACGAGATCGGCCGACTGCGCCTTCACCACGTCGAGCGGCGTCGGCTGGTAATCATGGATCTCGGCGCCGGGCTTGGTGATCGACTCGACGATCGCCGCCGTGCCGGCGACATTCTGGGCGATATCCTGGATCACCGTGAAGGTGGTGACGACGCGCAGCGGCTTGCCCGGCGCGGCCTGCGCCAGGGCACTCCCGGCGGAAGCGGAAAGGCCGAACGCCAGCATCGTGGCGGCGGCAAGGCCAAGGAAGCAGCGGCGCGAAGGCATGGTCTCTCCGATAGCGAAACAGGGAATAACGCAACGCTATTGCAACCCACTTGCATTTGTCAACGCAATTGCAAACGAATTGCGACAAGGCATTTTTGCAAATGCCTCTCAGGGTTGCTAACTCTCGCGCATGAAAGGAATCGACCAGCGTGTGACGGAGTTCGAGCACCAGCTCCGCAAAGCGGGCCTGCGCATGACCCAGCAGCGCCGGCTGATCCTGCGGGTCCTGGCCGAAGCCGACGACCATCCCGACGCGAAGGGCATCTTCACGCGCGCCTTCGCGCACGACCCGACTTTGTCGCTCTCGACGGTCTATCGCACGATGAAGCTACTGGAGACGCAAGGCGCGATCGAGCGCCACGCCTTCGAGGACGGCGTCTCGCGCTATGAGCATGCCGACCAGCAGCACCATGATCACCTGATCGACATCGAGAGCGGCCAGGTCGTCGAGTTCTCCTCGCCCGAAATCGAGGAACTGCAGGCGAAGATCGCAGCCAAGCTCGGCTACGAGATCGTCCGCCACAAGCTGGAACTCTACGGCCGCAAGATCAGGCCGGCGCGGCGCAAGGGCGGCGGCAAAGACGCCTGACCGGCATCGTCAGGCCCGGCTCGAAATCCCATGGCCGGCAAAAAAATGGCCGGGCTCGGCCCGGCCATGACGTCTCGTGCGCGAGGTCTCACCCCGCCTTGCGCTTGTTCTGCCTGTTCTTGATCAGGTCGTCGACGACGGCCGGGTCGGCCAGGGTCGAGGTGTCGCCGAGCGCGCCGAACTCATCCTCGGCGATCTTGCGCAGGATGCGGCGCATGATCTTGCCCGAGCGGGTCTTGGGCAGGCCGGGCGCGAACTGGATCAGGTCGGGCGATGCGATCGGGCCGATCTCCTTGCGCACATGCGCCACCAGTTCCTTGCGCAGGTCCTCGTTCGCCTTCTCGCCCGCCATCAGCGTGACATAGGCGTAGATGCCCTGCCCCTTGATGTCGTGCGGATAGCCGACGACCGCCGCCTCAGAGACCTTTGGGTGCGCCACCAGCGCCGACTCGACCTCGGCCGTGCCCATCCGGTGGCCGGAGACGTTGATCACGTCGTCGACGCGGCCGGTGATCCAGTAATAGCCGTCGGCGTCGCGCCGGCAGCCGTCGCCGGTGAAGTACTTGTTCGGATAGGTCGCGAAATAGGTCTCCTCGAAGCGCTTATGGTCGCCATAGACGGTGCGCATCTGGCCGGGCCAGCTCTCGGCGATGACGAGGTTGCCCTCGGCCGCCCCCTCCAGCACCTTGCCCTCGGCGTCGACCAGCTCGGGCTTGACCCCGAAGAAGGGCCGCGTCGCCGAGCCGGGCTTCAGCTTGGTCGCGCCCGGCAGTGGCGTGATCAGGATCCCGCCGGTCTCGGTCTGCCACCAGGTGTCAACGATCGGGCAGCGGTCGTCGCCGACGACGCGGTGATACCACTCCCAGGCCTCCGGATTGATCGGCTCGCCGACCGAGCCGAGCAGGCGCAGCGACTTGCGCTTGGTCTTCTTCACCGGCTCCTCGCCGGCGCCCATCAGCGAGCGGATCGCGGTCGGGGCGGTGTAGAAGGTGTTGACCTTGTGCTTGTCGACGACGTCCCAGAAGCGCGAGATCGTCGGATAGGTCGGGATGCCCTCGAACATCAGCGTGGTCGCGCCGTTGGCGAGCGGCCCGTAGAGGATGTAGCTGTGGCCGGTGACCCAGCCGACATCGGCGGTGCACCAGTAGATCTCGCCGTCATGGTAGTCGAAGACGTATTGATGCGTCATCGAGGCATAGACGAGATAGCCGGCGGTCGTATGCAGAACGCCCTTGGGCTTGCCGGTCGAGCCCGAGGTATAGAGCACGAAGAGCGGGTCCTCGGCCTTCATCTCGGCCGGCGGGCAGTGGCCGGAAGCCTTCGCCGCCTCGTCATGGTACCAGACGTCGCGGCCCTCCTTCATGGTGACGTGGCCGCCGGTGCGCTTGACCACGATCACCGTGCCGATGCCGCCCTTCACCTTGTCGTCGGCCGCGTCGACATTCTTCTTCAGCGGCACCGGGCGCCCGCCGCGCAGGCCCTCGTCGGCCGTGATCACGACCTTGGAATCGGCGTCCTCGATCCGGTTGGCCAGCGAATCCGGCGAGAAGCCGCCGAACACCACCGAATGCACCGCGCCGATCCGGGCGCAGGCCAGCATCGCATAGGCCGCCTCGGGGATCATCGGCAGGTAGATCGTGACCCGGTCACCCTTCTTGACGCCCTTGGCCTTCAGGACGTTGGCGAACTTGCAGACCTCGGTGTGGAGTTGCCCGTAGGTGATCTTCTTGGATTCGCTGGGGTCGTCGCCTTCCCAGATGATCGCCGTCTGCTTGGCGCGGGTCGCGAGGTGCCGGTCGACGCAGTTGTAGGCGACGTTGGTGGTACCGTCCTCGAACCACTTGATCGAAACCTTGCCCGGCTTGTAGCTGGCGTTGCGCACCTTGCTATAGGGCTTGAACCAGTCGATGCGCTTGCCGTGCTCGCCCCAGAACTTGTCCGGATCCTTGATCGAGGCCGCGTACATCTTCTTGTACTTGGCGTCGTTCAGCCATGCCTTCTTGGCCCAGGCGGCCGGCACGTCATAGATCTTCTCGGACATCTCAGGCGTCTCCCCAGACTCGGGCCGTCATTCGAGCCGGCTTGTTGGCTCGCGGCGACTTTGCCACGACGATCCAGCCGGCCTCTTTCAAGTGCGCTGCATCATAGGCCGCGACGCCACGCCGACAAGCGCCGCAGGCTCGCACTTTCGTTTCTGCGACTTTCGGCGGAAATCGCGGCAGTCAGAGGCCGCCCATCTTGCAGACGAGGGCCCATTCCTCGTCGGTGACCGGCTGCACCGAGAGGCGGAAGGAAGTGACCAGCGACATCTTGGCGAGCTTGGGCTCGGCCTTGACCGCCGCGAGCGAGACCGGTTTCGGCAAGGGCTTCAGCGCCTTGAAGTCGACCAGCACCCAGGGCGGACCGGCCTCGACCCAGGGATAATGCTCCTTGATGACCTCGGCGATGCCGACGACCTTCAGCCCCTCATTGGAATGATAGAAGAAAACTTGGTCGCCTTGCTTCATCGCCATCAGGTTGAGCTTGGCGGTGTGGTTCTTCACCCCATCCCAATGCGTGCCCTTGGCCCCGGCCTTGACCAGGTCGTCCCAGGAGTAGACCGCGGGTTCCGATTTGATCAGCCAGTGCGCCATCAGCCTTCGTCCTCTTCCTTCAAAGGCACCGGCGGGCGCGATGCCGCCTCGCCCTGCTCGTTCCAGAATCGCACCATCTCGCGCGTCAGCGCCGCATAGTCCTGCGGGCTGAGCTCGATCCTGGTCTCGCCCTCGCCAAAGGGCAGGATCAGCACGAAGCGATGCGTGTCCTCGCGGCGCCGGCGGCGCAACTCGATCACCCGCCCGGCGATGCGGCCGGCGAGCGGCACCGGCTGGCTCTCGGCCACCAGTTCGGCACCGGTAGTCTTGCGCACCTCGGCGATCCCGCGCGCCACGCGCTTCGTCAGATCGGACCAGTCATTCGCCATGCGTATCCTCTCCGCCCTGCCTTATGGCCGGATCTCGACCGTGGTCCCTTCCGGAACACGCGACCAGATCTCGCGAATCTCGGCATTGGTGACGGCAATGCAGCCATCCGTCCAGTCGCGTTCGCGATGCAATCCACCGAGCCAGCCGAGACCGTTGCGGACGCCGTGGATCATGATGTCGCTGCCCGGCGAAACGCCGGCCTGCCGGGCCGCCTCGCTCGCCCGCGCATCCGGATAGGAAATGCGCAGGGCCAGATGATAGCGGCTGCGCGGATGCTTGAAGTCGACGGAGTAAACGCCCTCCGGAGTGCGGCCATCGCCCTCACGCGCCTTTTGTCCGACGGGATCAGAACCAAGCGCGACCTCATAGCGGGCGAGCACCTGGCCATTGCGCTCGAGCGTCAGCCTGCGGGTAGCCTTTTCGATCACGACACGCGTGGCCTGCTCCTCGGTCGAAGCGAGGGCCGGCAGTGTCCGAAACGCTTGCGTGAACTCCAGGCCCAGCGCCACGGCAGCACCGATCAGTGCAAGGATGGCGATGCGTTTCAGCATCCGCGACATCAGTTTTCCGCCCGCACCGGCCGCGCCAGGAGATCGGCGACAGCTTCCCGCACACCGACGCTGCCGGCGATGATGCTCGCCACGGCCTCCGCGATCGGCATGCCGATCGCCTGCGCCCGCGCCATCACCACCAGCACGGAGGCGGTGAAGGCGCCCTCGGCCAGCTTGCCGCCGGATGCTTCAGTCGGCGCCTTGCCCTGCCCCAGCGCGTGGCCATAGGCGAAATTGCGCGATTGCGCCGTGGCGCAGGAGAGCACGACGTCGCCCAGCCCCGACAGCCCCATCAGCGTCTCGGCCTGGGCGCCATGCGCCTCGCCGAAGCGGCGCAGCTCGGCAAAGCCGCGCGCGACCAGCGCGGCCCGGGCGCTTTCGCCCAGTCCGAGGCCGATGGCGATGCCGGCGGCGATGGCGAGCACGTTCTTCGCGGCCCCGCCGATCTCGACGCCGCGCGGATCATTGCTGTGATAGATGCGCAGCGCCGACGAATTCAGTGCCTCGGCCAGCGCTTTCGCGAGCTCAGCGTCGGCTGAGGCCAGCGTCAGCGCCGTCGGCAGGCCGCGCGCGATGTCGGCGGCGAAGCTCGGCCCGGACAGCACCGCCGGAACCGCCTGCGGCAGCGCCTCGGCGATGATCTGCGTGGTGAAGCGCCCGCTGCCCTGCTCGATGCCCTTGGCGGCCGAGATCACCGGCAGCCCTTCTGGCAGCGCTGGAGCGAGCAGCGTCGAGGCCGAGCGCAAGGCCTGCGTCGGTACCGCCAGGATCAGCGCCTCGACCTTTCCCAGCGCGGCGATGTCGGACACCGGCTCGATCGCCTCGGGCAGCTTCGCGCCGGGCAATCGCGGCGCCTCGCGCTGCGCGCGCAAACTCGCCAGCGTCTCCGCATCGCGGGCCCAGAGCAGCACGCGCCGCCCCGCCCGCGCAGCCGCGAGCGCGAGCGCCGTTCCGAAGGCGCCGGCACCAGCGACGCCGATCGTCTTGTAGCGTGTCTTGCCGCTCACGCCTTCGCCCTGAGTTCGTCGAGCGGCCAGCGGGGGCGCGCTACCGCGCTCATATCGTCGACGAGGCCGAGACGCAGGCGCTCCAGCCCGGCCCAGGCGATCATCGCGCCATTGTCGCCGCACAGCGCCATCGGCGGCGCGACCATCGGCAGGCCGGCCTCGGTCGCGAGCCGCACCAGCCCGTTGCGGATCTGCTGGTTGGCGGCGACGCCGCCGGCGACTACCAGCGACGAGGGCTTGATCCCGGCCTCGCGGCAGGCGCGCAGGCCGGCGCGTGTCCGGTCGACCAGCACGTCGACCACCGCCGCCTGGAAGGAGGCACAGAGATCGGCGACGTCGCGGTCGGACAAAGGCGCGATCCGCTCGGCCACCAGCCGCACCGCGGTCTTCAGCCCCGACAGCGAGAAATCCGGATTGGGCCGCCCGCTCATCGGGCGCGGGAACTCGAAGCGCTCGGGATCGCCGCTCCGTGCCTCGCGCTCGACCGAGGGGCCGCCCGGATAGGGCAGGCCGAGCATCTTGGCGATCTTGTCGAAGGCCTCGCCGACCGCATCGTCGATGGTGGTGCCGAGCCTGAGGTAATCGCCGACACCGCGCACCGCGAGCAATTGCGTATGCCCGCCCGAGACCAGCAGCAGCAAATAGGGAAAGGCGAGATCGTCAGTCAGCCGCGCCGTCAGAGCGTGCCCTTCAAGATGGTTGATCGCGATGAAGGGCTTAGCCGTCACCAGCGCGATCGCCTTGGCCGTGGTGAGGCCGACCATGACGCCGCCGACCAGCCCCGGCCCCGCCGCCGCCGCGACGCCGTCGATCTCGGAGGGCTTCATGCCGGCGCTCTCGAAGGCGCGAGCCACGATCCGGTCGATAGCCTCGACATGAGCCCGCGCCGCGATCTCCGGCACGACGCCGCCATAGGCGGCATGCGCCGCGATCTGGCTGAGAACCTCGTTCGACAGGATTTTCGCTTCGCCGGAGCGTTCCACTGAAACAATCGCGGCGGCCGTCTCGTCGCAGGTCGTCTCTATGCCCAGAACTCGCATGCTCGTCATGGTGTTGGGCGGGCATCGGCGCTGGTGGCCGGGCTGCCGCCGGGGTGCGCGGTTTCGCGCCGGGATTTCCTTCGTATAGTGCTGCATGAAGGAGAAGGCCAATGCCCAGCATCGGCTTGTGCCGAGAACCGGGGAGCGCGCAGCCTATGACCGACATGCCGATCGCCTGCCGTGCCCTCGTTGCGGGCGAATGCCTTGCTTCCGTCACGGAGGCCGCGCAGGGAGCAAGGAGCGGGCGCGGATATTGCGTCCGTATCCGGCCCGGCAGCTTCCACCCGGCCTGAGCCCGCCTGAGGAGACGATATGCGCGTTTTGGTGTTCAGACCGCTCGAGGATGCCGAGCGCAGCGCGCAGACCCTGCGCGAGCGTGGCAAGGATCCGGTGGTCGCGCCGCTGTTTCAGGTCCTGCCGACCGGCGAGAGGCCGCCGAAGGGGCCGTTCGACGCGCTGGTGCTGACCAGCGCCAATGCCGTGCCGGCGCTCGAGAACCTGCCGAAGAGCTGGCGCGGCACCCTCCCCGCCTTCTGTGTCGGCACGCGCACCGCTGACGCCGCCGGCAAGCTCGGCTTCACCGCCCACAGTGCCAGGGGCGGTCGTGCCGAGCTCCTGACGCTGATTCTCGAACACATGCCGAAGGGCAAGAAGCTGCTCCTGGTCGCCGGCCGCGATCGGCACGAAGACCTGCCGCAGCAATTGCGTGACGCCGGCCACGAGGTGACGATCTGGACCGCCTATGAGGCCAAGGCGGTCGAGACTCTGCCCGCTGCTGCCGTCGAGGCGTTGCGCGACGGCTCCGCCGATGCCGCCCTGCATTATTCGCCGCGCAGCGCCGAGGTCTTCTTCGACCTCGCCGGCAAGGCCGAGCTCGCCGAGCAGGCGCGGGCCCTGCCGCAACTCGCGCTCTCGGCCGCCATCGCCGCGCCGCTGATCTCGGCCGGGTCCGATACCGTGCTCGTCGCCGAGCACCCCGAGGAAGCCGCACTCTTCGCCGCGCTCGACCAGCTTCCCGCTCGCACTTTGCTCACCGGCGATGCTAAGGAGCCGGCAGCGGCGGACGACAAGGCGGGCAAGGACGGGATGACGGCTGAGCCGAGCAGCGACCAGGGGCAGGCGGGCAAGCGCCGGAATCGCTCGGGCCGGACGCCGCCGACCATCGAGCTCGCGGCGACCGAAACAGTCGAGACCCCGCCTTTCGAGGCTGCCGCCTCGGCCACGACTGCGGCCGAAGCCGAGCGCATCGAGACCGCCGCCGAAGCGGTCTTGCCGACCGAGGCGCTCCCCGAGGAATTCACGCCGCCGCCGGTGCCCGAGCATCAGCGGCGCTACAGCCTGCCCACCGTCGCACTTGCCGGCCTCGCCGGTGGTGTGATCGGCGCCGGGCTGGTGCTGCTGGGCCTGCGCCTCTCCAGCCCCGATGACGGCGCGCGGCTGACCGAGCTCACGAAACGCGTCGAGACCTTGCAGGCACAAAGTGCCGCGATCGGCGCCGTCGACCGCAAGGCCGCCGCTGCGGCTGAGAGTGCCGCCAAGGCGAGCAGCGAGGCGCAGGCCAATGCCGCCCGGCTCGCCGAGCTGGCCAACGCCCCCCCGGCCGGCGGCAGCATCCCCGCCGGATTGAACGAGAAGCTCGACCGCGCCGACAGCAACGCCGCCGCCGCCCGAGATGCGGCCGCGACGCTGGGCCAGCGCCTTGCCGGCGTGGAGGCCGCTGCCAAGAACGCCGCCCAACCGAGCAGGCAGGCGATTGCGGCCGCCCGCGTCGTCCTCGCCGAGCGCATTCGCGACGCGATCGGCTCCGGCCGCCCTTTCCAGGCCGACCTGACCGCGCTCGGCGACATCCCTGCCGAGCAGAAGGCGGCGCTCGCCGCCGTCGCCGGCACCGGGGCCCCGACGCGGGACAAGCTGCTGGCGCAGTTCAAGAGCCATCATGCTTTGTTCGTGCGCGAGACCACCCCGGCCGCGAACAGCTGGGAAGACAAGCTGCTCGGTCTGGCGAGCCGCATCGTCACCATCCGCCCCGTCGGGGAGTCCGGCTCCAGCGATCCCGCGACCCTGCCGATCCGGTTGGAGGGCGCGCTCGTCCAGAACGACATCGTCAAGGCGGCCGAGCTATGGACGCAGCTGCCCGAGCCGGCGCGGCGCGGCAGCGAAGCCTTCGGCGCGGCGCTGAAGCAGCGCGCGAGCGCGGAAACGACGATCAACCGCATCGCGCAGGATGCGGTCGCGGCGCTGGGCACGGCAGGCTGAGAGGATAGATCCCGATGGTTCGCGTACTGGTCTATCTTCTGGTCATCGCCGCCCTTGCCGCGGGCGCCGTCTGGCTCGCCGACCGGCCGGGCGAGGTCTCGATCCTTTGGCAGGGCTATCGCATCGAGACCAGCGTCGCGATCGCGGCGATCGGCGTTGTCGTGCTCGCCTTCCTCGCTTTGGTCGCCTGGGCGATCATGCGCTTCGTCCTCGGCCTCCCCTCCGCCTTCGGCTTCGCCTCGCGGGCTCGGCGCCGGGCGCGCGGCTTCGAGGCGATCTCGCGCGGCATGGTCGCGATCGGCGCGGGCGACCCCGTCGCTGCCGGACGCTATGCGGTCGACGCCCGCAAATTCGCCGGCAACGAGCCGCTCACCCTGCTGCTTGAAGCCCAATCGGCCCAGCTCTCCGGCGATCGCGGCCAGGCCGAGGCCGCGTTCAAGGCGATGCTCGACAAGCCGGAGACGCGCGTGCTGGGCCTGCGCGGCCTTTTCGTCGAGGCGCGCAGACGCGGCGACATGGCCGCCGCCCGCGCCTTCGCCGACGATGCGGTGCGCCGTTCGCCCTCGCTCGCCTGGGCCAATGACGCCCTGCTCGACTTTCACACCGCCGCCGGCGACTGGCAGGCAGCCCGCACCGCCGTCGAACGCCGCGCCGCCTTGCGCCTTGCCGACAAAGGCGAGGCCAAGCGCCAACGCGCCGTCCTGCTCGCCGCCGAGGCGCTCGAAGCCAAGGATCGCGAGCCCGAGAAGGCACTCGCCGCCGCGCTCGAAGCGGTCAAGCTCGCCCCCGGCCTCACCCCGGCCGCAGCGCTCGCCGGCCGGATGTTGTCGGAGCGCGGCGACATCAAGAAGGCTGCTCGGTTGCTGGAGGCGGCCTGGAAGCAGGTCTCGCATCCCGACATCGCCAGCGCCTATCTCGATGTCCGCCCTGGCGACAGCGCCCGCGACCGCCTCGCTCGGGCGGAGATGCTGACCAAGCTCCGGCCTGCCGATCCCGAGGGTGTGCTGGCGCTCGCCGGCGCCGCCATCCATGCCCAAGACTTCGCCCGTGCCCGCGCCACGCTGAAGCCGCTGCTCGCCGGCGGCGCCTCGGTCCGCGCCTGCTTGCTGATGGCCGAGCTGGAGGAGGCTGAGCACGGCGCCACAGGCCGCGTCCGCGAATGGCTGGCGCGCGCCACCCGCGCCCCGCGCGACGCCGCCTGGGTCGCCGACGGCCTCGTCTCCGATCACTGGCTGCCGGTCTCGCCGATCTCGGGCCGGCTCGACGCCTTCGTCTGGACCGTGCCGCCGGCGACGCTCGGCAGCCAGGGTGCCCATCTCGACGACGATGTCTTGGGCGACCTCGACGAACCCTCCGCGCCGCTGCTCGAAGGCAAGGCGGAGGTCGCGGAAGCGGTGACGGTCCCGGCCGCCGCCGGGCTCGCCCCACCACCTGCCCCCGAATCACCCAAACCGGACGCGAAGGTCGAGACCAAGCCTGAGCCGGTAACCCCGCCTCCGGCCGAGCCAGTCGTCGAGATCGCTCCGGCGACGACGAAGCCGGCGCCGCAGCAGGGCAAGCCCGCCCCGGTCGTCTTCCCGGTCGCGCATGCGCCTGACGATCCCGGCCCGGAACAGCAGACGCCGGGCGAGGCGAAGGGGCGCTTCCGGATCTTCAGCTGATCGGCACGCCATTCTCGGCCGGCACGGAGCGTAGCACCGCGAATCTCATGACACGAAGGCGCTGATCGGAGTTCCTTCTGGCCTGAGAGGCTCGGGGCAAGCCCGAGCATGACGCGTGATCTTTGCCTTCCGGACGCCTATAGACGGCGCATGACCGCCTCCGAGACCACTACTTCGCCCGCCACCGAACTCGTCATCGCGCCCGAGCAGGCGGGGCTGCGCCTCGACAAGGCGCTCGCTTTGCTCGGCGGCGAGGTCTCTCGCGCCCGCCTCCAGCAGGTGATCAAGGAAGGCGGCGTCAGCATCGACGGGATCGTGGTCGCCGATGCCAGCCGCAAGGTCGCCGTCGGCCAGCGCCTCAGCCTCGTCATGCCCGAGGCCAAGCCGGCCGCGCCGATCGGCCAGGACATCCCGCTCACCGTCGTCTTCGAGGACGAGCATCTGATCGTCATCGACAAGCCCGCCGGCCTCGTCGTCCACCCCGCCGGCGGCCATGAGGACGGCACGCTGGTCAACGCCCTCATCGCCCATTGCGGCAAGAGCCTCTCCGGCATCGGCGGCGTGCGCCGGCCCGGCATCGTCCACCGGCTCGACAAGGACACCAGCGGCCTGCTCGTCGTCGCCAAGAACGACAAGGCGCATCGCGGCCTCGCCAAGCAGTTCGCCGACCATGGCCGCACCGGACCTCTGGAAAGGGCTTATCTCGCTTTAGTCTGGGGGGCCCCGCGCCGGCAGACCGGCACGATCGACGCCCCGATCGAGCGCTCGAATCGCAATCGCGAGAAGATGATGGTGGTCGGCGAGGGCCGCGGCCGCGAGGCCATCACCCATATCGAGTTGATCGAGCGCTACCCGCCCTTGCTGCGCGGCCACGAGGAGCTCGAGGCGCTGGCGAGCCTGGTCGAATGCCAGCTCGAGACCGGCCGCACTCATCAGATCCGCGTCCATATGAGCCATATCGGCCACCCGCTGCTCGGCGACCAGCTCTACGGCTCCGGCTTCATGACCAAGGCGAGCCGCCTGCCGGAGAAAGCCCAGGCAGCGCTCGCCGATCTCGGCCGCCAGGCGCTGCATGCGCGTCTGCTCGGATTCGAGCATCCGGTCACCGGCGAGGAATTGCGCTTTGAGTCGGAACCACCCGCCGACTTTGCACGTTTGCAAGCAGAACTCTCGATCCTGTGACCGATTTTTGCTGCGCCGCCCACTTTCCGCCACCCTCGCATCGTCTATACTGCGATGCGAAAGCGGATGGCTAAAGGGGCGCCGCTGGGTGCACGGCAGGTGACTGGACGGAGGTCGTCACCGAGGCAGTGCGCCGGATGATCCTGCCCGATGGAACATCGGGTGGTTGGCTCGCCGCTCAGCGGGAGCCGGAAAGGAGTACGAGCATGGCGACTGCGTCGTTGCCCGTCATGTCCGCGGAGGGCGGACTTTCACGTTATCTGGATGAGATCCGTCGGTTCCCGATGCTGGAACCGAACGAGGAATTCATGCTGGCCAAGAGCTGGCGCGAGCATGGCGACCGCGACGCGGCCCATAAGCTCGTGACGTCGCATTTGCGCCTCGTCGCCAAGATCGCGATGGGCTATCGCGGCTACGGCCTGCCGATGGGCGAGGTCGTGTCGGAGGGCAATGTCGGCCTGATGCAGGCCGTCAAGCGCTTCGAGCCCGACAAGGGCTTCCGGCTCGCGACCTATGCGATGTGGTGGATCAAGGCCTCGATCCAGGAATACATCCTGCGCTCCTGGTCGCTGGTGAAGATGGGCACCACCGCCAACCAGAAGAAGCTGTTCTTCAACCTGCGCAAGGCGAAGAGCAAGATCTCGGCGCTCGGCGACGGCGATCTCAAGCCCGACCAGGTCAAGAGCATCGCGACCAAGCTCGGCGTCAACGAGCAGGACGTGATCGACATGAACCGCCGCCTCGGCGGCGACGCGTCGCTCAACACGCCGCTGCGCGAGGATGGCGAGGGCGAATGGCAGGACTGGCTCGTCGACGACAGCGACAGCCAGGAGAACCGTCTCGCCGCCTCTGAGGAGAGCGACAACCGCCATCTGGCGCTGCGCGAGGCGCTCGGCGTGCTCAACGATCGCGAGCGCCGCATCTTCGAGGCGCGCCGCCTGGCCGAGGACCCGATCACCCTGGAGGAGCTCTCCGAGGAGTTCGGCGTCTCGCGCGAGCGCGTCCGCCAGATCGAGGTCCGCGCCTTCGAGAAGGTGCAGGACGCCGTCAAGAAGGCGCTGGTGAAGATCGAGGCGCCGCGGGCGGCCCTGCCCGCAGCCTGACTCAATAGAGCGGTTGCAAGGGCTGCAAAGGCAGCCTGAGCGGCCCGAGGAAGACCCTGCCTTCGCGCAGGACCAGCGGCGGCAGCGGCGAAAGCCCTGCCGCCGTATTGCTTTGGCCGCCTTCGCCTGTGCGCCCGCCGAGCAGAGCGCCGAGCCCAGCCGTCAGTCCGCCGACCTTGATGCCGGCGATGCGATCGACGCCGGCGACCGCCGCCGCGACCTTGCCGGCCGGCCGGTGCGCCTCGTCGAGCGCCAGCTGGCCGCTCGCCTCCAGCCGCGTCGGCCCCTTGACCAGGACGAGCTTCGTGACATCCAGGATGCCGCCGGCCGTGCGCCAGGCTTCGAGCGCATCGGGGTTGAAACCGCGCCGGAAGGACAGCGCACGCGACAGGCTGGCCTGCAGATCGAGATCGGCGAGCTGGCCGTTGCCGATCAGCACCTCCAGCGCCGGCAGCACGCCGCCCTTGGCGTTGACCGCGAGATCGACCGTGCCCTCGCTGGCAAAGCGTTGCGGATTAGGCCGCAGATGCACTTCGGTCGCGCTCGCGCGCCAGGTCTCCGCAGCGCCCTGCCCCGGCTCGGTCACGGTCAGCACCGGCTCGCCCAGCACCAGCGAGAAGCGCTCGAAGGCGAGCCCGCTGAGATGCAGGCTCGCACCGAGCTCCTTCCAGTCGAGCGCGGCCTTGCGGCCTTGCGGCAGGTTGGCCAGCATCGGCCCGGTCATCTGCAGGATGATGTGACCGGGCGTCCAGATCTGAGCGACCGCGACCGCCGGCCCGGCATCGACCTTGACCTCGTCGCCCCAGCGCGAGGAGGTCAGCGTCAGGCTGGCGCAGCGCACCTCGATGCGGAAAGGGTAGCCACCAACGCTGCGCTCGCGGCAGGTCCAGTTGCGGCCGGCGTTCGCCTCTCGGGCGATGCCGGCATCGAGCTCCTGGTCGACCTTGCTGCGCGCGAAGCCCCAGATGCCGGACCAGCCGGCTGCGAGCAGCGCCAGCAGCACGAAGGGCGCGTAGAGCCAGAAGCGGCCATGCCGGCGCACGGGCGTGGGATCGGACATGCGCAGGCGCTCCATTGCGAAAACCTCGGCAGGTTGATAGCGACCGGGGCCGCAGTGCGCCAGCGCTGGCGAAGACTATCCGCCGACCGGTCGCAAAGCCTCTCTGGCGAGGCAAGCAGGCTAAATTGTGAGGAAGCCGATGACGGCGACGCTCCCGCCGGAAGATCTCTGGGTGTTCGGCTACGGTTCGCTGATCTGGCGCCCCGGCTTCGCCTTCATCGAGCGCTCCGGCGCCCGCCTGCACGGCTATCACCGCGCGCTCTGCATCTATTCGCATGTCCATCGCGGCACGCCCGAGGTCCCGGGACTGGTGCTGGGCCTCGATCGCGGCGGCATCTGCCGCGGCGTCGCCTTCCGCGTTCCCGCCGAGCAGGCCGAAGAGACGATCGACTACCTGCGCGCCCGCGAGCAGGCGACCTCGGTCTATCTCGAACGGCGGCTGGCGCTGCGGCTCGATGACGGCAGGCGCCTCACTGCGCTCACCTACATCGCCGACCGCAATCATGAGCAATATGCCGGCCGCCTGCCGGAAGAGGCGGTGCTCGCCCTCGTGCGCCAGGGCAAGGGCGTCTCGGGCGAGAATCCGGACTATGTCCGGCGCACCCATGAGCATCTGCACGAGATGGGCATCCACGATCCGCTGCTGGCGCATCTCGTCGCAGAGCTCGACAAGACGAACCCGTCGACGTCGCTCTGAGCGCTCACGCTTCCGGCATCAGGTCGCAGAGCGCGGCGCGGCGGCCGGCGCTGTCCTCGGCGAGAAGATGGACATGGATCTCGCTGGCGCCGGCCATGGCGACCGCGTCGCGCCAGCGCGTGAGCGCCGCATCGATGCCGAACAGACCGCTGTCGCGCGCGGCGACGATCTTGCGATCCGGCGACACCGCCAGCAGCACCGCATCGCTGAAGCCGAGCGCGTGCCCGTCCTGGATGGCGAAGACCGAGGCGACATAGCGCCGGCCCGAGCGACCGCGCCAGGCGGTGAAGCGCCGCTCGGCAAGCTGGGCGGTCGCCCGCAGCGGCATCTCGCGCACCTGCCCCGGCAAACCGGCGGCGTCATCGAAAAGCGGCGCTGCGCGCTCCGCCTTGGCGGGTTGGAGCGCCTCCAGCAAGTTGAGCTGGCGCGGCATGGCGTCGTGCGACCGGTTACGGTCGAATGGGAAACGGGCTCGGGCCAAAGCAGCCATGTCGTTCCTCCTTTGTTCTAGAACAAAATCGGAACACTCAGCCCTCTTGTCAAGGCCGATCAGGCGCTGGGCTGCGCCTCCTGACGTATACTGACAGGAGGAGGCACGCCGAGCCGGTCGAGCTCGGCGAGACCATCGGCCAAAAGCCGGTTGCTCGCGGTCTCGATCTGCTCCTGGAGCAGGGCGTGAAAAACCGCCTTGTCCAGGCCTGGCTGGATCGCCGGCATGATCTCGACCTTGATCGTGCCCGGCCGCTTGATCAGGCTGCGGCGCGGCCAGTAGAGGCCGGCATTGAGCGCGACGGGCACGCAGGGAACGCCGAGCTCGGCATAGAGATGGGTGACGCCGTATTTGTAGGCCGGCTCGGCGCCGGCCGGCCGGCGCGTGCCCTCCGGGAAGATCATCAGCTGGCGGCCGTTCTGGCCGAGCTCGATCTTGGCGCGCCTTGTCACCGCCTGCAGCGCCCGGCTGCGGGCGCCGCGATCAACCGGGATCATCCTGAGCTTGAGCAGGCACCAGCCGAAGAAGGGCAGCCAGGTCAATTCGCGCTTGAGGATGTACACGGGATTGCGGAACACCGTCACCAGCGCGAAGGTCTCCCAGGTCGACTGGTGCTTGGCCGCCATGATGATGCCGCCGGGCGGAATGTTCTCGACACCGGTGATCTCGTAGCGCGTCCCGACGATCACCCGCATCCACCAGAGCGACGTCTGCGCCCAGCACAGCGCGATCTTCAGCAGGAAGCGCGGCGGAAGCACCATCGTCACCATGGCCGCGAGCAGCCAGAATGCGAGGTTCAGGTAGAAGGCGATGTTGAACAGGATCGAGCGGATCAGCAGCATGGTCCGCAAGAACCCCGGCGGCCGTGGCGCGTCAAGAGCCTGTCCGGGAGAACGGAAGAGATCAGGCGCCGCGCGCCGGTGCCGGCGCGCGCGAGCGCTTGTCGTGCTCGGGGCCGATCAGGTCGCCCGGCTTGGGCGAGATCGGCTTGCGCCCGCCGATGATCACCGAGAGCCGGGACGTCTCGGGGTCGGTTTCGAGCCTGCTGCGCAGGGCGGCGACCAGGTATTTGAGGTATTCCGGCACCAGCAGGCGGATCGCGTGCCCGTCGCGCCACCAGCCGGCGACATCGACCTGATCGGTCACCACCGGATGCGGCACGAAACGCACGCCCGGCATGGCATGGCGCAGTTCGAGCAGCGTGCGCGGCATGTGGTAGTTCGACGTCACCACCAGCAGCGAGCGGAAATCATGGCGGCGCACCCAGCGCCGCGTCTCGATGGCGTTGCCGATGGTGTTGCGGGCGCGGTAGTCGAGATCGACGCAGCAGGCGAGTGCCTCGCGCGCGCTCGGATTGAGCTTGGCCAGTTCCTCGCGACCGGTCTTTTCATTGACCCCGCTGATCAGCAGGCGCCGCCCGCGATCGGCATTGAGCAGGCTGACGGCGTCGCCAATGCGCTGGGCTCCGCCAGTGACGACGACGATCGCATCGGTGCGCGGCGGCGAGTTCGCCTCCGTCACCGACAGGCCGGTGGCGAAGCGGACATAACCGGCGGCTACGACGAAACAGCCGAGAAGAACGCTCCAGAGCAGGATCGTGCGGAGCCAGCGGCGCCGCGGGGAGGCAGGCGTCGTCATCGGTCGCAGGGCAGCCGCGCTGTCCTCAACACAGGGAAGATGGCCTTGCCGGGTTTCAAGCAGCACCATGAGGTCGGGAAACTAACCGCCCAATCGGGCACAATGACGGCATTCCCACAACCCCGCCGCGCAGCGAGTCAGCCCATTGCCCTGAGATAATGGCGCACCGTCAGCCGCGAGACGAGTCCCGCGATCGCCGCGACCACAGCCGCGACCAGGATGACGACGGCATAGCCGGACCAGCCGATCTCGAACGCCCCGAACAGCGCCTGCAGCTGGTCGGCCTCCGGCGTCGCGCTCCAGGCCGAGGACAGGAAGCCGAGCAGCGCGATCGCGATGATCGCCGCGAGCCCCCCCACCGCACCGCCACGCAAACCGAGCGCGACGAAGCGCGTCTGGAATTCGCGCGCGATGAACTCGTCGGTCGCTCCGACGAAATGCAGCACCTCGACCGAGTCGCGGCTGCCGGCCATGGCGCCGCGCGTCGCGAACGCGACGGCGAGTCCCGCTGCGACCAGCACGAGCAGCACCACGGCGACGCCGGCGAGGATGATCGTGCTCGCCATGGTCGAGAGCCGGCGCACCCAGAGCCTGTGGTCGTCGAGCGTCGCGCTCGGCACCTCACGCCGCAATGTCTGGCTGAACGCTACGAGATCATTGGCGGAGCTCGAGGACAGCCGCAGCACGATCAAGCGCGGAATCGGCAATTCGACGAGGTCGAGCCCGGCGCCGAGCCAGGGCTCGAGCAGCTTGTCCGACTCGGCCCGCGGCATCGGCCGTGCCTCGGCGACGCTGGGCACGGCCCGGGCGAGTTCAACGGCGCGGGCGATGTCCTGTTCGATATTGCGGCGCGGATCGGGTCTGACCTGGATCGTCATTTCGTTGGCCACCGCGCCGCGCCATTGTTCCGAAGCACGGGCTGCAAGCAGCGCCGCGCCGGCACTCAGCGCCGCCAGAAAGGTCAGGATGGCGATGACGACGACGAGCGCTCGGCCCGCGACGGAATCGACCGGCACTAGCGGCTGGTCGCGGCGCAGGCTCGCCGGCAGGCGCGAGCCGCTGCGCGGCCGCTCCTCCTCGGCCTCGTCGATGTCGAGATGGTCAGGCATCGACATGCAGATGCCCATCCGCCAGCACGAGGCGCGGCGCGTCGTAGAGTTCCATCAACGCGATGTCGTGCGTCGCGATCACCACCGCCGTTCCCAGCGACTGCAATTCCATGAACAAGCGCAGCAAGCGCCGTCCGAGGCCGGGATCGACATTGCCGGTCGGCTCGTCGGCGAGCAGCAATTGCGGCCGGCTGATCAAGGCGCGCGCGATCGCCGCGCGCTGCTTCTCGCCGCCGGAGAGCACGGCCGGCACCGCATGCATGCGCTCGCCGAGCCCGACCCAGCGCAACAGCTCGACCACCTCGGCGCGATAGCCCGCCTCCTCCTTGCCGAGGACGCGCAGCGGCAGCGCGACATTCTCGTAGACCGTCAGATGGTCGAGTAGGCGGAAATCCTGGAAGACGACGCCCATGCGCCGGCGGAAATCGGTGAGCGTGGCGGCTTCGAGGCGCGAGACGTCCTGGCCGAACAGGTTGACCAGGCCCCGCGTCGGCTTGAGCGCCATCAGGACCAGGCGGATCAGCGTGGTCTTGCCCGCGCCCGACGGCCCGGTCAGGTACTGGAAGGAGCGCGGCGCGATGCTGAAGTTGATGTCCTTCAGCACCTCCGGGCCCATCCCGTACCGCAAGCCGACATTTTCGAACCGAACCAACGCACTTCCTCTCGCTGATCTTTCCGAATCGTGCCGGACGGGCGCCGAGCCGACACGACCTTACACCGAGACCTCGCCCGGGCGGGAAGCGCCGGCAGGTTTTCCTCAGCCCTGCACGGCGCAGGGTTTACGCGACGTTAACCATAAATCGACCCTATGGGAGGCGGAGTGGCTGGCCGCACCCGCTTGCGCTTGCGCGCAGCGGCGGGAGGACCAGGCTCCGGACCGACATCCCCGGGATGCAGCGCGGAGCGAGCATTTTTAAGGCCATGCAGATCGTCTGCCCCAACTGCGCCAGCCGGTATGAGATCGCCGAGGCCAAGATCGGGACCGGCGGGCGCAAGGTGCGCTGCGCCAGTTGCCAGACGACCTGGCTCATCGAGCCGCCGCAGGCGATCGAAGCGCGGCCGGCGGAGGAAGTCCTGCAATCCGACCTGGATGCGGCAATCCCGGACCTTCCCAGCCCTCCCAGTGCCGAGCAGACCGCCGCCGAACTGGAGGAGGAATTGCGCCGTGCCGCCGAGATCGACGCCGGCATCTCGGCGATCGCGTCGGAGCGGGCCGAGCCCCCCCAGCCGGATGCTGCACAATCACGCCCCTCCAAGCGCAAGCGCAGCTGGGCTGCCCCCCGCAATCCGGCAGCGCGGCTGTCCTCTGCCGCGACCGGCATCTTCGTCGCCGTCGGTCTCGTCGCACTCGGTCTCGGCCTCTGGCAGCGCGAGCGCGTCGTCCGGGTGGTGCCGCAATTCGCCGGGCTCTATGCGACCATCGGCTTGCCGGTCAACGTGCGCGGCCTCGCCTTCAGCGCCGTCGAGAGCGAACTGGTCCAGGATCAGCAGGGACGCTTCCTCGTCGTCTCCGGCGACGTCACCAACATCGCCAAGGGCACGACCAAGGTGCCGCCGATCACGGTGATGGTGCAAAGCGAGGACGGCACGGTGCTCTACACCTGGACGACGGAACCGCCGCGCCCGTCGCTGGAGCCGGCGGAATTGATGCATTTCCGTGCCCGTCTCGCCTCGCCGCCCAATGACGGGCGCTCGGTCCAGCTGCGCTTCGGCAACGCCAGCCCGGACGGCATCGCCAGCCTCCATTGATCCCTTGGCGGTTTCCACATCGCAGGGGTCCGGCCGCTTCAATTGTCCGCACATGGACGCTATGACTGGAGCCTGAAGAGTTTAGCCCGCGATCACGGGGCTGCGCGGGCACCGGCCCGCGCCGAAAGGAACGGTCGTCGATGTCCCAGCCCAAGCGTATCCGCGTTCTCTACGACGAGGCGGCGATCGCCGCGCGCAATGCCGAAATGGCCGCGGAGATTGCCGCCAGTTCCGGCGAGGACCTGCTCGTCGTCGCGGTGCTGAAGGGCAGCTTCATGTTCGTCGCCGACCTGATCCGCGCCATGCATCGCGCCGGCATGAGCCCGCAGGTCGAGTTCGTCCATCTCTCCAGCTATCGCGCCGCCACCGTCTCCTCCGGCCAGGTCGAGATACTCAGGGACGTGCAGAGCGACGTCCGCGGCCGCCATGTCCTGCTCGTCGACGACATCCTTGAATCCGGCCGCACGCTCGCCTTCGCCAAGGACCTGCTCGCCGCGCGCGGCGCCGCGCGCGTATCGACCGCCGTGCTGCTGGAGAAGCCGGCCAAGCGCGCCGTCAACATCGAAGCGGACTATGTCGGCTTCGAATGTCCCGATTACTTCGTCGTCGGCTACGGCATGGACGTCGCCCATTCCTATCGCCAGTTGCCCTATGTTGGCGTGATCGAGACCGCCGACCAGGCCGGCCTGCCAGGGATCTGAAGCGATGTCGCGCATTCTCGTGGTCGATGACGAGGAGAGCCTGCGCTCGCTGGTGGCGCGCGGCCTCGCCATGGACGGGCACGACTGCCTGACTGCCGGCGACGGTGCCGAGGCGCTCGACATCCTGATCGCCGAGCAGGGCCATTTCGATCTGCTGCTCACCGATATCCGCATGCCGCTGATGGACGGTATCGCGCTGGCACTCGCCGCCAAGCAGCACTTCCCGGACCTCACCATCATGCTGATGACCGGCTATGCCGAGCAGCGCGAGCGGGCCAAGAGCCTGGAGACCATCGTCTCGGAGGTGATGACCAAGCCCTTCACCATCGCCGAGCTGCGCGAGACGGTGCTGCGCGTGATCGAGCGCTCGATCGGGTGAGCGACCGCGAGGCTAGCGGTTCAGCCACCAGATCGAGGCGTTGAGCAGGCTCGCGAACGAGACCCAGGCGAGATAGGGCACGAAGAGCGCCACGGACAGCCTGTCGCCCAGCGCTGCGAAGCGCCGCATCGTCCAGATCATCGCCGCCAGCAGCAGCGCGATCACGACGAGCCCGGTCGCCGGACTGTTGAGGCCGAAGAAGGCGCAGGACCAGAGCACGTTGAGCCCGAGCTGGGCATGATAGGCGACCAACGTCTGCGCCCTGCCCGGCATATCGGCCGGCCGGCGCAGGACGCGGAACGCGGCCAGAGCCATCAGCGCGAACAGCGTCGTCCAGACCGGGGCGAACAGCCAGTTGGGCGGATTGAAGGGCGGCTTGATGAGGCCCGCATACCAGCCCGGAATCTGCGGCACCGTCACGGCGCTGCCGATCAGCGACGCCGCGACGACGGGCAGGATGGCGAGGAGTGCGGCAAGCCACACATTCGGCTGACGATCGGCTCTGCCTGGCGATATGCTCATGCGGCGAGAATGGGGTGTGTCTGCGCGCCGCACAAGACGAGCCTCTTGCACTGCAGCAATCCAGATGAGATGAATTGTCTCACATAGTGGAAATCGGATCAGCCATGACCAAGCGCCCGCTGCACCCCCGTTCGCTCGCCGCCCAGGCCATGGGCAAGATCGACCCGCTGACCAAGGCCGTGGTGCCGCCGATCCATCTCTCGACGACCTATATCCGAGATGAGGACAACGCCTATTCCTCGGGCTTCGTCTATGGCCGCCCGGACAATGAGACGGTGCATGAGGCACAGGCCGTGCTCGCCATGCTGGAGGAGGCCAAGGCCGGCGCCCTGCTGTTCGGCTCCGGCATGGCCGCCGCAACCGCCGTGTTCCAGGCGCTCTCGCCCGGCGACCATGTCGTCGCCTCCAAGGTGATGTACTGGGCGCTGCGCGCCTGGCTGCTGACCGAAGCGACCCGCTGGGGCCTCAAGATCGACTTCGTCGAGACCGATGACCTCGCCAAGCTCAAGGAGGCGGTGAAGCCGGGCGTCACCAAGCTGATCTGGGCCGAGACGCCGTCCAACCCGCTCTGGACCATCACCGACATCGCCGCGGTGGCTGAGATCGCCCATGCCGCCGGAGCCAGGCTC